>JAHEJN010000128.1 GCA_024638845.1 Acidimicrobiales bacterium | reverse complement strand
GGCGCGCCGCCCGACATCGTGAACCTGCCGCCGGGTTGTCGCTTCGCGCCCCGCTGCCGGTACGCGCAGGCCCGGTGCATCGAGGAGACGCCCGAGCTCACCGAGGCCTCCGACGGCCATCGTTACGCCTGCTTCTACCCGGTCGGCACCGATCTCGGCGCCGATGCCCGGTCGCGAAACGAAGCGGCGGGCGAGACCGTCGTCGGCCTGAAGGTCACTCCGAGGGAGCGGGTCTGATGGCGGGCTCGGGCACCGCGCACCTGCGCAACCATGCCGACCCGTTGCTCGAGGTCGAACACCTGGTCATGGAGTTCCCCGCCGGCAAGGGACGGGTCGTGCACGCCGTGAGCGATGTGAGCTTCGATGTGCTCGAAGGGGAGACGCTCGGCCTCGTCGGCGAGTCGGGATGTGGCAAGAGCACCACCGCCAAAGCCGTCATCCAGCTACCCCGCCCGACCAGCGGCAGCGTGGTCTTCGACGGCCGCGATCTCACCCGACTCCAGGGCGAGGAGCTGCGCAAGGCCCGACCCGACATCCAGATGATCTTCCAGGATCCCATCTCGTCGCTGAACCCGCGCCGCAAGGTGTACGACATCGTGAGCGAGGGTGTCGAGGTGTGGGGTGGTTCGGCCCGCAGCGGCGGGTTCACGGCGGACCGGGTCGAGCGCATCATCCGCGACGTCGGCCTCGACCCCGAGGTCGCCAAGGAGAAGCGAGCCCACGAGTACTCGGGCGGTCAGTGTCAACGGATCTCCATCGGCCGGGCGCTCGTGCTCGACCCCAAGGTGATCGTGTGCGACGAGCCCGTGTCGGCCCTCGACGTGTCGGTCCAGGCTCAGATACTCAACCTGCTCGAGGACATGAAGGAGCGCTACGGCCTGACGTTGCTGTTCATCAGCCACGACCTGTCGGTGGTGAGGCACATCAGCGATCGCGTGGCGGTGATGTACCTGGGCAAGCTCTGTGAGATCGGCGATAGCGACGCCCTGTACGAGAACCCGGCTCATCCGTACACCCGCATCCTCCTCGCCGCCATCCCCGATCCCGACAATCCCCTGGCCGGCTCGGTCGACCAGTTGTCGACCGAGCTCCCCTCACCGATCGAACCGCCGCCGGGCTGCCGGTTCCACACTCGCTGTCCCAGGGCCGACGACATCTGTCGCCGCATCGAGCCCCAGATGGCTCGGGTGGGCGACGGCGACCACTTCGTGGCCTGTCACTTCCCCGACCTGCCCGAGACCGGGGTGACGCGGTAGGCACAGCGGGTGTCGCCGCTCAGCAGATGCTCGGTGCGCTCGACCTCGACGTCGGGCCCGAGCACCGTACGGAACAGATCGAGCTCACCTGCGCAGAGACCCTGACACGTAGCCGCCGCATCACAGATCGGGCAGTGGTGCTCGATGAGCACGAACCCGTCGTCGACGGTCGCAACCTCGGCCATGTACCCCTCGCTCGTGCGCAGTGCCGCCAGGTGCGCCACCCGCATCGCTCCGGGATCGACGTCGCCCATGGCCGCCAGGTAGGCGGTTTCGAGCCGTTGGTTGCGGCGGCGGACCACGGCGCCGAGACCAGCTTCACCCAGCGCCTCCCGGATGGCCGCGATGAGGTCGACGGTGAGGTCGGCGTGGCGGTCGGGGAACAGCTCGGCCGCCAGAGCGGTGAGCCGCCAGGTGGTGGCCGGGCGACCCCGCCGGCCGCTCGCTTCGGTGTCGCCCGCCTCGACCAGACCGTTGGCAACGAGAGCGTCGAGATGCTGGCGTACTGCCGTCGACGTGACGTCGAGATCAGCGGCGAGATGGCCCGCGGTGAGGGGGCCGCGACGCTTGAGCTGGTCGACGATGCGTCGCTTGGTCTCTCCCGGCTGGACCACGGTACAAACCGTACCAATTAACGAAAGAATTGTCTTGACTAATTTTGCCGGTACTCGAATCATGGAGCCATGAGCACCGCCGCCCGGTCGACCAGGGAGACGGTGGGCCACGCGTCCGATCTGGCCGTCGGATCCATGAAGCTGGCCAGGGTCGGTGAGCGCCGCATCGTCGTGGTGCGCACACCATCGGGAATCCACGCCCTCGACAACGCCTGCCCCCACCAGGGCTATGGACTCGTGACCGGTTCGCTCGACGGGGAGCTGTTGACGTGCCAGTGGCACAACTGGAAGTACCGGGTGAGCGATGGAGTCTGCGTCATCGGCGAGGAGAACGTGCCCTGCCACGGCGTCGAGGTCATCGACGACGAAGTGATCGTCACCGTGGTCGAGCCCACCGTCGACGAGCAGCGCGCGGTGCTGTGGCCGAGCCTGCGCAGTGGGATCGAGAAGGACTACCAGGGCCAGGTGGCACGAGACGCGCTGCGGCTGCTCGGAACTGCGGTGTCGCCCACGGCGATCATCTGGGAAGGTGTGAAGCTCGGTGCCCCCCGCAACGAGTGGGGCCTGGGCCACGAGATGGCGACCTCGGCCGACTGTCTTGCCCTGGCCGGCGAGCTCGGTGGAGAGCGGGCCAAGACTGCGATCGTGCAGGCCCTGAGTGGTCTCGCCGAGGCAACTCGCGCCTACCCCGCGCGGCCGCTGCCCGAGGCCGACGGCTCGATCGATCTGGTCGCGGCGATCGAGGCCGAGGATCACACCGCCGCCATGGCCCGGGTGGTGGCCGATGTGCGCTCGGGTCGGCCGGTGACCGATGTGGCCACCGACTTCATCGAGGCGGTGAGCCGACATCACTACGACTACGGCCACGGCGCCATCTACACGCAGAAGGCGTTCGAGCTCCTGGCCGAGGTCGCCCACACCGAGGCCGAGCATCTGCTCCCCCACCTCGCCGCCACGCTCGCATGGGGCACGAGAGAAGACACCCTGCCGTACATGAACAAGGCCATGGCCGAGCTCGACGGAGTGGACCTTGACGCCGTCGCGGCTGGGGGCGGACCCGGCGACGACGCGGCACGAGACGTCATGGTCGCCACACTGCTCGACGCACCGGAGGCCCCCATTGCAGCGGCCGCTCGTTTCGCGGCTGCCGGAGCCGGCGTCACGGGCCTGCTCGATGCGGTGACCCTCGCCGTGTCGTACCGGCTCCTCCGTCACGATCTCGACCTCGAATTCCGGCTCGACGATCCCTTCGGCTGGCTCGACATCACCCATGGGCTCACCTATTCCCGCGCCGCCCGCTGGGCCTGGGGCGTGCACCCGTCGCCTGCGGCGGCTCGCCTCGCCTTGTTCACGGTGTGGTTGGCCCACGACACCGGCCGAGGCGAGCGTCGCAATCATGTCGCCGCGCCGGTCGAGGGCGCGCCGAGCGATCTGAGCCTCGGCGAGGCGATCCTCCGTCGTGATGAATCCGCCGCGGTCGGCGCCGCCCTCGACGGCGGGATGACAGAGGTCACCCGCGCCATGGCCGAGGCCTCGCTCTACGACCACGCCGGCTCGTTCATCGTCCAGGCCCATCTCATCAAGACCGCTCGCGCCGCCGGCGAGGAGGCGGCAACGATCGGCTCGTCGATTCCGCTCGCCGCGGCGGCCCGCTTCCTCGCCGCGCCCCGGCTGGAGCGGTTCGCGGCGCGCAACGCCGTCGAGTCGGATCACTTCATCTCGACCGGACGTCCGCCCCTGCGCTGAGGCGGCCACGGTTCGCCCCCCTCAGAGCTCGGGCAGGCGGCCGATGAGCAGCTCGAGGCCTGGCGGCAACGTAGGCTCCGGTTCCTCGAAACCCCCGGTGTAGCGCACGAGGCCGACGACGACCGTGTCGGTCCCGAGCGCAAGCTGATCGGGCGAGGCTCCGTCGACGTCGGGCAGCGCCGCTTCGTGCCACTGACCGTCGCGTTTCACGAAGAGCACGTGGTCGATACCCGCCTCGTACCGCCGACTCTGCTCGTCGAAGCCCTGATAGGCCTCGTCGTCGGTGATGGTCATCACTTCGGTTCCGTCGGCCGACCAGAACGTGGTCGCCTCGTCGGCGTAAGTCGTATAGGTCGGTGTGCCAGCTTCGATGGCCTGTGACCACTCGTCCCAACCCAGTTGGAGAAGGACTTCACCTGTCGTGTCGTCGGTGATCTCCACGGCCGACCCGTCGATCCCGAAGCGCGCCGTGCGCGACCCGACGGTGATGGTGAGAACCCGGGCGAGCTCGGGCGGGTCGAGCGTGGCCAACGCCGCCAGTCCCCCGTCGCCGATGGCCACCTGACTCAGCCACAGTGTGCGCTCGGCGTCCTGGGGCACCACGGACAGATCCGTCGTCCACGCCAGACCGTCTTCGCTGGTCACGAATTCCGTACCCGCGTCCCGGAACGACAAGGCAACGGCACCCGAGTCGTCGGCAACGACCCGGCCCAGCGAGTCGACGTACTCGACCGCTTCCTCGGTCCAGGTGACGCCATCGGCTGACACATGGGCCCGCCGTGCCGAACCGAAGCCAAAGTGCTCCACCAGGCTCGCCACGAACCGGTCACCCACGCTCACCACCGATTCGAGGTGCGTGTTCTCGTCGGTGCTCAGGATCTGCTCGGACCACTGCAGGCCGTCGGGCGAGTACAGGATCATCTGTTCGGATACGTGCGGAACGTGCAGCGCTTCGGACGCGAAGTAGGCATCGCTGATGTGCTGGTCCCATTCCTCCCAGCTGAACTCGAGCACGACCTCACCGGTCGCGACGTCGACGAAGGTCGGTCCCGGGCCTCGGAACAGATCGTCGAGAGGACCCGAGGTCACGATCAGACCGGTGGCGGCGTCGCTCACCTCGAACCAGCCGTTCACTTCATCGACGACGATCAGGTATCCGTCCCATTCGATGGGTTCGGTGGTCGGGCCGAGCGGGTCGATGTCGGCCGGGATCGGCAGTGGCGAACCGTGCGGGAACATCTGGGACCACACGTCCCATGGCACGACGGTCAGGACGACACCGGAATCGCCGTCGCGGATGATCTGGCCCTCGTCGCTCGAGGGGAACAGATCGCCCACCTCGCCGCTGCTCACGATTCGTCCCGTTGCCACGTGGTAGAGGACATACGTGCCGTCACGGTCGTTCTGTTCGAAGCGGTAGCCGTCGGTTTCGAAGGCGAGGTTGGCCGTGGCTTCGTAGTGTTCTCGGCTGGCTCCGACCACGATGCCGGCGCCGCTGGCGGCCACGGAGACGAGGTAGGTGTCGGTGAGATCGAGCCCAGCCGTGGCCAGGTCGACGGTGTCCCACCCGCCGTCGTCGTCGGCAAACCACAGCAGCGGCTCGGAACCGGCCTCGCCCCAGCTGTTGCCGATCCCGACGATCCGGCCGCCGGTCCGGACGATGTCGTTCATGGCCTGCCCGCTCGGCAGCTGCGTGGCGGAGTGTGTCCAGTCGGTGTCGCCGGTCGAGCGGAAGGTGTGGACGGTCTGTCGGCTGTCCGCGTCCCAGGCGAAACCGAACGCCGTGATCGCGTCACCGTCGAGAACCACTCGGGAGAGCCAGGTGCCCGACGCAGTCTCGGGCAGATCGAGCTCGGCGGTCGTCCACTCGACATCGATGACCGGGAGACGGGTGGCCACGCCCACCGCCGTCGGGCCCAGTTCGGGCGGCGCGACGGGCTCGTCCTGGGTCGGCGGTGCCGTCTCCACTGTCGCGTCGACGGTTGGAGCAGTCGTGGGTCCGGCGGTGATGGTGGGCGCATCCGACGAGCACGTCGCCGAAACAAGGGCGACCAGCGCGGCACAGGCAACCGCACGAGCTCGTGCCGAAAGACGATGACGCGCCGCCATGACCATCACCTCCACGGTGACCGTCGCACTGCGGCCGGCCGAGGGATAGAGCCCTAGGTCATAACGCCGAGCCGCTAATCGGGTATCAGTTCGATCCACGTGGAGCCGGGGTTGACGGGGATGTGGGCGCCGGAAGCGTTGGTGTAGGTGGTGACCGACCGCAGCGACGGGCGGGTCCAGGTGGCGGCGACGGACACCCCGTTGGTGTAGATCCGGGCCCGGCCGGTGCCCACGGTGACGCCCTCGGGCGTGCCCAGCCCCGAGTCGACGTACCGGGTGTGCTGGACGATCACCGTCGCCGCCCGCACCTGGGTCCCCGAGAGGGCATCGAGGTGCGGAGAGCCGTCCTGTGTTCGGAGCCAACCGGTGCCGTCCCACGACCAGCCGACGGAGGTGGCGGGGAATCCGACGGTGAAGGACTGCGTCGGCGCGCCGCCGGTGGGCGGGTCGGTCGAGAAGACGAACATGGTGGGCGGCGCTGCCCCCCCGGTGCCGCTTCGGATCGAGCTCGCGTCGGTCATGAGGTCGTGCGGTGCCCGCCGTGAGCCCGACCGGCGATACGAGACGTGAGCCGGGCCCCGATTCACGATCGCGGCGTCGGCCAACAGGGCTTCGGTGGGCGTGTTGGCCCCGGAGTACGCGAACAGCGGAGTGTTGAGGTTGGCCGCCAGCCCGATGTCGGTGGTGCGCCCCGAGCGAACCGGGCCCAGACCGGTGTCTCGTTCGAGGAACACCGCCGCCAGTCGCGTCAGCCCGCCCTCCACCATCTCCTCGTACACGATCTCGGCCGACCCCACCCCTTCCTGGGGCCGGGCCGCAACCACGTTGTCGAGCTTCACCAGCATCGCGGCTCGGCCGATCGAGCCCGTGGCCGGGACGCCGGTGAGTGGATTGGTTCCGGCCGGGACGGCAGGCGGCGCCGGCGCAGCCGCCTCGGCCACGATCTGGTCGAGGCCGAGCTTGGCGACGATGCCCACGTAGACCTGCGGCGGCGGCACGGCCGTCCGGGGCGTCGGCGTGGGGGTGGGCGTTGGCAGCGAGATCCTCCACGGCGTAGGGGTCGGTCGCGGAGTGGGCGCAGGCGTGGCCGCCGGTGTTGGTTGGGGGGTCGGGGCCGGAGCCGGCGCAGCCTGGTTCGGCGCGTCGTCGGCGGCTGCGACGACGACGTCGGCTGCCGGTTGATTGCCCGCGTCGTCGGCGCCGCCGACCCACAGCCCGAGCGCCAGGGCTGCCCCTGCGAACGCGACGACGAGAGCGCGTGGTGTTCTCATCCCGGTGGCGAGCCGGCGCAGCCGTTCGGCGGTCATTGCTTCTCCCATCGGCCGCCGGTGACCGGGGGTGAGCATCGCGG
>JAHEJN010000043.1 GCA_024638845.1 Acidimicrobiales bacterium | reverse complement strand
ACGTAACGTCGTCCTGGCCACCGCGCTGGGCGACGACCTGCGCTCACGGCATCGTCAGTTGACGAGCGAGCTCATTGCGACGAAACGCTGGGAGCCCGTCGCCGGGCTCGAGCTCGGCGACGACGTGCTGGTGACCATCGCAGCCAACGCCGCCATTCCGATCCTCGAGCTCGGCATCGACGTATACCGCAACGTGCAGTCGATCATCGTCCGACCGACGGCGAGCGTCACGACCGGGCGCCGAGCCGGACCCGTCGGCAGCGTCGTGTCCGACCACCCCATGGCCGTGGTCGGCCTGGCATCGGCCAATACCGGACCGCTTTCGCTGGCCTGGGACTCCGCCCTCGCCGACAGTCGCCGCCCCGAGACGGGGCGCAATGTGGTGATCCACGAGCTCGCCCACAAGATCGACATGAGCGACGGCTACAGCGACGGCACCCCACCCCTGCGGGGCGGCGACCTCAGCCGATGGGCCGCCATTCTGACCGACGAGTTCGAACGGGCCGAGTCACGCCCGTCGGATGCCGCGCTCCGGGCGTACGCGTGGAGCAGCCCCGCCGAGTTCTTCGCCGTGGCCACCGAAGCCTTCTTCTGCACGCCGTCGACGCTACGAGACGCCAAGCCCGAGCTCTACGGAGCTCTGGTCGATTTCTACCGCCAGGAACCGGCGAACCGCTGATCAGCGGCCACCACCGTCGGAGCCAGGGCCGGCGAGCGCTCACGAGAGGGGCCGGGCGAAGCTCAGCTCGTGGCCGTCGGGATCGAGCAGGTGGAAGTAGCGCTCGCCCCATGGCGCGTCGGCGGGCTGCGCCTCTGGCGTGTGGCCGGCCGCGACGGCCCTGGCGTGCATCGCGTCGACGTCGTCGACCCAGAAGATGGTGCGACCCCAGATGCGCTCGCCCGGCCAGGTCGGCGCGAGCTGCAGGTTGAGGAAACCCGAGCCGGCCCGATAGCTCGTGAAGGCTGCACCAGGACCGCCGTGGGCGCGAACGAAGCCGAGTGAGTCGTAGAACGAACAGGCACGCGACATGTCGGCGGTGAACAACGTCACCGCACTGATCGACTCGACCGGTTCCTCGACACGCGCCATCGCCGCTCAGCCTGACAGGCCCGGCCCGCCCGGTCGACGAGTGGTGACTGATGTCACGTTGTCCGGATGCATCCAAGAACTGTTTCGACCGCGAAGTACGAGCAACTGTCCACCAATCCTGGAGACCCCCCATGCGTACCAAGCTCGTTCGGTTGTTCGCCCTGCTGTTCGCCTTCGCTCTCATCGCCGCCGCCTGCGGGAGCGACGAGCCCACTGCCGTTGCCGATGCGCCGGCGGCCGAGGACGAGGCGACCGACGACGAGGCGATGGACGACAGCGAAAGCACCCCCGGAACCATCGTCGACGTCGCCGTCGGCGCCGGCGACTTCACGACGCTCGTCGCCGCGGTTCAGGCCGCTGGTCTGGTCGACACCCTCTCGGGTGAGGGCCCCTTCACGGTGTTCGCCCCGACCGATGCGGCCTTCGAGGCTGCTCTCGCGGATCTGGGCGTGACCGCCGAGGAGCTCCTCGCCAACCCCGACCTGGGTGGCATCCTCACCTACCACGTGGTGCCCGGCGCGGTTCCGGCCTCCGATGTCGTCACCCTCGACGGCCAGGAAGTCGAAACGGTCAACGGTGCAACCGTTACGATCTCCATCGACGGCGAGAACGTCATGGTCAACGACGCCAACGTGATCACCACCGACATCATGGCCAGCAACGGCATCATCCACGTGATCGATGCGGTGCTGCTGCCCCCCGCCTGATCGACAAGTCCCCTCAGCCGATGTGGCGTTCACCTGCGGGTGGACGCCACATTGCGCGTCCGGGGCTCAGACGGCCTTGAGGAGATCGGCCGCCCACACCTGGAGCTCGGCCTCGGTCGAGGAGACTCGGCCCATGGCGACCTCACCGTTGAGGCCGACCACCTCCCATCGTGCGGTGAGCTCGAGGGCGACCCCTTCGCAATGCTCGACGTGGATGGTTACCAGCTCGGCGCCGGAATCCCGTTGTGTCGAGATGACGGCAGCCGCCCGGAACTGCTCGGGGGTGCGATGCAACCGACCGGTGAGCGACTCCGACGGTGCCAACGGCTCTTCCCGCTCGACCTCGAGATTGCCGTCGAGATCGGAGGTGACCAGCCCATGCTGCAGCGACCCGTTGGTCGACAGTCGTTGTTGAGCGACGCCGAGAGCGACCCGGACGAGCGAGTCGACTTCCCGCTGGACGGATTCCGGCGTTGTCTCGCGCCACTTCGTCATAGGAGACTCTCCTGATACTGGGGTCGGGTGGGCACCCGACGGGGCTATGAACAGGTGATCGACTGATTGCTCTCAGGGCCGAATGGGTGAATTTCGGCCACTATGGGCCGATCGACCCGGCTCAGTCGAACGAGGTGATTCCGACCCCCGTGAACGCAGGTGGCGGCGGGAGGGTCGAGAGGTCGGGCGCCGGAGCAACCGGCTCCTGCTCGGCAACCGGCTCGGGCTCCGGCTCGGCAACCGGCTCGGGCTCGGACTCCTGCTCGGCAACCGGCTCCGGCTCGGACTCCGGCTCCGCAACCGGCTCCGGCTCGGACTCCGGCTCCTGATCCTGCTCGTCGGCCACGGAGGTCATCGGCACCGGTTCGGGAATGGGCTCCGGCTCGACAACCGGCTCCGGCTCGTACTCGGGCTCGCGATCCTGCTCGTCGGCCACGGAGGTCATCGGCACCGGTTCGGGAATGGTGGGCTCCACCTTCGCCGGTTCGGACAGACGGGCATCGGCTTCGGGGATGCGCCTCAGGACGTCGCCGTCGACCAGGGCGGCTGCGGCCGTCTCGTAGCTGATGAGTCCCGAGGTGTACAGCCCGGCGATCGACTGGTCGTAGGTCTGCATGTTCGAGCCGGGCTGCTCCATGATCTCCACCAGCCGCGACGGTCGCTTGGCCCGGACGATCACCTCGCTCAGGTCTTCGCTGCGCTGCAGGTATTCGACCGCAGGCACCATGCCCTGACCATCGGCTCGTTCGAGGAGCCGCTGGCAGACCACCGCCAGCATCTGGCCGGCGAGCTGCGAACGAATCGGCTTCTGGAGGTGCTCGGGGAAGAAGTCGAGTATCCGCGTGACGGTCTCCACCGCATCGACGGTCGACATGCACGCGAAGACCAGGCGACCCATCTCCGCGGCGGACAACACCGCCCGCACCGTCGCCGCGTCCTTCATCCGGTCGATCAAGATCACATCGGGGTCTTGACGCAGAACGTTCTCGAGTGCTGTGGCGTAGGTCTCGGTGTCCATCCCGATCTCTCGTTGCGACACGATCGCCATCTGGTCGGTGTGGACGACCTCGATCGGATCCTCGAAAGTCATGATGTTCACTGCACGAGTCCGGTTGATGTGGTCGAGCATCGAGGCGATGGTCGTCGTCTTACCCGAGCTCGCCGGGCCCGCCACGATCACCAGTCCGCTCTTCGCGGTCCGAAGGTGGCCCAACGCAGGCGGCAGTCCGAGCTCCTCGAAGGTGGGCAACTCGTGCAGAACCCGACGCATCACCACACCCACCGAGCCGCGTTGCCGGAACACGTTCACCCGGAACCGACCGAATTCGCGTCGACCGTAGGCGAAGTTGGCTTCGCTCGTCGCTCGGAAGGTGGCCGACGCCTTCGGCGTGAAGATGCTCTCGGCGTAGGTGATGGTGTCGTCGGGTAGCAGGGCGGGCAGCTTCGTCGGGTGGAGATCTCCCGCAATGCGGACTACCGGAGGCGAGCCGACCTTCAGGTGAAGATCGGACGCGCCGACCTCGACCATCTTCGCCAATAGCTCGTCAAGGGGGGTGACCATCGAGACCTCCTGCGTTCCCACAATGCAATCGGCACGAGGACCACCGGAGATGAGCCTTTTGACCGCGACTTCTACCGGCGCCTCTGGATGTTGGCCCATTCGTCGCGGAGACCGACGGTGCGATGGAAGAGCATCGGCTCACGGAGATCGAGCGCGAAGTAGCCAACGCGCTCGAACTGCACCACCTCGCCACCGGGCGTCTCGGCCAGCGCCGACTCGAGCTTGCATTCGGTCAGCATCCGACGCGACTCGGGGTCGAGATCGTCGAACACGTCGCCCGTCGCCTCGCCCGGTACCTCGGCCGAGAACAGGCGTTCGTAGAGCGCGACACGCGCATCGAGGGCATGATCCGCCGACACCCAGTGCATCGTCGACTTCACCTTGCGCCCGTCGGGGGCCGAACCGCCGACGGTCTCGGGATCGTAGGTGGCGTGGACCTCGACGACCGCGCCGGAAGCATCGGTCACGAAGTCGGTGGCGGTGACGAAGTAGGCGCCGCGAAGCCGCACCTCGACGCCCGGCGACAGCCGAAAGAACTTCTTCGGCGGATCCACCATGAAGTCGTCGCGCTCGATGAACAGCTCCCCCGTGAAGGCCACCGAACGCACGCCGTCGTCGGCGTTCTCGGGGTTGTTGGCGATCTCGAAGTGCTCGACCACCGGGCTGCCGCGGTCATCGGTTGGCCAATTGGTTATCACCAGCTTCAGCGGTTCGAGCACCGCCATGCGTCGCTGGGCCACCCGGTTGAGCTCCCTGCGCACGAACGACTCGAGCAGCTCGATCTCGTGGCGGCTGTTCGTGCGCGCTGCGCCGATGAACGTGGCGAAGTCGCGGATCGCCACCGCCGGATAGCCGCGCCGGCGCAGCCCGCGCAGAGTCGGCAGACGCGGGTCGTCCCACCCGTCGACGATTCCGTCGGCCACCAATCGCGCGAGCTTGCGCTTCGCCATGACGGTGTGGGTGAGCTCGAGGCGGGCGAACTCGATCTGCTTCGGCGCCTCGAACGGCAACGGCAGGTGCGACAGGTACCAGTCGTAGAGCTCGCGGTTGCTGTCGAACTCGAGGGTGCACAACGAGTGGGTGACACCCTCGATGGCATCGCTCTGGCCATGGGCCCAGTCGTAGGTGGGATAGATGTTCCACGCGTCGTGGGTTCGATGGTGATGGGCGGCGCGGATGCGGTACATGATCGGATCACGCATCTGCATGTTCTGGTGCTGCATGTCGATCTTGGCTCGCAGCACCCGGGCGCCCTCCGCGAACTCGCCGGCTCGCATGCGCCGGAACAAGTCGAGGTTCTCCTCGACGGGTCGGTTCCGAAAGGGGCTCTCGATACCGGGTCGTCCGAATCCACCTCGCTGCTCGGAGATGGTGTCACCATCCTGGTCATCGACATAGGCCAGCCTCTTGCCGATCAACAGCTCGGCCCATTCGTAGAGCTGCTCGAAGTAGTCGCTCGCGTACAGCGGGTCGGACTCGACGGGATAGCCCAGCCAGCGAAGATCGGCGATGATGCCCTCGACGAAGCTCGTCTCCTCCGTATCGGGGTTGGTGTCGTCGAAGCGCAGGTTACACACGCCGCCGAACTCGGCCGCGATCCCGTAGTCGAGGCTGATGGCCTTGGCGTGGCCGATGTGCAGGTAGCCGTTGGGCTCGGGCGGAAAGCGGGTCGTCACGCGACCCGCGAAGGTTCCCGCTTCGAGGTCGGCCACGACGATGTCACGGATGAAGTTCGACGGCGGCGGTACGGCAGACTCGGGGGCGGTCATAGCCGTTCAGTATGGGGCGGTGATCCGATGAACGCCTTGATGTCGTCGATGGTGTCGATCACCAGATCGAGATGGTCGTCGTGGGTTCGACCGGGGATCGCCACCCGATTGAACCCGACAGTGAGGTAGTCGTAGTCGAGCTCGGCCGCCGTCGCCGCCTCGGGCTTCCACGCGTCGGTGCCGTCGATGTAGAGCTTCCCCCAGATGGGCATGGTCGATGGGTCGCGTCCGTTGTCCTCGCAGATCTGGTGCAGGCGCCGGACGCTGTCGCCCATGGCCAGCTCGTCCATGCCGGCGATGAGCAGGGGCATCCACCCGTCGGCCACTCGAGCCACCCGTTGCAGGACCGGCTCGGCCGCGCCGCTGCCCATCCAAAGGGGTATTCGTCGATCGGGCAGGGGGTTGATCCCGACACCGTCGAGGACGTGGAATCGGCCATCGAAGTTCACGACCGGCTCGGTCAGCAGCTTGCGGATCACGTCGAACTGCTCTTCGACGATCGCGGTCCGCTGCGAGAAGTCGACCCCGAGGCCCTCGTACTCGGCCCGGTTCCATCCGACGCCCATGGCCACGTTGAGGCGCTGGTTCGAGAGGCGGTCGACGGTGGCGATCTGCTTGGCGACGAGCGGCGCCTGACGCTGGGGTACGACGATCACGCTGCTGACGAACTCGATGGTCGACGTGACGCCGGCGAGGTGGGAGAAGAGGGTCAGGATCTCGTGGAAGGTGTGATCGATCGTGTAGGCCGGAGTCGGGAAGATGCCGAAGGGGCCGGGTCCGAGCTTCTCGAGGGTTGCGCCGAGGACGTGGTCATACGCCATCAGATGGTGGAATCCCGCGGCCTCGGCCCGCAACGCCCACCGACGAATCGCTTCGGCATCGGTTCCGCTGTCGGCCTGGGAGAACACGGTCCCTACATGCATTGGGCGCACAGTACCCTCCAGGGTGCGCGAGGCTGAAGGCGATGATCGACTTCGCTCCGCCGCCACCAGAGCGTGGCATCTTCTGCAATCGCACCCTCAACCTGCGCAGCGTGCAGGCCATCGGGTTCGACATGGACTACACGCTCATCCACTACTTCTCCGACAAGTGGGAAGGCGCGGCGTTCGAGCACGCCCGCGCCATCCTCGCCGAGCGCGACTGGCCCGTGGCCGACCTCGTCTTCGACCCCACGAGCTTCAGCCTGGGCCTGACCTTCGACATCGAGCTCGGCAACCTGGTCAAGGCCACCCGCTTCGGCTACGTGGTTCGAGCCCAGCACGGCAACGAGCTCCTCGATTTCGACGCCGTGCGAAGCGCCTACCAGGAGGTCGTGGTCGATCTCGCCGAGGAACGGTTCACGTTCATGAACACCCTCTTCGAGATCTCCCGCGCCAGCCTGTGGACCCAGTTGGTCGATCTGCACGACCAGGAACCGCTTCGGGGCGCCCGCAGCTACGCCGACGTCTACCGGGCCATCGAAGACGCGCTCAACGAGTCGCACACGCAGGGGGCGCTCAAGGCCGAGATCCTCGCCGATCCCGACACCTTCGTCGATCACGACCCCGATCTGGCGGCCACGCTGACCGACTTGCGTCTGGCCGGCAAGCAGCTGCTGCTCATCACCAATTCCGAGTGGTTCTACACCCGCCACATGATGGCGTACTGCCTCGATCGGTACTGCTCGCCCGGGACCAGCTGGCGCGACCTGTTCGACGTCGTGATCGTGTCGGCCAACAAGCCCCGGTTCTTCGCGGGCTCCGATCCCCTGTACCTCGTCGTCGACGAGGAGGAATCGCTGCTCCGACCCCACTGGGAGGCCATCGAGCCCGGTCACGTGTACTTCGGCGGTAACGCCCGGGCCGTCGAGTCGAGCCTCGGGTTGTCGGCCTCACAGCTCCTGTACGTCGGCGATCACCTGTTCGGCGACGTCCACGTGACCAAGGACGTGCTGCGCTGGCGCACCGCCCTCGTCGCCCGCGAGCTCGAGGACGAGATCCGCGCCGCTGCGGCCTTTGCGCCCCAGCAGACCGAGCTGGTCGGGCTCATGCGAGCCAAGGTCGCCGCCGATCGGCTCCAGGCCCAGTTGCGGCTGCGACGGGATCGTGACCGAGGGAACCCTGAGCTCACGTCCGAGCTCGACCGCGCCACCAGCGAGGCCATCGCCCTCGACCGACGCATCTCGCCGCTGGCCCGGCGATCCGGATTGCTCGGCAACCAGCACTGGGGGCCCCTGATGCGCGGCGGAAACGACAAGAGCCTCTTCGCCCGCCAGGTCGAGAAGTACGCCGACGTCTACACCTCGCGCGTCTCGAACCTCGGCTACGAGACGCCCTATGCCTACCTCCGGGCCGCGCGTGGCTCGCTTCCCCACGACACGGCCACGGTCGACTGAGTGCCGGCGACGCCCACCGCCTAGATTCGAAGGCAATGGAACCTTCCTTCTACCGCCGCCTTGCCGACGACGCCCTGGCCGGTGTCGACCTCGCCGACGACCGCTGTCTGGCGATCCTCACCGATCCGGCCGTCGATCTCCTGCCGCTCCTCAACGCCGCCTATGAGGTGCGCCACGCCCACTGGGGCAAGACCGTGCAGGTGCACGTGCTGAACAACGCCCAGAACGGCAAGTGCCCCGAGGACTGCTCGTACTGCAGCCAGGCCCGCACCAGTGAGGCTCCCATCGAGGAGTACTCGATGAAGGACGACGACGAGATCCTCGACGAGGCCCAGCGCGCCTACGAGGCCGGGGCATTCCGCTACTGCCTGGTCATGTCGGGCCGAGGACCGTCGAAGAAGGGCACCGAGCAGCTGGCCCACCTGGTCCGGCGCATCAAGGAGACCTACCCCCTCGAGGTCTGCGTCTCGGCGGGCCTTCTCGACGACGACAAGGCGGCGGTGCTGGCCGCGGCCGGCCTCGATCGGCTGAATCACAACCTCAACACCAGCGAGGAGCACTACGCCGAGATCTGCACCACCCACACCTACCAAGACCGCATCGACACGCTGCGGGCGGCCAAGCGCAACGGCATCGAGACCTGCTCGGGACTCATCGCCGGAATGGGCGAACCGCCGACCGACCTCATCGAGATCGCCAAGACCCTGCGCACGCTCGAGAGCGAGTCGATCCCGGTCAACTTCCTCCTGCCCTTCGAGGGCAACGTGTTGCAGGAGGCCACCGGCCTCACCCCCCAATACTGCCTGCGGGTCCTCGCCATGTTCCGGTTCACCAACCCGGCAGCCGAGGTCCGGTGCACCGCCGGCCGGGAGTTCCATCTCCGCTCCCTGGAGGTGCTCTCGCTGTACCCGGCCAACTCGCTCTTCCTCGACGGATACCTGAACGCCAAGGGTGAGGCCGTGGCCCGCACCTACCAGATGATCGTCGATGCCGGCTTCGAGATCGTCAGCGACCGACAGGTCGCCGACCTGCTCACCGAGGCACTGGCCGAGGGCGGTCGGCTCGACGAGACTCCCGTCGAGCTCCTCGATCGTCCGGGGGTCAAGACGGCATCCGACCTGCACCCGACCCGCTGACCCGATGACCATCTTCGACGACACCCACGAGCTCTTCCGCCAGAGCTTCCGTGCGTGGGTCGACGACACCATCGTGCCCAATGTCGATGAATGGGAGCGGGCGGGCATCGTGCCGCGAGAGCTGTTCGCCGAGGCCGGCAAACACGGCTTCCTCGGGATGGCGGTGCCCGAAGAGTTCGGCGGCGGCGGGGTGAACGACTTCCGCTTCAACCAGATCATCGACGAAGAGCTCGCCTACGCAGGGGTGGGCGGCAGCGGTGCCGGGTTCCCGCTGCACACCGACGTGACGCTCCCCTACTTCGTCGAGTACTGCACCCGCGAACAAGCCGAGCGGTGGCTGCCGGGCATAGCGAGCGGAGAGCTGATCCTGGCCATCGCCATGACCGAGCCCGGCACTGGCTCCGACCTCGCCGGAGTGGCGACCACGGCGATTCGCGACGGCGACGAGTACGTCCTCAACGGCTCGAAGACCTTCATCACCAACGGCATCAACTCCGACCTCGTGGTCGTGGTCGCCAAGACCGATCCCAGCGAGCGTCACGCGGGGATGAGCCTGCTCGTGGTCGAGCGCGGCATGCCCGGCTTCGAGCGCGGTCGCAACCTCGACAAGATCGGCATGCACGCTCAGGACACCGCCGAGCTGTTCTTCAGCGACGTGCGCGTGCCCGCCGCCAACCTGCTCGGCGAGGAGGGCCAGGGCTTTCGGTACCTCACGGCCAACCTCCCGCAGGAGCGCATGAGCATCGCGGTCACCGGAGTCGCGGTGGCCCGCCAGGCCGTGCGCTGGGCCGTCGACTACACCAAGGAACGCATGGCCTTCGGGAAGCCCGTCTCGTCGTTCCAGAACACCAAGTTCGTGCTGGCCGAGGTGCAGACCGAGGTCGACGTCACGCAGGCGTTCGTCAACGAATGCACCATCGAGCTCATCGAGGGCGACCTCACCGACGCCAAGGCGGCCCAAGCCAAGTACTGGACCACGTCGTTGCAGAACCGGGCCGTCGACCGCTGTCTCCAGCTGTTCGGCGGGTACGGCTACATGCTCGAATACCCGATAGCCCGGGCCTTTGCCGACGCGCGGGTGACGCCCATCTACGGCGGTACCAACGAGATCATGAAGACGATCATCGCCAAGGATCTCGGTCTGTGAGCTCGTGAGCCGGCTGTGAACACCGCCGACCTGCTCGTGCACGATGCCGAGCTCCTCGCCACCGTCGACGACGACCGGCGCGAGATCCGCGGCGGCTGGGTCGCCGTGACCGACGGCCTCGTGTCTGCCATCGGCGGGCCGAGCGATACCCGACCCGCTGCGACGCAGCGCCTGTCGGCGGCCGGCTGTCTGGTGACGCCCGGCCTGGTCAACACCCATCATCACCTGTTCCAGAACCTCACCCGCGCTTATCCGCCCATGACCTCGGAGTCGCTGTTCGGGTGGCTCCAGATCCTGTACCCGCGGTGGACGGCCAACCTCGACGAGGAAGCCGTGTACACCGCGGCGTGGGTCGGTCTGGCCGAGCTCGCCCTCGGTGGCTGCACGACCTCGACCGATCACCACTACATCCACCCCGCCCGAGCGGGTGATCTCATCGGCGCCGAGATTGCCGCCGCCACCGACCTGGGAATGCGTTTCCACCCCACCCACGGCTCGATGAGCCTCTCGCAGAAGGACGGCGGGCTCCCACCCGACGATGCCGTACGCGACGAGGACTTCATCCTCGCCGAGGGCGAACGACTGGTCCGAGCCCACCACGACCGCGGCCACGGTGCCATGGTCCGCGTCGCGCTCGCCCCCTGTTCCCCCTTCACCGTCACCCCCGGCCTGATGGAACGGGCCGCCGAACTGGCCGAGCGCCTCGACGTGCGCCTGCACACCCATCTCGCCGAGAACGCCGAGGACGACGCGTTCTCGATGGAGCGCTTCGGTCGCCGCTGCGTCGACCACTACGAGGACGTGGGCTGGATGACCGATCGCAGCTGGGCGGCGCACTGCGTGACGCCCGACCCGGCGGAGGTTCGACGACTCGGCGCGGCCGGCGTCGGAATCGCGCACTGTCCCAGCTCGAACCTCATCCTCTCGTCGGGCATCGCACCCGTGGTCGACTACCTCGCTGCCGGCTCGCCGGTGGGCCTCGGCTGCGACGGCTCGTCGTCAGCCGACGCCGCGTCGCTGTGGCAGGAGACGCGTCTGACCATGTTGTTGGGCAAGCTCCGCAACGGCGCCCACGCCATGCCGGCTCGCACCGCGCTCGAGATCGCCACGCGCGGCGGGGCCAAGTGCCTCGGCCGGGCCGGCGAGCTCGGCGAACTGTCGGTCGGTTCGGTGGGTGATCTCGTGGCGTGGAAGCTCGACGGACCCGCCTTTGCCGGCGTACTCGATGATCCCGTCGAAGGCTGGTTGCGGTGTGGGCCCGTCGGCGCCCATCACACGGTGGTGAACGGCTCGCCGGTCGTCGTCGAGGGCCATCTGGTGAGCGACGACGTCGAGGCGATGCTCGCGCAGCACCGTCGCATCAGCCGACGGTTCCAGCCGCCGAGCGGTTAGCTCAGGTCGGGTTCCGACCGGTCGGTCAGGTGGTACCGGCGCCCGGTGATCGACGACGGCGTGATACGGACGAAGTTGGGCTTGGGTGAAGCGATCCACGAGAAAAGGGGGAGGTCCTCGGCGTCGAAGCGCTCCTGCATCCCGTCGATCTCGGTGGCTGATCCCTTGACGATCACACTCCACGCCTCGCGTCGCTCGGGCATGTAGCCGTCGATCTCGAACGCGACGTAGTGGCCGAGAACCGCGCCCGCCAGCTTGGTGCCCGGAGCCGTCCGGAACACGAGCTGGTTTCCGTCGACGATGTAGTTGATCGGAAAGATGTCGGGATGTCCGGCGATGTTGACGGCGAGGCGACCCACCTCCGTCGCGTTCAACAGTTCCCACGACTCCGCTTCGGACAGGTGATCGACGACTTCGGAAGGCATCTCCATCCGGCCAGCAGACCTCGGATCGGTCGAAAGCGAAAGGGTCGAAGGTCCCCCCTACCTCGACGGACGCCGGTCAGCGGGTGCGGCACAGCTGGCTCAGGGCCCGGACGGCAACCGCGACCCGGGCGAGGTCGTACACGCCTGCGTCCTCGATCTCGAGGAACGTGCGACGGCACCTCTCGGCGGCAACGGCGTTGTCGGCCAACCACCGCTTCACGGCAGCAGCGGGCGGCAGCGACGGGTCCCAATCATCGCGGGCGAGCAGCGCGGCTGGGAGCTCCGCGTGGAAGCGGAAGAACTCGTCGCGGAGGGAGCTTCGGGCCATCGTCTCCCAGTGATCGTGCCGGGGCAGGCCGACGATGCGCTGCTGCAACCACGACAGGTTGAGCTGCTCGTCGAAGGCCGAGCTCACGGTGGCAACCACGTCGAGGCCGACACCGGCGGCTCTCGCCACCCGCACGAGCTCGAGCCAACCGAAGGACGTCCCCATCGCTGCGACCCGCGCGGCCAGCTCCTCGGGTACGCCGACAGCGACGAACTCCGCGAGCTGGCGCTGACCGTTCTCGGTGAGGGCCATGGTGGAGTCGCCGAAGGACTCGTAGAGCGAACGAATGGGCTCGGCGTACACCGAGACCACGGCATCGATGTCGATGGGCTGGGTGGCGTTGTTCAGGAGCCATCGGGTTGCTCGCTCGCCCAGCCGGGTGACGTCGAGCTGCATCCGGGTCTGGACCGCAGCCGGCACGCGCAGGTCGACCTGGTCGATGGCCGTCCAGGCCGTGTCGAGGTCGTAGATGCGCCAAGCTGCGATATGGGCCCTGGCGATGTCGGGCACCGTCGCGGAGGTCTCGCCGGCAAGCCGGTGCACCATCGAGATGCCGCCGCGGTTGACCAGCTCGTTGGCCACGAGGGTGGCGACGATGTCCTGACGCAGTGGGTGGATGCCCACCAGATCGGCGAATCGTTCCCTGATGAGAGGAGGGAAGTACTCGAGGAGATGCTCGTCGAAGGCACGATCACCGGGTGGCAACGATGCTGCGAGCTCATCGGCCAGCAGGTTCTTCGTGTAGGCGGTGAGCACGGCGAGCTCGGGTCGGGTGAGACCATCGCCGTGGACACGGCGGGCCACGAGCTCCTCGTCGGTGGGAAGCGCTTCGAGCTCACGGTCGAGCGCGACGCGCTGCTCGAGCCAGTGCATCACCCGGACGTGTACGTCGATCATGCCCGCGGCCTCGGCCACAGCCTCGGTGAGGCTGCCGGTCTGGGCGTGGTTGTCGGCGAGCACGTGCGCGGTCACGTCACCGGCCATCGCCACCAGGAGCTCGTCACGCTGTTTGAGGGTCAGATCGCCGGCCGCCATGGCCTGGGCCAGGAGGATCTTGAGGTTCACCTCGTGATCGGAGCAGTCGACGCCGGCCGAGTTGTCTATGGCGTCGGTGTTGATCCGACCACCCGCCTGGGCGAACTCGATCCGGCCCCGCTGCGTGATCCCGAGATTGCCACCCTCGGCCAGGACGCGGCAACGGAGCTCGACGGCGTCGACGCGGACGTGGTCGTTGTTGCGGTCGCCGACGTCGAGGTCGGTCTCCGTGGCCGACTTCACGTACGTGCCGATACCCCCGTTCCACAGCAGATCGACGGGGGCGCGAAGGATGGCACGGATCACCTCGTTCGGGGGGAGGTGATCGACGTCGTCGTCGATCCCCAGCGCGGCCCGCATGGGTGGGGTGATGGCGATCGACTTGTCGCTCCGAGCGAACACGCCACCGCCGTCGGAGATCAGCGCACGGTCGTAGTCGTCCCATGACGACCGGGGCATCTCGAAGAGCCGTCGCCGCTCGATGTTCGAGGTCGCCGCATCGGGATCGGGATCGATGAAGACGTGGCGGTGATCGAAGGCCGCGACCAGACGGATCTTGTCGCTCGACAACATGCCGTTTCCGAAGACGTCACCCGACATGTCGCCGACGCCCACCACCGTGAACTCGCTGGCTTGCACGTCGAGCCCCAGCTCCCGGAAATGGCGCCGAACGGCCACCCATGCTCCCCGCGCCGTGATGGCGAGAGCCTTGTGGTCATAGCCCGACGACCCACCCGACGCGAACGCATCGCCGAGCCAGAACCCGCGGTCGATCGCGATCTCGTTGGCGATGTCGGAGAACGTTGCGGTTCCCTTGTCGGCCGCCACCACGAGGTAGGGGTCGGGCCCGTCGTGGGTGATGGTTCTCGCGGGAGTCACGATGTCTCCGTCGACCAGGTTGTCGGTGACATCGAGCAGGGCGCCGATGAAGGTCTCATAGCAGCCGACGACCTCGGCCATCACAGTGTCGCGATCGCCGCCGGGCAGGTTCCGCACCACGAAACCACCCTTGGCGCCCGCCGGCACGATCACCGAGTTCTTCACGGTCTGGGCCTTCATGAGTCCGAGGACTTCCGTGCGGAAGTCCTCCATGCGGTCGGACCACCGCAACCCACCGCGAGCCGTGCGGCCGGCGCGGAGGTGCACACCTTCCGTGCGTGGGCTGTAGACGAAGATCTCCGCCGCCGGAACGGGCCGCGGCGCGCCAGGGAAGTGCGACAGGTCGACCTTGAACGCGAGCGCGGGAAGCAGGGCCTCGCCGGAGTCGACCTGCCATCTGTTCGTGCGGACCGTGGCCTCGATGAGCGACAGAATCGATCGGAGGATGCGGTCGGCATCGAGGCTGGCGACGTCGTCGATGGCGCGCTGCACCTCGCTCCGTACGTTGGCCGCCGTTTCGGGATCGTGGAGATCGGGATCGAACCGGGCATGGAACAACCGGATCAGCTCGCTGGCGATCTCGGGATTGCGGTTGATCGTCTCGCGCACGTAGGTCGGGCTGAACGGCGTACCGAGCTGATTGAGGTAGCGCGCGTAGGCACGGAGCACCGCCACGTCGTCCCAGGCCGCACCGGCAACGGTCACGAGTCGGGCGAGGCTGTCGCTCTCGGCCTCTTCGTTCCACGCTGCGAGGACCGCCTCGCGAAGGCGACCGCGGCCGTGCCGGTCGAGATCGTGCTCGAGTCGGATGCCGATGTCGTAGACGAATCGGCGGCTCTCGTCCCCGACGCGCACGGCAAAGGGGATCTCGTCGATCACCACCGCCCCGAGGTCGTGGAGCAGGGGGATGAACTGACTGAGCGTGATCGGTTCCTCGGCTCGGTAGAGCTTGCACCGGAGCACCTTGGAGTCGGCGTCGAGCGGCTTCTGGAGCACCACGTCGAGGTCCTGATCGCCCAGCGCCTCGAGGTGACCGATGTCGTCGACGGCCGCCTCGGCCAACACATTCGACCGGTACGCCGTGGAGAACGCGCCGCGGTACCGCTCGAACAGGTCGAGACCCTGACCCTCACCGTGGGCGGCCACCAGGGACTTTCGCAGGTAGTCGTCCCACGTGCGGATGACCTGACTGAGCCGGGCTTGGACGGCCTCGACGTCGGGTAGCTCCGACGCCGGCACCGGCTTCGAGTAGATGACGATGTGCAGACGGGCCAGTGGATCGTTGGAGATCACCGTGCTGAAGCGCACCGACGTGCCGTTGTACACCTCGAGCAGGATGCGCTGGATCTCGAGGCGAACCTCGGTCGAGTGCCGGTCCCGAGGCACGAACACCAGACACGACAAGAACCGGCCGAAGTCGTCGCGCCGCACGAGCAGGCTGACCTGGCGGCGATCACGGAGGTCGAGGATGTCGAGAACCATCGCCTCGAGCTGATCGACGCCGATCTGGATCAGGTCGTCGCGGGGATGGAGCTGGAGGATGTTGACCAGTCGGCTGTGGTCGTGACTACCGGGGGCGAACTCGGACCGCCGCACCACCTCGGCCACCTTGGCCCGGACCACCGGAATGTCGGTCACCCGCCCGCTGTACACCGCGGAGGTGAACAACCCCACGAATCGGCGCTCTCCGGTGACGGTGCCGTCGGGTGAGATCTCCTTGATCCCGACGTAGTCGAGCGGCACCGATCGGTGAACCGTCGACAGGGAGTTGGCCTTGGTCAGGTTGAGGATGTTCGGCCGGCGAGCCCGCTCGGTGGTCTCCACCGGGAGGACGCCGAGATGCCGGACCGACGGCTCGAGCTGGTGCATGATGCCCAGTCCGGTGGCGGGCCTGCTGATTATCTGCGGGTCGTCGGGGTCGTCGATCAGGTCGTACTCGCGGTAGCCGAGGAAGGTGAAGTAGCCCTCCTCCATCCAGCGCAGTAGCGCCGCGAGCTCGACCGGGTCCTCCCCCAGCACGGCCTCGAACCGCGGCTGGGGCTCATCGGCCCACGCCTCCATCTCGGCCGCCACGGCCAGCGCCCGCTCGCGCATGGCGTACCAGTCGGTGACCGCGGCTCGCACGTCGGCGATCACCGACTCCACCGCGTCGCGGAGCCGCTCGAGCTCCTCTCCGGCTGCGAGCCGGTCGATTTCGACGTGCAGGAACGACTCCGCTCCCCCCGCGGTGGCCGGCGTCGGGGCCGATACGGAGGTCGACTGCACGGTGACCCCTTCGAGGGTGCCGTCGGCGGACCGGACCACGTCGAAGATGGGGTGCACGAGCACGTGCACCTGGCGATGCTGCTGCTCGAGGAGGGCCAGGACCGAATCGACGATGAAGGGCATGTCCTCGCACACGACATCGATCACCGTGTGGTTGCTCGACCAGCCGTCGTCGGTGATGTACGGGTTGTACACCCTGACGAGCGTCTGGTTCGGTCCTCGGACGTCACCCAGGCGCACATGGCGCACCGCCGCCCCGTACAGGTCGATCGCGTCCTTGTCGATCAGGTCCTGCGGCGCCGCCCGCAGGTAGTAGCCGCGGATGAACGCCTCTCCGTCCTCGGCCGACGCTCGGGTGTAGCGCTGGCGCGTCAGGGCAACGACGGCATCGAGCAACGCATCCTTGAGCTGGTCCGATGAGTCCGACATGAGCCTTCCTTCGCAGGGAGCGACACCACAGTAGGCACACCGCCGCGCGAGAAGGCCGATTCAACCGACGAGCGCAGCCCTCACCCGGTCGGGAGTGAGCGGGAACCCGTCGAACCAGACGCCGGTGGCGTCGAACATGGCTGCGGTCACCGCCGGGGCGTAGGTCATCATCGGCATCTCGGCCATTCCCCTGGCCCCCCACGGCCCGAGCGGGTCGGCCAGCTCCAGCACCACGCTCTCCACCACACGTGGGATGTCGCCGATGCCCGGGATCAGATAGCTGCTCAACCGTGGCGTGAGCACCCGGCCGTCGGTCACGCGCAGCCGTTCACTCAGCACGTAGCCGTGTCCTTGCGCCACCGCCCCCTCGATCTGGCCGACCACGAGCTCGGGGTTGATGGCTCGGCCGACATCGTGGGCGCTGATCACCCGATCGACCACGACGTGCCCGGTGTCGCGATCGACGGTGAGCTCCACCGCCTGGGCGACGTAGCCGTAGCAGAAGTTCGGGTGGCCGAACCCTGTCTCGGGGTCGAGAACCTCGGTGGGTGGGGGCACGAACCGGAATCGGCCCATCGCCGGTCGATTCCCCTCGCGCCACGCCTTGTCGGCCTCCTCGGCCGCACCCAGGATCGAGTTGCCCGACATGAAGGTGAGGCGACTGGCCGAAGCCGAGCCCGAGTCGTCCGACGTCGAGGTGTCGGAGAAGTGCCCGGTGACCGACTCGACCGGCAGTCCCACCGCCTCGGCTGCCATCTGCACGAAAACCGTGTGGGCCCCCTGGCCCACGTCGGCGCCGGCGTGGAACACATCGGCCCGGTCGGGCCGCTCGGCATCGGGCTCGCCGTGCAGGACGATCTCGGCATCGCAGCGTTCCGGGAACCCGAAGGAGAAGCCGACGTTCTTGAACGAGCACGCGAATCCCCGACCGCGCAGCAACGCTTCGGTTGACGGTGGCAGTGAGGCGAAGGGGCTGAACGGCGGAGCGCTCCGCATCGGTTCGGCCCACCGCGAGCGCTCGGCGCACGCCTCGACGACCTCCGGCAACGAGACGCCCGCTGGCATCGGCGTCATGGTGATCCCGATGCTCCCTTCGCGCAGCACATTACGACGCCGGATCTCGACCGGGTCGATACCCAGGGCACTCGCGAGCTTGTTCATCTGGCACTCGGCGACGAAGGAGCCCTGCGGGCCCCCGAAACCGCGAAAGGCTCCACCGGGAACCGTGTTGGTGTAGACCGCTCGTGAGTCGATGTGGGCGTTGGGCACTTCGTAGGCGCTTCCCTGGGAGACGTGCAGGTTGCCCAGGACCTTGTTGGTCGTGTAGTTGTAGGCGCCCGCGTCGAGCCATGCCTCGCTCTCGACCGCGGTGATGCGACCCTCGGCGTCGGCGCCCCACTTGGCACGGATACGGCCCCGGTGCCGCTTGTGGTGTCCGACGATCGATTCCTCGCGGGACCACTGTGACCCGATGGGACGGGAGTCGCCCCGAGCATGGAGGCGCGACGCAGCCAGCGCCATGACGATCTGCAGCGACATGTCCTCCCGGCCACCGAAGGCGCCCCCTATGGCCGGGTAGATGACCCGAACCCGCTCGCCGGGAAGATCGAGCGCATGGGCGATCTGCTCACGATCCTCGTGCGTCCACTGACCGGCCACCTCGACGGTGACCCGGCCGTCGTCGTCGACATAGCTGAGGGCCGCCTCGGGCTGGAGGAAGGCGTGCTCCTGGTGGGGTACCTCGTAGGTGGCCTCGACCACGGCAACGGCCTGGTCCCAACCGCGGGCCATGTCGCCCTTGCGGATGCGCAGATGGGAGTAGACGTTGGTGGGGAAGCCGTTCTCGCCGTGGACGAGGGCGGCGTCGGCCCCGAGAGCGTCGTCGATGTCGGCCATCAGCGGAAGCTGCTCCCATTCGACTTCGATCGCTGCGGCACCGGCCTCGGCCGCCTCGTTCGACTCGGCGACGACGAGGGCGAGATGGTCGGCCTCCCATCGGCTGATGTCACACGGCACTTCGGAGCGGCCACTGTGCTCGACGCCGATGAACACCGGCTGGTCGAACAGCGTGAGACCGTACTCGTTCACGGGCACGTCGGCGGCCGTGAACACCGCAACCACGCCATCGACCGCCTCGGCGGCCGAGGTGTCGAGACGAACCACTCGCGCGTGGGGCTGGTCGGTGAACACGACCCTGGCCACCAGCGCATCGGTCGGGATGCGATCGGCGGGATACGCGGCCGTGCCGCGGACCTTGGCCTCGGCATCGACGCGTTGCGAGCTCGTACCGACGGTCACGACGTCGACCTCGATGCCGCCCGCTCGACGGCAGCTCTGATCGAGTAGTACCCGGTGCACCGACAGAGGTTGCCGGCCAGACCCGCCGTGATCTGGTCGTCGGAGGGGTGCGGGTGCTCGTAGAGCAGCGCCGCCGCCGACATGAGCAGACCCGGCGTGCAGAAGCCGCACTGCACGGCCGCGCACGCAACGAACGCTTCCTGCACGGCGTGCAGCGCCCCGTCGGGATCGGCCAGGCCTTCCACCGTCGTGATCACGGCACCGTGGGCACGAGCGGCAGGAACCAGACAGCTCATCACGGCGGCACCGTCGAGGTGCACCGTGCACGAACCGCACTCGCCCTCGGCGCAGCCTTCCTTGGTGCCCGAGAGCCGCACCTGATCGCGTAGCCAGTCGAGCAATGTCGAGCCCACACCGCCCGACTCCGAAACTGCCGTGCCGTTGATGGTCGCGTCGATCGTGTCGCCTGTGATCAGCTCGACAGCCGTCTCGGCGGGGGGAAACCGTCCGTCGAACCCGTTGGTCCACAACAGGGGCACATCGGTCGGCCAGGTCTGGGCGCCGGTGCCGTCACGAAGCGATACGAGCGCCCGACGGGTCATGACCTCGACCTGGTCGCGGCGGTATTCGGCCGTGGCGCGGACATCGTCGATCGGAGTCGATGCCCGGGCGGCAGCAGCGGCGGCCTCGACGATTGCGGCATCGTCGAGGGGCCGACCGCGCAACACGGCGTCGACGTCGTCGACGAGAATCACCGTGGGGGCGACCGAACCGAGCGCGAATCGAGCATCGGTGACCGAACCGGTGTCGTCGATGCGCAGCACCACGGCCAGGTGGACCACGGAGATCGCCTGGGCCCGACGAAGACCCGACTTCACGTAGACCGAACGCTGGTCGGCCGCGAGGGGTGGGATGATCACCCCGGTCACCAGCTCGTCGGGCTCGCACGCCGTCTGGCGAAAACCGGTGAAGAAGTCGACGATCGTCACGACCCGGGTGCCCCGAGCGGCCGACGCGAGCTCGATCGACGCGTCGAGGGCGAGGAGCGCCGAGATGGTGTCGTTGGCCGGGCTGGCCGTGACCACGTTGCCGACGACGGTCGCCCGGTTGCGCAGCTGCGGCGAACCGACCTCGAGACAGGCCTGAGCCAGCGGGAGCGCGACCCTGCGGCACTCCGCCGACGCCACGACCTGATTGTGCGTCACCAGCGGACCGAGCCGAAGCGATCCGTCGGACGCGCGGGTGATCTCGGCCGCCCCCGCCATCCGACTGAGATCGACCAGGAGGTCGACACCGGCGTGGGCACCCTGGTCGAGCTCGATCAGCAGGTCGGTTCCCCCCGCGATCACCCGAGCCGAGCTTCCGTGCCGGGCGAGAATCGCCAGCGCCTCGGGGAGCGAAGTCGGCGCGCGATACGCCGGCACCCGTGTCGGCGCATGCTGTACCTGGTGCATGACTACCTCTCGTCGCGAATGTAGGGAATACCGAGCGCGGCCGGGGCACCGACCCGGCGCTGCAGGTCACGACTCCCCCACACGACCAGAACGATGATGGTGAGCAGGTACGGCAGCATCGACAAGAACTCGGCGGGAATGTCGACACCCTCGCCCTGGAGCCAGAAGTTGGCCCGGCGGGCGAACCCGAACAGGAACGCCCCGAGCAGAACACGCATGGGCTTCCACGACGCGAACACGACGAGGGCGAGCGCGATCCAGCCGACGCCGGCAGTGGTGCCGTCCTGGCTCCACGCCGGCACCTGTCCGAGCACCAGGTAGGCCCCCCCGGCGCCGGCCAACAACCCTCCGATCATCACGTGCACGTAGCGCTGAAGGGCCACCGCGACGCCGACACTGTCGGCGGTCGCCGGCGACTCGCCGACCGCCCGGAGCGCCAGGCCCGCTCGGGTTCGATTCAGGTAGAAGGCGATGACCGCGGCGAGGACGATGGTGATGTACATCATCGGGTCCTGATCGAACAACACCGGCCCCACGAGAGGTAGATCGGCGAGCGCTCCCCATCGCGTGGGGACGAAATCGGTGTCGAGCGGCTCCCCTTCGATCGACTTGCCGATGAAGGTCGACACACCGGTGCCGAAGATGACCAACGCCAGCCCCGACACGATCTGATTGGCTCGCAGGGTGACGCAGAGGAACGCGTGGATCAACGAGAAGACCGCGCCCGCCGCGGCACCGACCGCCAGCGCCACCCACAGGTTGCCCGACGCATCGCCGGCCTGGAAGGCGGTCACGGCGCCGATGAGCATCATCCCCTCCACACCCAGATTCAGCACACCCGAGCGCTCGCTGAGCAGCTCACCGAGGGCGGCCAGAGCGATCGGGACCGCCGCCGCCACCGAAGCGGCAAGGGTGAGGACGAAGGTCGTGTCGTTCACGACGCCGCCTCGACGTTCTGGGGGGCCGTGCGCACCAGACGAAGGCGATTGCGGGCGAAGATGTCGCCACCGATGGCACACAACAGGATCGCTCCCTGGAGCATGAGGGACACCTCGACCGGTACGCGCTCGCCCGGAAGGCCCTGGAGCGCAATCCCGCCGTTTCGGAGCCCGGCGATGAACGTCGCGACGATCACGATGCCGAACGGGTGGTACCTGGCCAGGGCGGCGACCACGATGCCGGTGAAGCCCAAGCCGAGCTCGAGTCCGTTGGGGTCGAGCGCATAGGCCCGGCCTGCCACCTCGGCGCCTCCCGCCAGCCCACCGAGCGCTCCCGACAGCAGCAGGGCCACGATGACGGTGCGGCGGGTCGAAATGCCGGCGTAGGCGGCCGAGGCCGGCGACGAACCGACCACATTCATGTCGAAGCCCAGCGAGGTGAACCGGATGAGGACCCAGACGAGCATCACGATGCCCAGCGCCACCACGATGCCCCAGTGCAGCCGGGTGTCGCCGAACAGCTCGAAACGCGCCGATGTCGGCACCCGCTTGCCCTGGGGGAAGTTCGTGGTCTCGGGATCGCGCCAGTAGGAGCTCGAACCGAAGATGAGGTATCGCATCAAGAACAGCGCGATGAAGGTCAGCATCAGCGTCGTGATGATCTCGCTGGTGCCGAAGAACGCCTTGAACACCGCCGCCGGCAGTGCCCACACAGCACCGCCCATGGCCGCGAACACGAGCACCAGACCCACGCCTGCGACGGTGGGCAGGCCATCGGTGAGCGCCAATCCGGCCCAGCTGCCGAATATGGCACCGAGGTAGAGCTGGCCCTCGGCCCCGATGTTGAACAGGTTCATGCGGAAGACCACCGCGGCTGCGAGTCCGGTGAGGATGAGCGGCACCGCAATGGTGAGGGTGTCGGTGATGCCGAACTTGGACGTGAAGCTCGCGTCGAACAGCTCTCGGTACACCGAGATCGGGTCGAAACCCTCTATGAGCAGGAACACGGCGCCCGCGGCCAGCGCGGCCAACACCGACAGGATCGGGGTGAACACCGCCTGCTTCCAGTTGGTGCTGAGCCGCCGCTCGAGCTGCAACGTGTAGCCCATCAGCGCACCTCCGCCGGATCGACGCCGGCCATGGCCATGCCGATCTCGTCGAGACGCAGCTCGTCGGCGGGGCCTTCGAGCGCGATACGACCGCGGTACAGAACGGCGATGCGATCGGCGAGGCTGCGCACCTCGTCGAGATCCTCGGAGATCACCAGGACGGCGGCGCCGCGTTCTCGGGCCTCGTGCAACAGGCCCCGAACGAACTCGGCGGCACCCACGTCGAGGCCGCGGGTGGGGCTGGAGACGATCACAACCTGCGGGCCGCCGGGCTCGCCCACCTCGGCCAGCTCGCGTGCCAACAGCACCTTCTGGGCGTTGCCACCCGAGAGCACTCGGGCCTCGGCCTCGGTGCCCGGGGCCTTGATCTCGTACTCGACGATGGCCTGCTCGGCATCGGCGCGAGCCGTCTTGCGGTCGACGAAGAACGCCCGCCGCCGGGTCAGCAACATGTTGTCGGTGAGGCTCAGGCCGGGAACGAGACCCGTACCGAGGCGGTCCTCGGGCACGAAGGCGAGTCCGGCCCGCCGCGCGGCCAGAGCACCGCGGCCGGTCACGTCGACGCCGCCGATCACAACCGTTCCCTCGGCCGGGGTCTCGATGCCCGCGAGGGCTCGGGCCAGACGCCGTTGCCCGTTGCCGGCCACACCGGCAATGCCGACGATCTCGCCCTGGTTGACATCGAGATCGACATGGTCGAGTGCGACCTGATCATCGTCACGGACCACCAGTCCGGCGGCCGAGAGGCCGACCTCGCCCGACGTCGTTCCACGGCGCGTCTCGAGCACCACCGAACGACCGACCATCAGCTCGGCCAGCTCGCGCTGGCTCGTGTTCGCCGTGGCAACCTCGCCGGTGACGTGTCCGTTGCGCATGACCGTGACCCGATCGGAGACGCTCATGACCTCGCCCAGCTTGTGACTTATGAAGACCACGGCTTTGCCCTCGGCCACCATGGCACGCACGGTGACGAACAGCGCCTCGACCTCGGGTGGGGTGAGGACCGCGGTGGGCTCGTCGAGGAGCAGGACATCGGCGCCGCGGTACAGCACCTTCACGATCTCGACCCTCTGACGCTGCCCGACGGTGAGATCGCCGATACGCGCGTGCGGGTCGACGGGCAACCCGAATCGCTCGCCGATGGCCGCCACCTCGTCCTCGACGGCCTCGGGATCGATGAGCCACGGTTGCGTGGGGTCACCGAGGATGATGTTCTCGGCAACCGTGAACCGGTCGACGAGCCGGAAGTGCTGGTGCACCATGCCGATGCCGTGGGCCAGACCATCACGAGGAGAGCGCAGACGCAACGGCGATCCGTCCCGGACCACCGTGCCTTCGTCGGGCCGGTAGAGCCCGCACAACATGGCGGCGAGAGTGCTCTTGCCCGCGCCGTTCTCGCCCAGGATGGTGTGGACCTCGCCGACGTCGACATGGAAGTCGACGTCGGCATTGGCGATCACCCCGGGGAAGCGCTTGGTCACCCCGACAGCGGCGATGGCCGGCGGCCGACTCCGAACGGTCTCGGAGCCGGCCGCAGCCTCAGACGGCGGCATGGATCAGCCGGTGGCGCTGCCGACGACACCCTGCACGAAGTAGTCCATCCCGAGCAGGCTGCCCAGATCGGGAGCCTCCCCGGCGGCGACCACCTCGTTGCCGGCCTGATCGAACACCGGACCGGTGAAGACCGGGAAGGTGCCGGCCACGATCTCGGCCTTCACCTCCTCGATCTGGGCCCGAACGTCCTCGGGGACCTTGTCGGAGACCGCAGAGAGGGTCACCAGACCGTCGGCCATGGTGCCGTAGTACTGGGTGCTCACCCAGGTGCCGTCACGAACCTCCTGCACGGTGCGGGTGTAGTAGGGGCCCCAGTCCCAGACGGGAGCCGTGAGCCACGCCTCCGGGGCGAAGCGCGACATGTCGTCGTTGTACCCGACCCAGCTGGCACCAGCCGCCTCGGCCGCCTCGCCGGCCGAGGGCGTGTCCTGGTGCTGGGCGATCACGTCGGCGCCACCGTTGAGCAGCGCCTCGGCCGCCTCCTTCTCGATGACCGGGTCGAACCACGTGCTGGTCCAGACCACCTCGACCTCGACGTCGGGGTTGATGCGCTGGGCGCCGAGGGTGAAGGCGTTGATTCCTCGTAGCACCTCGGGAATCGGGAACGCCGCCACGTAGCCGAGCTTGTTGGTCTCGGTCACCCCACCTGCCGCCATGCCCGAGAGGTAGCGGGCCTCTTCGGCGGCACCGAAGTAGGTTCCCATGTTGTCGCTGGTCTTGAAGCCGGTTCCGTGTTCGAAGACCACGTCGGGGAACCGTTCGCT
>JAHEJN010000127.1 GCA_024638845.1 Acidimicrobiales bacterium | reverse complement strand
GAGTCCTTGCCCGTACCCCCATCGACGCTCTCGGCTCGCTCCCTGAACTTGAGAAGGTTGAGCATGACGACCTCGCCGAGGATCCGCTCGCTGTCCTCGACGTACCTCACGACCTGCTCGCGGGTCGGGCCGTTGCTCATCGCATCCTCCTGTGGCGCTGTTCGAATCCGCCGGCGGAAGCCGGGAACGATGTCCATATTAGACATGCATCTCTAGTGTGCACAGTCCAAACTCCCGAAAGTCAGAACGGACGGTCGCCGATGACCGTGACCCGTTCCATCACGCGGTGCGCCGGGAAGAAGTCCTTCGCCGCAGCGTGTTGCACCGCCCGGTTGTCCCACATCACAACCGTGTCGGGTCGCCACCGGACCCGTATCTGGATCGACGGATCCATCATCGCCGTCTCGAGTCTCCGAAGGAGTCGAGTGGAGTCGGCCTCGCTCACACCCTCGATGTGCGACGTGAACCCTCTGTTCGTGTAGATGCCGCGAGCCCCGGTCTCGGGATGCGTGCGGATGACCGGGTGCCGCTGCAGCGGGTACTTCTCCCGGACCTCCCTCTGCTTCTCTGGGGCGACGAGCCGGCCGAATGCGCGGGCGTAGTCGTGGATCGCGAACCGGTCGTCGACCTCGGCCTTCACGTCATCGGGCAGTCGCTCGTAGGCGGCAGTCGCGTCGGCGAAACAGGTGTCGCCCCCCACCTCGGGCACGATCCGGCCGCGTAGGATCGACCCCATCGACGGCTCGGCCCGCCAGGTGACGTCGGAGTGCCATCCGGCCGCGACGATGGTCTTCCCGGTGTCGCCGCCCGCTTCGAGCTTCACGATCTCGGGATACCCATCGATCCCCTCGGTGAACGGGTGGACCTCAAGGTCACCGAACAGCCGACCGAACGCGATGTGCTCCTCGATCGAGATGTGCTGATCGCGCAACACGAGCACCTTGTGATCGAGCCACGCCTTGCGCAGCTCGTCGCGCGTGGCGTCGTCGACGTTCGCCATGTCGACACCGCGCACCTCGGCACCGAAGTAGCCGTTGAGCTGCTTGATCTCGAGTGACATCTCGGTCCTCCTAGAAGGGCTTGTCGCCGATGATCGTGACCCGCTCGACATGGCGGGTCTCGGGCCAGAAGTCATTGGACGCCTGATGCTGCACCGCCCGGTTGTCCCACATCACGAACGTGTCGACCTCCCACTGCACCCGGCACTGCACCGACGGGCTCATGATCGCCCGCTCGAGGATGCCGATCAGGCGGCGACTCTCCTCCGCGTCGACGCCCTCGATGTGGCTGACGAACCCCCGGTTCGTGTAGATCGAACGCTCGCCGGTCTCTGGATGGGTCCGCACGACCGGATGGCGCGCCGGCGGGTACTCCTTCTGCTTCTCGGCCCGCTCCTCGACCGACAGCCCCCGACCGAAGACACGGGAGTAGTCGTGGATCGCGTGGAGATCGTCGATCTGTTCCCGCACGTCGGCGGCGAGCTGGCGGTACGCCGCGCCGGCACAAGCGAACGAGGTGTCGCCTCCCACCGGGGGTATCACGATCCCGCGAAGGATCGATCCCATCGACGGCTCCTGGCGCCACGTGACGTCCGAGTGCCAGTTCGAGGCGGCGATCAATGACTCCGGAGTGGACTTGATCTTGACGATCTCCGGGTACCCCGCCTTGCCGGTGGCGAACGGATGCACCTCGAGCTCACCGAAACGCCGACCGAAGGCGATGTGCTCCTCGGTGGTGATGTGCTGATCCCTGATCACGAGCACCTTGTGATCGAGCCACGCCTTCTTGAGGTCGTCGATCATCGCGTCCGTCGGGTTCGCCAAGTCGACGCCCGTGACCTCCGCACCGAGCGTGCCGGTCAGCCTGTGACACTCGATTCCCATGGGTCCCCTCCCGACAACGGCGGCGGCGCCGTCCGCGACGTCGACTCCCATACTAGACACAGTTCTCTAGCGAGTCTACTCTAATCTCGCTCCGTCCTTTCCTCTACCCCTTTGCCCGGAGGACCTCTGTTGATCGCGACCTCTCCGTCTCCACGTTTCACCGAGGACGGTTGCCATGCCGCCGCTTGACCACTGGGCAGGGGCCACACCGACCGCTGCGGCCGTCATCGGGCGCGAGGGTCCAGTGACCTTCGCCGAACTCGACCGCAACGCGAATCGGCTCGCCAACGCGCTTCGGTCCCTCGGATTGGTCGAAGGCGACGCCATCGCGCTGGTCTGCTCCAACCGCCCGGAGTTCGCCGAGGTGCTCTACGGGTGTCAACGCGGAGGCTTTCGGCTCACCCCCGCCAACTGGCATCTCACCGCCGACGAGGTGGCCTACATCGTCGACGACAGCGACGCCAAAGTGCTGATCGCGGACGCGTCGATCCACTCCGCCATCGCCGCATTCAACCTCGCCGACCGCTGCGAGATCGGCCTCGCGATCGGGCACGGCGGCGGTCCCTTCCTGGACTACGGCACCGTCCTCGAATCCGCCGACGACAGCCCCGTCACGACCAGCCCCGGCGGCACGATGCTCTACACGTCAGGAACGACCGGCAAGCCGAAGGGCGTCTACCGCCCAGCGCCAGCGACGGGAGCCGTCTCGAGCAACATCGGGGAGTACGCCGAAGACGGAGGCGACAGCCATCTCTGCGCTGGCCCGCTCTACCACGCGGCGCCGATGTTCTTCTCGCTGCGTATGCCGCTGGAAATGGGCGCCACGGTGGTTCTCATGGACAAGTGGGATGCCGAGGAAGCGCTCCGGCTCATCGACGAACACCGCGTCACTCATTCGCACATGGTGCCCACGATGTTTCGCCGCCTTCTGGCCCTCCCCGCGGCGATTCAGGACAGATACGACACGACGTCGCTCAAGTACGTGATCCACGGGGCGGCGCCGTGTCCCGTCGCCGACAAGCGAGCAATCATCGACTGGTTCGGCCCTGTCGTCTGGGAGTACTACGGGGCGACGGAGGGCATGGGTTCCTTCGTCGACTCGGCCACATGGCTGAGCAAGCCCGGAACCGTCGGGCGTCCGCTCGGCGAGGACCACGTGATCGTCGGCGACGAGAACGGCGCGCCGCTCCCGACCGGGGAGGTCGGACTCGTCTACATGAAGGCAACCGGGGCGACGAGGTTCGAGTACCACAAGGACGACGCGAAGACACGATCGACGTTCAAGGGCGAGTACTTCACGCTCGGCGATGTCGGGTACCTCGACGACGACGGCTTCCTCTTCCTGACCGACAGAAGCGCGAATCTCATCATCTCCGGCGGCGTGAACATCTATCCCGCAGAGGTCGACGAGGTGCTCCTCCTCCACGAGGCCGTCGCAGATGTTGCAACGATCGGCGTCCCCGACGACGAGTGGGGCGAGATGGTGCTCGCCGTCGTCGAACTCAACGACGGCTCGGACGCATCGGACGCACTTGCGTCGGCACTCATCGAGCACTGCCGGAAGCATCTCGCGTCCTTCAAGTGCCCTCGCCGGGTCGAGTTCACCGATGAACTGCCCCGAAGCGACAACGGAAAGATCTACAAGCGCAAGGTGCGCGAGCAATACCGAACCGACTGACGGGTCGGCGAAAGGTGTACACGTCATGATGGCAAGCAATGACCCTGTGATCGTCGCGACCGCTCGATCTCCGATCGGTCGAGCCAACAAGGGAAGCCTCGTCGACGTACGTGCGGACGAGTTGATGGCGACGATCCTCAACGCGGCACTCGACAAGGTGCCCGAGTTGGATCCCGCCGACATCGCCGACGTCGTGTGCGGCAACGTCGCACAGACCGGCGAGACCGGCTTCTCGGTCGCCCGAACCGCAGCGCTCCTCGCCGGGCTGCCGTTGGCGGTGCCGGGCCTGACCGTCAACCGATTCTGCGCCTCGAGTCTCCAATCAATCCGAACCGCAGCCCATGCAGTCGCGGCCGGGGAGGGTGACGTCTACATCGCCTGCGGCGTCGAGAAAGTGTCTCGACCTCCGAAGCCCGAAGGCGAGGAGGCCAACGGCGACAAGCCCAAGCGGGCACGCCAACGCACCCTTGGGCCCGGCGGACTCAACCGGAAGCTGTTGGGCAACGATGATGGCCTGCCGTTCGTGTACATCCCGATGGGGATGACGGCCGAGAACGTCGCGCAGCGCTACTCCGTGTCGCGGGAAGAGCAGGACCGTTTCGCGAAGATGAGCCAGGATCGGGCTGTCGCCGCCCAGGACAGCGGGTTCTTCGACTGGGAGATCACCCCGATCATCAAGCCCGACGGCACCGTCGTGTCGGCCGATGACGGCCCCCGCCGCGACACGACAGTCGAGGGTCTCGCCGCTCTGACGCCGTCGTTCAATCCCGAGGGCGGCACGGTCACTGCCGGCAACTCGTGCCCGCTCAACGACGGTGCCGCAGCGGTGGTGGTCATGAGCGCGGCGAAGGCCCAACACCTCGGGGTGAAGCCGCTGGCACGGATCGTGTCGTCGGCGGTCAGCGGCAACGAACCCGAGTACATGGGCGTGGCACCAATCGACGCCATCCCCAAGGCGCTCGATGCGGCCGGCGTCACCATGGCCGACATCGACGTCGTCGAACTCAACGAGGCCTTCGCGGCCCAGGTCCTTCCCGTCTGCGAGGCGACCGGAATCGACCTGGCGAGGCTCAACCCACACGGGGGTGCGATCGCGCTCGGCCACCCGTTCGGGATGACAGGCGCTCGGATCATGGGCACCCTGATCAACGATCTCCGGACCCTTGATGGCACGCTCGGCCTCGAGACCATGTGCGCCGCCGGCGGCATGGCGATGGCCATGGTGATCGAACGGCTCGAGTGACCGGGTCCGACTCAGTCTGGGTCGGACCGAAGCCGGACGCAGGTGGCGCGAACCGACCGTCGCGACGGGCCGACCACGCCGGGAATCAGTAGTGGCGTTGATCTCACCGGTGAACACCAGCGACACTGCTGCTTGGACCGGCGAGTCGTCGACGCCCTGGGCTCCGAACTGGTGGAGGGGGTTGGGTGTAGGCGGCTCGCGTTGTTGACGTCACGTCACCGAGTCGAGCTGTCGTTGGTCATTCATCGGTGTTCCCGTTTCATCGACGGGGCACAACCTCGACGGCGGTCGCTAGGTTCGGGTTGTTGGTTGGGTCGTAGACCGTGTCTCGACGAGCTTCGAGAGTGGCGGGCTCGACGTCGGGCGGGGCGCAGGCCACCAGGTAGTTGTCGCCGTCTCCAAAATAGTCGAAGCCCAGGAGCGGGTGCGAGCCGCCGTCGACGTCGATCAGGGTCAGGCCCTCGAGTTCAGCTGTGCCCTGGTCGGCCCACACGATGGGACAGCACGACCGGCATTCCTTCGTCGAGTGGCTGTTGCTCGCAGCCCGAGACGCCGGCGAGAAGGCCGACTCCGATCGGGAGAAGGTCCAAGACCCCCAGGTAGATGGCGGACTTCGTCGAGTCCCCCAGACGTGGAACGGGGTGCGCTCAGGAGGTCATGCCTCCGAGGCCGACCAGGCCGCGTGCCAACTCGATCTCTCCCATGTGTCGCATGCCGTGCTGGTACCACCAGCACTCGATGGCGTCGAGCACGGTGACGCCGTCGTCACCGGCGACCCGGGCGCTGAAGGTGTTCGCCACCTGGGGAGGAAAGGGCCGGGCGACGATGACGCGATCGAGTTCGTGTCGTTCGAGCGTCGCGAGCCATGCTTCGGTGCGTTCGAACACGGTCCGCATGTACTCCTTGAACGCGTCGTAGTCGCCGACCCGCTGGTGGATCATCTCGTCGACCGTGCGTTCCTTGCCGTGGTCGTTGATGGCCATCTGGACGCGGTCCTGCCAGTCGGCGTTCCAGGTCGGCGGTTCGCCGGCGAGGACCATGTACGTCCCGTCCTGCATGTTCGGGTAGTGGAACAGCGAGAAGGCGATGGGCAGGACACCTTCGCGCTCGAAGTGGTTGACGTGTTCGGGCCCCATCGTGTCGACGGCGTCGTACCACAGGGTGTGCATCGCGGCCATGCGCCGGCGAAGTGAGTCGAGCAGTAGTTGGTCATCCATCGGTGATCTCCTTGGATCGGCGGACGTCGACCGCTGCGGCGGTCGTGGGGTTCGGGTTGTTGGTCGGGTCGTAGACCGTGTCTGGACGAGCTTCGAGGGTGGCGGGCTCGACGTCGGGTGGGGCGCAGGCCACCAGGTAGTTGTCGCCGTCTCCGACATCGTCGAAGCCCAGGAGCGGGTGCGATACGCCGTCGACGTCGAGCAGGGTCAGGCCCTCGAGTTCAGCTGTGCCCTGGTCGGCGCCTCTCGGCCCGGTTACGCCGCCTTCCCACGTCATCTGGATCTCGTGGCTCGAGCCGAGCGCCGCGCACTGTTGGCCCGCTGGGTCGAGGCGGGCCAACACCAGTCTCGGTCCGGTTTCGAACGTGTTGATGGTGTCGGTCGCGATGCCGGTGAGGACGGTGCCGTCGATTGCCAGCAGTTCACCGACCACCGCGACTTCGGCCGGGAGATCGTCACTGCTTCCCATCGGGCCCGTGAGCAGTACCGTTTGCAGCTCGTCGTCGTCGGTTGCCGGTTCCAGCGTTGCGCATGTCGGGGTCATGGCGGCGCCTCCGGCGGTCGTCACCGCGAAGTCGTTGGGTTCGAGCGTGGCTGCATCCACACGATGGGACAGCACGACCGGCATTCCTTCGTCGAGTGGCTGTTGCTCGCAGCCCGAGACGGCGGCGAGTAGGCCGACCCCCACCGGGGGAAGGTCCAGTACCCCGAGGTAGGCCGAGAGGATTGCGGGACTGTCGACCACGTTCGGGGTCGGATCTGGCTCGATGGCGTCAGGCGCCTGCGTCGTCGGAGTTTGTGTGGTCGGAGCGACGGTGGTCGGCACCTCGGACGCCAGTTCCTCGGCTGGGGGGCTGGCGGCTGGCTCGGACCCGCCACCGGCGCACGCCGCAAGGCACAGCGACAATGCCGCGAACAGGACCAGCCACCGAGCGCGGCTCGGGAGGGCCGTTGCGGGCGGATGGGGGCGCTTGCTGTTGAGTGTCTTCACGGTGAGGGATGTGGTTCCAAGCGGGATGGAGGTTTGTCGGGTGACGGAGGCGGGGCTACGACGCTCGTC
>JAHEJN010000126.1:4365-7222 GCA_024638845.1 Acidimicrobiales bacterium | reverse complement strand
CGAGCGCCGAGCGAGCCAGGCGGCGGGACGGTCGGACGAGCAGCGCCTTTGCGTGTTATCGGACGATTCGCGGTCGCGATATTGATTCGCGTATGGATGTCAAGGGTGTATATGGGGCTGTGGGCGTGTCGGGTCGGACAAGACAGAGATGAGCCTCTCGTGTGAGGGCAGGCGCGTTTTTCGGTTACGCCGTTGCGCTGGTTGCCGGTGTGTGGATCTGTCGGGTCGGAGGTCGGCAGGTCAGTCTGGGCACAATCCCGTGGTGGGGGTGTCCGGGCGATGAAACAGTTCCCGTAGAGTTCCCGATAGCAGCCGCGCCGTGGCCGTCGTGACCGCGACCACTGGACTGGCTGGCCGCTCGCTTTACTGCAGTGTGATGTCGCTGGAGCGCCGAGTTGGACTGCTCGCCGGTGCCCCCGACGTGGCGGAGGGGCACGCATATCGCTCCGGCTCTGCCCGCTCACCCGCCCGCGATCGGCACGTATGTGTGGTCGAGCTCCAGCGGAGAGAACCGTGCCCGATGTCGCACATAACGTTCGACTCAGCACAGCGAAGGCCGCCCGGGAACAGGCGAAGTCGTGCGCCATGGTCAGCCACGAGCCCACGCGATAATCATCGATCATCGCGAGCGACCAGGGGGCGCCCCGGGCGGCGAGAGACTCGGTCGTTGATGGAGGCGCTAGGGGATCGGCTCGGGTCAGTGACTTATGATCACGGCAAGACAGCGTCGTCAGCCTTGATCAACAGGGATGTGCTGGATCGGGTCGTCCTCGCGGTCCCGGATCCGGCGGGTTCGAATGTGCTTGTCGCGCGAGTTCCGAGCGCCCGGCCTGTGCCGGAGTGCGGTGGATCCGGCCGCCTACCCGCAGGAGCGATATCGGGCACCTCGAGCCGGAGGCGTCGAGGCCGGATGATCCCGGCCGGTGCTCCTTTCTGCCGGATATCGCGCTGGTGCCGGACGCTCCGGTACTTGTTGTTCTGAGCGCCGGCTCGTGTGTCGCTCCATAGCCGGCGCGCCGTTCTGTCAGCATTCACGTCGGCACGACGAACCCGTCGGGGCCTGATCTGGCGCTGATGTGGGGGAGAAAGCGGTCGCTAGTCGAGGAAGCCGTGGCGGCGGGCGATGGCTGCGGCCTCGATGCGGTTCGATGCGCCGAGCTTGCGCAGGATGTTGGACACGTGCACGCTCGCGGTCTTGGTGCTGACGAAGAGGCGGGTACCGATCTCGCCGTTGCTGCGTCCCTCTGCGACCAGGTCCAGCACCTCGGCCTCACGCGGCGTGAGCCCGAACGGCAGCTCGTCTGGCGCTTCGGTCGGTGCTGCATCGCACGCCTCCGCCGCCCCGTCGTCGAGATCGATCCGAGCCCGCCGGGCCAGGTCCTCGATGTCGGCCAACAGCGGCGCGGCGCCGAGGTCGGTCGCCGTCGCCCGTGCTGTTGCCAGCAGCGCTGCGGCAAGATCGCGGTCGGCGGCCGCGCGCCCGCCCGTACTGATGAGCAGCGCGTTGGCGCTGCGGAACTCGGCGACGGCCGCCGGCATCGGCCACCCGTCTCGGCGCCAACCGCCGGCGATCTCTGCCCACCGATGGCTGACCGGCTCACCGCCGCGCTCGGCCAGCTCGATGCGCGCCTGGGCAAGCCACAGGTCGAACACCCCGGGACGCGCCAGGTACTCGTCGGCGACGACCCGCTCGACTCGGGCGATCAGCGCTTCGAGCTGTCTCGATGCGCGGTCGTGGTCGTCGGGAGCTGTCGCGCGGTCGGGAACCATGTGGAGGGCGGCGACGGCGAGCGTGCGCGCCACTGCTGGCTGCTCGCCGGGCGGGAGGTCACCGAGCGATCGATCGAGCCGATCGAAGTCGAGCGGCTCGGCGAGCCCGGCTGCGGCGAGCTGGATGTAGCCGGCGCACGCCTGGGGATAGCCACCCGAGTAGTAGCCCGTCGTGTATTGCTCGATGCCGATCGTGTAGATCGATCGGGCCGCATCGTGCTCGCCGCGCGCCAGCAGGATCTCGCCCCAGCCGACGAACGCCGATGCCCACAGGTCGAGGGTCTCCTGGCTGAACCGGTCGGCGATCTCCTGCATCAGCTTCTCGGCATCGTCCCACCGGCCGACCGCCTCCATGGCCTCGAGCGCATTGCCGAACAGGAGCAGGCCGTGGGTCGGCGTGAGCCCGGCCTGCTCGCACAGCTCCACGCCTCGATCGAGTCCTTCGAGCGCCTCGAGCGGCCGGCCGATCGCGAGCAGCGCCGCCATCAGGTTGATGGCGATCTTGGTCGGAATGCGCGGGTCCTTTCCTTCCTGCGCGAGGTCGGCGGCCCTTCGGATCATGTCGAGCCCGGCTTCGTCGCCGATGACCGCCCGGTCATAGCCCAGCGAGTGCAGTGCGTCGGCATGCACCGAGGCTGCGCCGACCGCCTCGGCCATCACCACCGCCCGCTCGAGTACGGCCGCCGCTTCACGCGTGCGGTTTCGGAGACGAAGCCGGCTGCTGTGACGCACCTCGAGCCGCGCCCGGGTCTCGGTCGGCGGCGAGACCGGTACCACCTCGAGCGCGCGCGCGATCGTGTCGTCGAGCCCGGGGGCACCCGAGTTCCACAGGTGCCAGCAGAGCTCCTCGAGCGCCGCACCCTCTTCCATGGGATCCTGCCCGGCGAGCTCGGCGACCGCCATACGCCCCAGCTCGACGGCCCGGTCGAAGTCCCGATGCATGTCGCTCGCCTTGGCGGCGCGCCGCAGCAGCTGATGGCGGGGGATCCCGGCCGCTTCCTCGGCCTGCTCGACCCGCGGCCACAGGTCGAGGGCGCGGCTGTAGTGGACGGCTGCTTCGGCGGCGGCGCCGAGCGCCGAGGCAGCC
>JAHEJN010000126.1:0-4265 GCA_024638845.1 Acidimicrobiales bacterium | reverse complement strand
GCCAGTACGGTGAACAGCTCGCAGGTCGTGAGATCGGCCCAGTGGAGGTCCTCGATCGCGATGACCAGGGGCCGGTGCTCGGCCAGGCTGCGGATCAGCGCCCTGACGTGGCTGTACATCTGGGCCGGATCGGGCAGCTCGGCGTCGGGGGCCGCCTGGTGGGCGTCGATCAGCCAGCCCAGGTCGTGCTGGTTGGCGGCGTCAGGGTCGTCGGCCGAGTCGAGCAGGGCGGCCAGGACCTCGACGATCGCGCCGAGGGGCCGGATCTCGCTTCCGTGCTCGAGCGAGCCGCCGATGGCGACGACGGCACCCACATCGCGGCCACGGTCGGCGAGCGCGTCGAGCACGCGGGTCTTGCCGATGCCGGCTTCTCCCGAGATCAGGAGCACGGTCGGGCGCGACGTGTCGTCGGCATCGAGGGCGGCGAGCGCAGCGTCGACCGTCCCGAGCTCCTCGGCTCGGCCGACGATCACCTGGCTGGAGACCCGGCGGGTCATGCGTCCCATCATCCCAAGCCTCATCGTGTCGGACCAGGCCACGTGGCGCATTGGGTGCGCTACCTCAGATCGCGACTGAGCTACCTCAGAGACAGATGTGAGGTAGCGGGACGGCCGGAATTGGGAACCATCCCGATGCGCCGGCGCCGTCCGCTGCTCATGATCGGGTCATGACTCCGATCGATCAGCGAGCGAGCGCCGACATCCGCCGGTCCCTGGTGCGTCTCGAGGGGGCGATCGCCAGCCGCGCCGGCTTCGGGCACGTCACACAGTCGTCGACCACCCGGTGCGCCGCAGGGTTGGCGTGCGAGACCCGTGAGGGAGATCGGTTCGTGCGAGCCGATCTCCCTCGTGGCCTCGGAGGGCACGACGGCGCTCCGTCGCCCGGGGCGCTGATGCGGGCTGCCCTCGGCAGCTGCCTCGCCATGGGCTACCGGCTGCGGGCGGCCCGACACGACGTTCCACTCGATGCGGTCGTCGTCACCGTCGAGACCGACTCGGTGCTCGCTGGCATGCTCGACCCGGCCGAGGTCTCCCCGCCGGGCTTCACGGGCATCCGCGTGCACGTACGGCTCGCCAGTCCTGCGCCGGCCCGCGACCTCCGGTCGCTGATCGACGAGGCCGATCGGCTCAGCCCGGTGCTCGACGCCGTGAGGCGGCCGAACCCGGTCGAGCGGTCGGTTCAGCTGAGCAGCGGAGGCCGCTGATGGACGCTCGCCGGCAGCGACTGATCCAGCGGCGCGGCTGGGACCGGGCCTCGGCTCACTACGACCGCTTCTGGCGCGCCCAGCTCGAGCCGGTACAGCATCTGCTGCTCGACGTGGCCGGGATCGCCGCCGGCGAGCACGCCGTCGAGGTTGCCTGCGGCACCGGCGTCGTGACCGAGGAGATCGCTCGCCGGGTCGGGCCGCAGGGTCGCGTGCTGGCCACCGATCTGTCACCGGCAATGGTCGCCGAGACCGAGCGGCGCATGATCACCGCCGGGCTCGGGCAGGTCGAGACGCACCAGGCCGACGCCGAGGAGCTCGGGGCGATCGGGCCCTTCGACGTGGCGTTGTGCCCACTCGGCTTGATGTATGCGCCCGACCCCATGCGGGCCGTCGGCGAGATGGGCCGGGTCGTGCGGCCCGGTGGGCGGGTCGTGGCGTCGGTCTGGGGCGAGCGCCGGAAGTGCGGATGGGCCGGCATCTTCGGCATCGTCGACGCTCGGGTCTCGAGCGACGTGTGCCCGAGGTTCTTTGCGCTCGGCGCACCCGGCGGCCTCGCTCATGTCGTCCGAACGCAGGGGCTCGTCGATGTCGAGGAGCATCGGCTCGACGTGCGGCTCCGCTGGGCCGATGCCGACGCTGCGCTCGGCGCGGCGTTCCTCGGCGGTCCGGTCGCTCTCGCCTACGCCCACTTCGACGAGCGGACCCGGCGGGAAGCGCACGCCGCGTACCTCGACTCGATCGCGGCCTACCGGCGCTGCGACGGGAGCTATTCGGTGCCAGGCGAGTTCGTGGTCGTTGCGGCCCGGCTGCTCGGAGATCGCGACCGATCACGCCACCGGATCGAACACAACCATCACCATCACATCCACCACCAAGGAGAACCATCATGACCATCACCGAGACGCCCATCGACAACGGTGTCGACACGGCCGCCCTGCTCGGGGCCCGCGAAGCCCTGTCGGCCGCGCCCGAAGCGGCCGAGTTCACGTGGCGAGCGACCTGCGCGTGGGTGCACGGCACCCACAGCAAGGCGACGGTCGAGGGATTCAGCGGCCTGGGTGCCGAGCACAACCACCGTCAGACGTTCCGCTTCGACGCCGACCATCCGGAGTGCTTCGCATCGCAGGACCTCGGAGCGACGCCGGTCGAGTACATGCTCGTCGGGTTGGCGAGCTGCCTCACCGCCGGCGTCGCCTCGGTCGCCCAGCACCGCGAGATCCAGCTGCGGTCGGTCACCGCAACACTCGAAGGCGACATGAACGTGCTCGGCATCCTCGGTGCCGACCCCGACGTGAGGAACGGGTTCGACAGCATCAAGGTGCGGTTCGAGATCGACGCCGACGCCTCGCCGGCGGATATCGAGGCGATCGTCGCCCAGTCGCAGAAGCGATCCGCCGTCTTCGACATCATCACCAACCCGACCGCGGTGACCGTAGAGGTCGCCTGAGCGGGGCGGCGGTACTCCGGTGCAGAGGATCCCCATCGTCGTCGTCGGCGGCGGCCACGCCGGGCTCGCCATGAGCCATCGGCTGACCCAGCGCTCGCTCGAGCATGTCGTTCTCGAGCGAGCGCAGGTCGCGAGCTCGTGGTCGGCACGATGGCCCACACTCCGCCTACTGACGCCCAACTGGCAGAGCCGGCTTCCGGGTGCGCCCGTAGCCGGCGGTGATCCCCACGGATTCGCGTCGGCCGCGGAGGTGGCGCAGCTCATCGGCCACTACGCGCAGGCGATCGCGGCTCCGGTCGTGACCGGCGTCGATGTCACCCGGCTCGGGCGAGCCGGATCCGAGTACCGGATCGATACTCCGGTCGGGGTGTGGGAGTGCGACGCGGTGGTGCTGGCGACCGGGGCGAGCAACATCGCTGCGGTGCCCCGGTTCGCAGCCGCCGTACCGCCGGGTATCACCCAGCTCACCCCGCTCGACTACCGCGGGCCCGATCTCCTTCCCGAAGGCGGAGTGCTCGTCGTCGGCGCCGCCGCCACTGGGGTTCAGCTCGCCGACGAGGTGGCTCGGGCGGGTCGCGACGTCACGCTCGCGGTCGGCGAGCACGTGCGGCTGCCCCGCACCTACCGGGGACGCGACATCTTCTGGTGGATGGACGCATCGGGTGTGCTCGACGCGCGCGCCGACGAGCTCGACGACATCGTGCGAGCCCGACACGTGCCGTCTCCGCAGCTCGTCGGCAGCGATGACCATCGCACGCTCGACCTGAACGCGCTGATCGGCCTCGGGGTGCGGCTCGTCGGCCGGCTGATGGGCATCGCCGATGGTGCCGCCCAGTTCTCGGGGGCGCTCGCCAACGTGTGCCGCCTTGCCGACCTGAAGATGCATCGGCTGCTCGACACCTTCGACGAGTGGGCCACAGGGGCGGCGCCGGGCCTTGCCGATGACCTCGGGCCGCCCGAGCGGTTGGAACCGACCCGGCCGACCGACCCGCCGATCCTGTCGCTTCGGCTCGACTCCGGCGAGATCGGCTCGATCATCTGGGCGACCGGCTTCAGGCCCGACTACTCGTGGCTCGATCTCGACGTGCTCGACCGCAAGGGAGCGCTGGTGCACGACGGCGGAGTGGTGCTGCGGGCGCCCGGTGTCTACGCGATGGGGCTTCCCGTGATGCGGCGCCGGCGCTCCACGTTCATCAGCGGCGCCGCCGCCGACTCCGATGACCTGGCGTGTCACCTGCATCGCCATCTCGATCGCACGATCCATCGGGCGGGGACTCGATCCGGCTGACGGGTCCGTCATCGTGCGACGTCGCTTTACTTGGCGGCGCCGATGTCCTCGGCTGCGGCTCGGTTTCGTTGTGGCGTGGGCCGATCGAGCCGATCGGCCAAGAACAACTACTTGATGGCCGGGCAGCTCCGGGAGCCAGGTGTGCCAAGCGGTCCACCGGAGGCTTGCGCCGCTGCGACTCGATCCGAACGCACCCGAAATCTGCTCCGCGGAAGGACGCACTGGCCCGCTCGAGATCGGCACGTATGTGTGGTCGAACTCCAGCGGAGAGAACCGTGTTCGATGTCGCACATAACGTTCGACTCAGCACAGCGAAGGCCGCC
>JAHEJN010000042.1:8316-25732 GCA_024638845.1 Acidimicrobiales bacterium | reverse complement strand
TGTCGCCGATGGCTCCGGTGATGGGCCCGCCGATCGGGGTCGACCCGAGGAAGAGCACCGTGGTGAGGGCCAGCACCCGGCTGCGCATCTGCGGGTTGGTGCGCTGCTGAACCAGCAGCGTCGACGAGTTGACGAAGCCCGTCGCCGCCATGCCGAGGGGGAAGACGATGATGAAGGTGAGCACCGTGTTGGTCGAGATCGCCACCACGGTCATGGTCGTGGCCAGGGCGGTGGCCGAACCGTACATCCAGGCGGCCGACACCTCGCGTTGGCGCGCGACCAGGAGCGAGCCGACGACGTTGCCGAGGCTCATGGTCGACAACAACCAGCCGAAGGTCGCGTCGCTGCGCATGAGTCGGTCCGCCACCAGCAGCGGGAATCCCACCAGGTAGTTGAACGCAAAGGTCGAGACGATGCCGAAGACCACCAGCGTCACTCGGAGCGACGGGATTCGCCACACCTCGTTCAGACCGTCGCGGATCGGCGTCGCCGACCGTGCAGCCCGCGAGATCCGGTGGAAGCGACTCGTGTCCATCGACGCCATGGCGAACAAGAAGACGAGGAACGATGCGCCGTTGGCCACGAAGACCCAGGCGGTGCCGATCTGGCTCACGGCGACCGCGGCGATGGCCGGGCCGAACATGCGGGCGCCGGTCATCACCGACGTGCTGAGCGACAACACGTTGACCATCTCGGTGGCCGGCACCAGCTCGGTGGCGAGCGTGCGCCGGGTGGGATTGTCGAAAGCCGACAGCGTTCCCGACAGGGCGGTCATGACGAACACCAGGGGAATCGTCACCAGCCCGCCGAAGTCGAGGACCCCGAGCACGATCGCCAACAGACCGGCCAGGGCCTGGAGTCGCATGGTCAGCCGGTGGCGATCGACCCGATCGGCCACTGCGCCTGCGTACAGGCCGATCAGCAGCGTGGGCAGGAACTGACAGGCCGTGACGATGCCGAGATCGAGCCCGCCGCCGCCGAGCTCGCGCACGAGCAGCACGAGGGCGGTGGTCTGGGCCCACGTGCCCACGCCCGAGACGGCGAATCCCCCGAAGAAGATGCGGACGTTGCGCTCACGGAACGAACGCAGCGGATTGGTATCGCTCACAGACTCTGGCTCTCCCTCCCCGTGCCGCCGCACTCCCGCCGAATCCCCACTTCGGTTGGCGGTATCCGCTACCGACGATGGGGATTTCGGAAGAGGGGGGCGGAAGAGCTAGAGGATCTGGCTGAGGAAGAGCTTGGTTCGATCGCTCACGGGGTTGGTGAAGAAGGCCTCGGGCTCGTTGATCTCGACCACGTTCCCGGCCTCCATGAACACGACGCGGTCGGCAACCTCGCGAGCGAAGCCCATCTCGTGGGTCACCACGATCATGGTCATGCCGCCGTTGGCGAGGTCCTTCATCACGTCGAGCACCTCGGAGATCATCTCCGGGTCGAGGGCCGACGTCGGCTCGTCGAACAACATGACCTTGGGCTCCATGGCCAGCGATCGAGCGATGGCCACGCGCTGTTGCTGACCACCCGACAGCTGACCGGGGTACTTCGCCGCCTGCTCGGGGATGCCGACACGCTCGAGCAGCTCGTGCGCGGTGGCCTCGGCTTCGACCTTGGACTTCTTGCGGACCCAGACGGGAGCCAACGTGATGTTGTCGAGCACGGTCAGGTGGGGGAACAGGTTGAACTGCTGGAACACCATCCCCACCTCGGAGCGGATCTTGTCGATGTTGCGCAGGTCGTTGGTCAGCTCGATCCCGTCGACGACGATCTGACCCTCCTGGTGGACCTCGAGGCGGTTGATACAGCGGATGAGCGTCGACTTGCCCGAACCGGACGGGCCGAGAACCACCATCACCTCGCGGTCCTTCACGGTCAGGTCGACGCCCGTGAGGGCCTGGAAGTCACCGAACCACTTCTTGACGCCGCGACACGTGATCATGTTGTCGCGAGCGGCCATCTCGGCGCTCAGGGCGATGTTGGCGTCGGACATGCTCATGAGGGTGTCTCCGTGTGCATCGATTTCGAGAGGATGAGTGATGAGGGGAACGATCGGTTGGTCATGTCATCGTCCGGTGCCGACGCCGAGGTGCTGCTCGAGGCTGCGAGACGCACGAGACATGCTGTACGAGAAGGCCCAGAACACCAGGCTGATGAACAGGAGCGCCGGGCGATTCTGCCCGATGTAGTCGGGCTGGTTCGGAATCGTCTGGTTGGCGATGCGAACCAGTTCGAACCCACCGACGATCGAGACCAGCGACGTCTCCTTGAAGGTGGCGATGGCCTGCCCCACCAGGTTGGGAATGGTGACGCGAAGCGCTTGGGGCAACACGATGAACATCGTTCGTTGGACGGTGGTGAGCCCCAGTGCATCGGATGCCTCGTACTGGCCGCGGCGGATGGCCTGGAGGCCGCCCCGGATGTTCTCGGCCATGTAGGCCGCCGAGAACAGCGAGTAGCCCGTGAAGATGGCGGCCAGCTCCGATATCGACATGCCGCCCGGCAGGAACAGGTTCAACATGATCGAGAAGAAGAACAGGATCGTGATGAGCGGAACGCCGCGCAAGATCTCGATGTAGACCGTCGACATCACGCGGAAGATGGGCAGCTTCGACGTGCGAGCCAAGGCCAGCAAGATGCCGAGCGGGAACGACGCCAACATCACGTAGTACGCGATGCTCACGCTGAGGATGAAGCCACCGAGGAACGGAGGAGCCACGATCTCGAGGGTGGAGGGCGTGTTGATGGCGGTGATGAGCCAGTGCATGACCACCACCAGCACGGCCCATCCGGTGGCGAATCGCAGGCGCGCCGCCCGCTCACCGGCGAAGGTGGGGGCCAGGATCGCGAACACGGCCAGCAACATGAACGAGATGCGACCCTTCTGCAACATGGGGTAGAGGCCGAAGAACGCGGCCACCCAGTTGAAGACGGCCACGCCGAACAGCACGGCCCCGATGATGCGCCCGAGCTCGCCCAGACCCGGCTTGGTGAGGAAGTACAGGACCCCACCACCCAACAGTGCGAAGCCGAGGGCCATCGGAACGTCGACCGCCCACACGTAGCCCCAGTCGAAGGCGGGGTCGCGCAACACGACGAAGATGAGGAAGGCGGGGCCGATCACCCAGAAGGCGGCCATGACCCCCTTCAGCGCGCCGCTGGGGAGCACTCGACCCAACGCCTTGCCCACGAGGAACGAGGCGACGAGGACGATCATCATGACCGTCCACGGACCCTTGGTGGAGATGTTGATCGTTCCGCTGGCGTAGCTGGCTTCGTCCCCGGCGAACTCGTAGCGGCCGAGGGGAAAGAGCCAGACGAAGGCGACGACCAGACCTGCGACGCTGATCAGTAGGGCCTCGAACGGTATGCGCTTGCGATGTGGGTCCTTGACGCCGAACAGGACGGCGAGCCCGATGACCAGAAGGATCGCGCCGAGCACGAACATGCCGGCCCGAACGTCGCTCGGCGCGGTACCCGGAGTGAGGATCCCGACGAGCACGAGCACGCCACCGCCCGTTGCCGTATTGATGCCGAGCTTGCGCAGCGTGAACGACAGGTCGAGGTTCCAGGCCGCGATCGACAAACCGGCGGCCGCGAGGAGCGTGCCCAGGCTGACCCACACGCGAACGAACTGCTCGACCGGGTAGTTGTAGGCGAACAACAGCCGGATGTTGGTGGCCACCGAGGCCCAGTCGGACTCCTCGGCGAAGACCAGGTTCAGCAGCCACTTGAGGATGCCGATCAGGATCGCGGCGAACAGCACGGTCTGGATCCCGTTGCTCCACGACGAGAACAGGTTCTCCCGCATCCACCGACCCGGCGGGGTGATCGGATCTTCGGGGGCGATCTCGTGTTCGACGCCGAACGCGATTTCGGCCGCTCCTGCCGATGGAACGACGAGGGGACCGCTCATCTCCGACATGTCAGCGCTCCACGATTTCGAGACGACGGTTGATGATGTTCACCACGAGCGAGGTGGTGAGGGAGCACGCGAGGAAGAACGTCATCCAGATCCCGAACACCGCCAGTGTCTGGTTGTTCTTGTTGTAGAGACTCTGGCCGACCTGCACCACGTCGGAGTAGCCGACGGCGATGGCGAGCGACGTGTTCTTGGTGAGGTTCAGGTATTGGTTACCGAGGGGCGGCATGATCACCCGGAACGCCTGGGGGAGGACCACTTTGCGAAGCGACTGCATTCGACTCAACCCGACCGCCGCGGCGGCCTCGCTCTGCCCCGGCGGCACGGCCAGCACGCCGCCACGCACGATCTCGGCGATGAAGCTCGACGTGTAGAACACCAGTCCGAAGAACAACGACGCAAAGAACACCGACATGGTCAGACCGGTGGGGCCGTAGTTCACGAAGCGCCCTTCGGAGAGCGTGGGTTTCATCGCATCGAGGGGGAGACTGCCTCGTTCGCCGCCGAACTTGTTGCCGAGGAACTCGAAGAAGTCGCGCCCGGAGTTGATGATCCAGCTCGACAGGCCCGGCCACAGGATCCAGATGAACAATGCGGCGATCAGCGCGGCGATGCCGGCGAAGATCATCCGGAACCAGTCGTCGTCGGTGAGCTTGGCCAGGCCGGCGGGTGTGCGCCGGCTCTCGAGGAACCGCCGGATCCAAATGACTGCGGCACCGACCGCGATGGCGGTGAGGATCAGCTGCATCAGCGTCTCGGGGATGGAGCCCCACACGTCGGCGATGGCGTCGAAGATGGAACCGACCCAGCTCATGATCGGGTTGGCGGGCCAGGCGATCGCGGCGGCCAGCACCCACAGGCCGAAACTGATCAGCCCGATGTGTTTGTCGCCGCCCTCGAGATCTTGTTTGCGTTGGAGACGCTTGCGCACGAAATGAATGCCGACACCGAAGACGAGCAGGAGGAAGAGCCACTGATAGAAGCCGTCGGCGAAGAAGACCCGCGGGATCGAGATGCCCTTCTGGGAGAGGAACACGAAGTCGTTCAGCACTCCCGAGTCCTGGGTGAGATCGCCGAGTGAAGTGAGGATGGCGAACCACAACAGGATCTGGACGAGCACCGGGATGTTGCGGAGCGTCTCGACGTAGATCGATGCCACCTTCTGGGCCAGCCAGTTGTGCGACAACCGGGCCAGACCCACGAACACGCCGATGATGGTGGCGACGAGGATGCCGACGCCCGCGATGCGCAGTGTGTTGACCATGCCCGACCAGAGCGCGCGGCCCATCGAGTTGGGCTGGGTGTCGATGCCCTCGCCGAGCTGGATGTTGGCGGGATCGTTGATCCAGTCGTAGTCGACCGGAATTCCCTTCTGGTCCAGGTTGGTCTTGGCCTGGGAGACGAGGAACGTGAACGCCGCGATCACCAGTGCCAAAACGATGATCTGCACGCCCCACTTGAGGATGGTGGTGTTGCGCCATATCGGTGGGCGAGCTTGCGACGAATGGGTGACAGGAGCGGTGCTGGCGGTCACTCGATCTGTACTCCAGGGTTCAAGACGTGCATGCGGCTGGGCACGTCCGGGACCAGAGAGTCGCGCACGAAATCGGCCCCGTCCATTCCGAGCGGAAAAACGGCCGCCGGCCGGCTCCCCGAGGGAGCCGGCCGGTCGGTCGGTTCAGTGCAGTTCGCGGTGCTGCTGGTTCGATCAGCGAGCGGGCGGTGCGTAGATCAGGCCACCCTCGGTCCATCGGGCGTTGGCCGAGCCGTCGCGGCTGAGACCCACGGGGTTGAGGTTGCGGTCGAAGATCTCGCCGTAGTTGCCCACCTGCGAGATGACGTTGTAGAACGCGTCGGGGCTGAGGCCCATGGTGCTCTGCAGCTCGCCCTCGCCACCGAGGAGGCGGACCATCTCGGCGTTGTCGCCGGCCAGAGCCGCGTCGACGTCGGCCGCGGTGATTCCGTACTCGTCGGCGATGACGGTGGAGTACACCGTCCAGTTGACCACGTCGGCCCACTGGGAGTCGTTCTGGGCATACACCGGACCGAGCGGCTCCTTGGAGATCGGGGTCGAGGGGAAGATGACCCATTCCTCACCGGCAGGCTGCTGTTCGGCTTTGCGGCCGACCAGGCCCGAACCGTCGGTGGTGACGATGTCGCACGCCCCCGAGAGGAATCCGTCCATGACCTGGTTGAAGTCCTCGAAGGTGTTCAGGGTGATGTTGATGCCGAGGCTGGCGGCCAGCTCCGAGATGTTGGTCTCGGTGGTGGTGCCGGCGTTGGTGCACACGATGGCGCCGTCGACCTCGGCGACCTCGGAAGCGGCACTGAAGCCGTCACTCGCCCGCCCCATGAGCTGCTGGCCGTCGTAGTAGGTCGTCGGACCGAAGTCCATGCCCACCTCGGTGTCGCGGCTCTGGGTCCAGGTGCTGTTGCGCATGAGGACATCGACATCGCCGGTCTGGATGGCGGTGAAGCGCTCGGCTGCAGTCAACGCTGCGAACTCGACGGCGTTGGCGTCGCCGAGAACGGCGGCGGCCACGGCACGGCAGTAGTCGGCGTCGATGCCGGTGACCGAGCCGTCGGCCTGGGTGAACGAGAACGCCACGGCGGCGCCGCTGACACCACAGTTGAGCGTGCCCCGTGACTGGACGGCGGCAAGGATGCCACCGTCCTGGGTGAGCTCGACCTCGTCACCGTCGGCGGGTTCGTCGGCGGGCTCGTCGGCGGGTTCGTCGGCGGGTTCGTCGGCTGAATCGTCGGTGGTGGCCGAGCTGTCGTCGGTGGCCGCGGGCTCGCTGTCGTCACTGCTGCCGCAGGCGGTAGCGAGCAGTCCGAAGCTCAGGACGAGGGCCAACAGGGTCAGCCATTTGCGGGAAAACATGTACCCCTCCAGGGTGTCGGGAACAGGGGTGACCCAACACGAGCCACTCCCCAAGCGCAATGAGGGTACTCGCGCGACGTGCAGAACAAAAGGCGGCGGCCATGACGACCTCGCAACGGTTTCATGACGTTGGTCGTGCCGGCTTGACCTCGGGCCCGATCGGGAAGATAGTGACAGCAGTCACACACCGTCGGAGTGGCGGGGAGTGACCGGTGTCCTGGCCGGCCGCATCGAGGCCCTCTCGCAGCTTTCTCTCACCCGTAGGACCCCAAGGGGTCACTTCGAGGAAGAACTGGTGGAACGCTTCGAGGCCGACCGGCCAGTGCGCACCGACTTCGGGTCCGGACGGTTCGCCGTTCGGACCCGATCGCGCTGCGGCCGAGCTCGGACGCCATGTTCCACCGCCCTAGCCTGGTCGCCATGTTCAACCGCAAGCGACCGGCGGCCAGGGTCGTGCTCTTCGACAGGGATCAGCGCATCTTCCTCATGCAGGCGAGCGATCCCCTCGATCCGTATGCTCCGGCCTGGTGGGAGATCCCCGGAGGGGGCATGGGTCACGGCGAGGACTCCGCCGATGCCGCTCGCCGCGAGCTCTTCGAGGAGACCGGATTCGGCGAGGTCGAGATGGGGCCCTGCGTGTGGACCCAGCAGGTCCAGTTCACCTTCGCGGGCATGTACTTCGACTCCGACGAACGGATTCACGTCGCGTGGTGCGACGGCGGCGAGTGGAACCGCTCGCGCCTCGAAGCGCTGGAGATCGCCGCCTTCGAGGCGGCGCGGTGGTGGGAGATCGACGACGTCCTCGCGGCCACCGATCGGTTCCTTCCACCCCGACTGAAGGAGTTCCTTCCCGATCTGGCCCGAGGCGTCATTCCCTCGGCGCCCCACGACATCTCCCCGCGCTGACCCTGACTGCGCGGCCGTCAGCGATGGTCGCCGCGGAGGCCGCTCCACGCGAGCTCGGCGGTCAGCGCCGCCAGCTCGTCTGCACTCATCTGGTGCCGGTTCCGCGCCCAGAATCGGCCCGCGCCCTCGGCCAGGCCGACGATTCCGTTGGCCAACACCTTCCTGGCCGGCTCGTCGAGATCCTCGATCTCGATCAGCGTGGCGACGAAGTCGGCGATGGACTCCACGGCCCGATCGGCCTCGGCTGCGATCGACTCGTCGGTACGACGCGCTTCGCCGAAGAGGACCCGTGCGCTGGCTCGGTGATCGCGCAGGAACGCGAAGTAGGCCGCGAAACCGCGTTCGACCTGTTGCCGTGGAGTCAGACCTTCGGCGGAGGCGGCCGCCTCGAGCAACATCCGCAGCTGGTTTCCCACATGCCGGAGGACCGCCTCGAACAGGTCTTCCTTCGACGAGAAGTGCTGATAGAGCACCGGCTTGGTGACGCCGGCCGCGGCGGCCACGTCGTTCATCGACGTGGCATGGAAGCCGGTGTCACCGAAGGTGTCGGTGGCGACCTGTACCAGTTGCTGTCGGCGCGTCGCCGCGGGAAGCCGGCTCGTCATGGCGCCCGATGTTACCGGCTGGTCTAGTGGAACGACCCGCCCCCGGCGTCCTCGCGATTGGCCGCCTTCACCCCGTAGGCGAAGACGATGGCGGGGGCCAGGATGATCGAGCCGATCACGATGGCGGCCACGATGATGTTCACCGTCGTGTCGTCGAAGCCCACCACGAAACCGATGACGAACAGCACGCAGGCGAAGCCGAACAGCGAGTAGCCGATGCGCTTGCCGAGCGCGGTCAGACGATCGATGCGTGCTCGCCGTTCGAGCACGGGGTCGATGTCGGTCACGGGAGCCATCCTCGGTCGGTGAGCAGGTCGGCGAGCTGTCGGCGGATGCGGTCGAAGGAGAACCACTGCCGGGCGACGTCTCGATTGTGGCGCAGTCGGCCGAGGTCGGGGGATTCGATCTCGGCGGCCAGGCCGTCGACGTCGCCGGGCCGGAACCAGTCGAAGCCGAGAGCCACGAGCTCGTCGGCCACCGCGTAGTTGCCGACGAGGACAGGCCGACCGTGGATGGCCGCCTCCACCGGTGGGTTGCCGAACCCCTCCCAGAGCGAGGGAAACACCACGGCGTCGGCCGCCGCATAGATGTCGGGTATGCGCAGGATGCGGCGCTGGATCACACGGCACCGGGCGGTGGCCAGCAGCCAGTCGAGCTCGGGTCCGTACCCGTCCTCGGCCTGGCCGAGCAACCAGTACGTGCCACCGAGCTGTTCGGCCACCCGCAGCGCGACCGGGACGTTCTTGCGCGGAATCGCCCGCACCGGATGGGCCACGAGCAGCTCGTGGTCGGCCATACCGAGCTCGGCCCGCATCGTCGACCGGTCACCCGGCCCAGCCTCGGTGTCGAACGCGTTGTAGATGGTCGTGGCCTGGATTCCCCGGGCCTCGAACTGCTTGCGGGTCAGGTCGTTGATGGTCACGTGGGCCCACGACGCATCGGTCGGTGGAAGCTCGGTCACGTGCGACCACTGCTCCCGCTGCCACGGGGGATCATGGTGATGCAGGATGGTCGGCTGGCCCCGTCTCGCCTCGGCCACCGCCAGGGCGGCGCGGAGATTGAGAGGAATCGTGCAGAGGTTCTCCACCACGGCGAGGTCGACATCGGCGAGCGCGGCTCCGAGCTCGTCGAGGGTCGGCGGAGTCGGTGCCTGTAGCGCCAGACCCGGGACGGTACGGTCGACGGGGCCCTCGCCGGCCACGGTCACCACGTCGAAGCCGAGCTCGGTCAGCAGCTGGTGCCAGCGGAGCGCGACGACCGAGACCCCGTCGGTGAGGCCCAGTCGGAACGAGATGATGGCGCAGGTCGGCATGGGTGTGAAACGTCGGTGACAGAAATCGGGAGCGGTCCGGCCGGGTCACCGGCACGGGCGGAACTGGAGACATCGGTGCGAGCAATGCTCGACGCCCACTGGACCCCTGCAGGGTACGCAGCGCCGAACTCGGCCGTGTACCCGTGGCAGTGGTTGTGGGACTCGTGCTTCCACGCCGTGATCTGGCATGCGCTCGGCCGTACCGACCGTGCCGTCAGCGAGCTCACGCAGGCCTTGTCGACCCAGACCAGTGGGGGCTTCGTGGCCCACATGAACTACCAGCTCGATCCTCACGCCTCGGAGGCATTCTGGGGTCGCACGGGGGCGTCGAGCATCACCCAACCCCCCATGTACGGCCACGCGGTAGCGGGCTTGCTCGACGACGACGTCGACGTCCCCGATGCGCTGGTCACGGGTGCGGTCCGGGGCCTGCGATTCCTGATCGACCACCGTGCCCGCGACCGGTCAGGACTGGTTCGTCTGTGCCATCCGTGGGAGTCGGGGGCCGACGACTCCCCTCGTTGGGACGATCTGTGCCCGGGCGGTTGGGCCCCCGACCGATGGCGGGCGGCCAAGGGCGATCTCGTCGCCTCGGTGGTTGCCGACCGCGACGGCGCCGCGCTCGACAACCCGGCGTTCCCGGTTGCGTCGGTGGGCTTCAACGCCCTGCTCGCATGGAACGCCCGTCGGCTCGGCGCGTCGATCGGCGACACGGTCCTGCTCGACGCGGCCGATGACCTTGCGGCGGCGATCGACCGACGATGGGACGGCGCCCGGGGTTCGTGGGTCGATGCCGGCCCGACTGCCGAGGGTTCGGGCCGCTGCCGGACGGCTGACTCGCTGCTCCCACTGCTGGTCACGACCAACGCCAGCGCCGTCGATGCGGTATGCGCCCAGCTGGACGATCCTGCGGCCTTCGGTGGCAGGTACGGCCCGGCCGGTGTGCACCGCAGCGAGACGGTGTACGCCGAGCGCACCTACTGGCGCGGTCCTGTGTGGCCCCAGCTGGCCTATCTGTTGTGGCTCGGTCTCCTCGCCGCCGGCCGCACGATCGAGGCGACCGACATGGCGTCGCGCACCGTCGCCGGCGCCGTGCGATCGGGGTTGGCCGAGTACTGGACGGTCGACGAGGGTGTCGGCTTGGGCGCGATTCCGCAGTCGTGGACCGGCCTCGTCGTGATCATGGCGTCGTGAACCCGGTCAGATGCCCGAGGTGGCCATGGATCCACCCTGGAGCGCGCCGCCGGACACGGCGTACACGTAGCAGGTGATCTCACGGTGTAGCCCTGGTCCGGTCCAGGTGTCGAAGGTGGGATGCATCACGCCGATCTCGAGCGCCGAGAGCTCGTACACCGTGCCGGTGAACTCCTCGAACTCGCGATAGCAGCGCTGCTCGGCCGCCCTCCGAACGGCGTCCTCGCCGGGAAAGGTCTCCTCCGGCCCGCCGGGAAGATTGCGCTGGTAGTAGACCTCGCTCTCGTGCGGGCCGTTGCAGTCGACCACGCGAGTGGTCGGCTGGACCTCGAGATCGGGACTGGCCACGCCGTAGGTGTTGAAGCAGTCGCCGGGATCGAGATCGAACTGATTCACCAGGACGCCTTCCTCCTCCTCGGGCACCTCGCTGGTCTCGATCTCGGCCCCGTCGGACTCGACGACGGGTGTGGGCGTGGCCTCGAGGATGCTCGGAACCGAGGGGTCGACATCGGCGCCCGATTCGGATCCACCCGAGCTACAGGCCGAGACGACCAGAGCTGCGGTGAGCGCGGCGACGAGGAGGGAACGCACGGTTCAGTACGACGGGAGGGCCCGGTCGATGTAGGTGAACGAGATGAACAACAACACCAGGAACGGCACCATGGCCAGGGCATACGAGGGCAGTAGCCGCCAGCGACGACCGACCCAGCCGGCGGTGAACCAGATCGCGAGGGCGGCGAGACCCCAGCTCACGGCCGAGGGAATCGCGTCGCGGTCGCCGTTGAGGCCCTCGCCGAAGGACTCGTCCCCGGCCGGAGCTGCGGCGGCCACGATTCGGGTGCCTCCAGCGGTGCCGGAATCGTCGGTCACATCGGTCGGCTGAGCACCGGTGGTCTGGGCATCGAGCTCGGCCAGTGCCTCGGGGCGGGGAAGCGGCTGGGCCGGTGTCTCCACCAGTTCGGCCACGACGATGATGCGCTGGCGGGCACTGAACTTGGGATGGCACGCCGTGAGGGTCAGCCGGTTGTCGCCGAAGTCGTCGAGCACCTGGGTGTCGCCCGGACTGACGATGAAATGACCGCGGGTCTCACCCGACCCGTCGATCTGCGGTACGACGCGGTAGGTGAACTCGCCCTGGAGGGTGGTGATGACGATCTCGTCGCCCGGTTCGAGCTCGTCGATTCGATTGAACGGTGCTCCGTAGGTGGTGCGATGGCCCGCAATCGCCGCGTTTCCCGGCTGCCCGGGAAGCGGGTTGGAACGGTAGTGGCCCGGCCCCTGTCGGAGATCGTCCACTCTGATTCCCTCGACGAAGAACTCGTCGAGGCCGATCCGAGCGATGTCGATCTTGCCGAGCACCTCGCCGTCGGGTGGGTACAGCAGCTCGATGAACTTGCGTTCGTTGTCGCTGAAGGTGCCTTCGGCGCCGGTGAGCTCGACGGCGTCGGGTTGGCTGCCGTCCTCGGCGGCCACGACGGGATCGTCGGTGGTGGAATCGGCGGGTCCGGCGACCAGGTCGACGCTCAGCGGTGCCGTTTCCAACAGCGAATCGAAGTCGTCGGCGAGGTCGTCCTGGGCCTGAGCGTGCTGGAGGCCCGTCCCCCACAGTTGGAAGGCGACGAAGAGCAACATGATGATCCCGGCCCCGATGAGGAACCGACCGATCGCTCCCAGCACTCGAGCCACACGCATGGAATGGCAGGGTAGTCACGGTGCTCAAGCTACGGACCGCACCCAGGGACCTTTCCCGGCCGCCGGTAGCCTGGCAGCGTGGTCACCGAGCCGATCGTGGCGCTTCGCGGAGTCGTGGCCCTGCTCGGCCGTTTTCCGGCCTTGTCGGGGGTCGACCTGTCGGTTCGTCCCGGCGAGATCGTGCTCGTGCAGGGTCCCAACGGCGCCGGCAAGACCACGCTCCTCCGGCTCTGTGCGGGCCTGTTGCCCGTCGAGAGGGGAACCGTGGTCGTCGACGGCCACGACGTGGCCACCGATCGCCGCGGTGTCCGCCGGTCGGTGGGATATCTCGGTCACGAGTCGGGTCTCTACGACGACCTCACCGTGCGCGACAACGTGCACTTCTGGTCGAAGGCCGTCGGAGCGTCCGCCGCCGACGCCGACCAGGCCATGGCCCGGCTCGGGCTCGACGGCCGGCTCGCCGACGTGGCCGGCGCCCGCCTGTCGGCCGGTCAGCGCCGCCGCACCGCCCTTGCGATCCTGTTGGCCCGCCGGCCGCGGGTGTGGCTGCTCGACGAGCCGCACGGCACCCTCGACGAGTCGGCCCGGGACATTCTCGACAGCATCGTGCAGCGGGCCGCCGCCGGGGGAGCCGCGGTGCTCGTAGCCTCCCATGATCTCGATCGGGCCGTTGCGCTGTCGCACCGCCAGGTGGTGCTGGCCGGTGGGCACGTCGTCGGCGCGTCCGGCGAACCGCCCGTCGAGGCGACACTCGAGGTGGTCGATGGTTGACACCTCACTGTTCGGCCAAGCGCGGCTCGTCGCCGGCAAGGACCTTCGTGTCGAATGGCGATCGCGGGTGGGAATGGCCCAGGTCGTTCCCTTCGCCGTTCTCGTCCTGGTGATCTTCGCCTTCGCCCTCGACGGCAACCGCCAGACACTCCAGCAGCTCACCGCCGGCCTCTACTGGATCGCCGTGCTCTTCTCGGCCGTCATGCTCGTGCAACGCGCCTTCGCGGTCGAAGCCGACCCGGGCGTTCGTGAGGCACTCCGACTGTCGGGCCTGCAACCGGCCGCGGTGTTCGCGGGAAAGGCCACGGCCATCGCGCTCCAGCTCGTGGTCCTCGAGGTCCTGCTCGCGATCGGTGTGGTCGTGTTCTTCACCGCCGAGCTCGACGGATGGGGACTGCTGGCGGCAACCGGACTGGTCGCGCCCGTTGGGATCGCTTCCGCTGGCACCCTGTACGGAGTGCTCACCGCCGGACTCCGCGTGAAGGAAACGCTCTTGCCGCTTCTGCTGTTGCCCGTGCTGGCTCCCGTGCTGATCGGCGCCACCAGAGCGATGGGTGCCGCCCTGGGCGATGTCGCGGTCGACGGGTGGTCGTGGTTCAATTTCCTGGCGATCTTCGCCCTCGTATACGTGGCTCTCGGCTTGGTCGCCTTCGGCCCCCTTATGGAGGAATCGTGACCAAGGCTGACGCCGTCACCACCACCGGCTCCAGGGCCACCCGGATCCTGGCCGCGCTCGCCGCGTTGGGTGTGGTGTGGCTCGTGTTGCTCGGGCTCGTCTTCAGTCCCGCCGATCAGACCCAGGGTGAGCTGGTGCGGTTGATGTACGTGCACGTGCCCTCGGCCTGGCTCGCGTACCTGTCGTTCAGCCTCACCGCTGTCGGCTCCGCGTTCGTGTTGTGGAAGAAGTCGCAGTGGTGGGACCTCGTGGCCGCGTCGGCCGCGGAGATCGGGGTTCTGTTCTGTGGGCTGGCGCTGCTCACCGGAATGATCTGGGGTCGCCCCACCTGGGGTACGTACTGGGAGTGGGGCGACGCGCGACTCGTGTCGACCCTGGTCCTGTTCCTCGTGTTCGTCGGCTACCTCGCGATTCGACGCATCCCGGCCGATCCCACCGTTCGCGCCAACCGTTCGGCCATCGTGGCCCTCATCGGCGTGGTGAACATCCCCCTCGTCCACTTCTCGGTGAAGTGGTGGCGAACCCTTCACCAGGAGGCCACCGTGCTGAGCACCGACTTCGATCCGAAGCTCGACGATCTGATGCTCTTCACCCTGTTCTTCAGCGTGGTCGTGTTCACCCTCGTCTTCGCCTGGCTGCTCGTCCACCGCTTCCGGATCGCCTGGCTCGAAGACCAGGTCGACATGCACTCGCTCGGCATCGCGCTCGACGAACGCCGACGCGAGGCCGAGCTCGTCGGTGGTGGCTCATGAGCAACTGGGGCTACATCGTGTTGGGCTGGAGCGCCACCGGTGCGGTGCTCACGGCCTACGCCATGCGGTTGATGGCCCGTGGTCGGGCGCTCAGCCGACAGGTGCCCGAGGGGAAGCGTCGATGGATGCAATGACCCCGGGGTCAGAGCCGCCCATCGTCCCCTCCGAACGCCCGTCGTCGGGCAACCGCACCCGTACGTGGGTCACCACCTCGGTCGCCCTTCTTGCCTTCATCGCAGTCGGTGCCGTGCTCTACAAGGGCCTCAGCGACGCGACGCTGTTCTTCAGAAACGCCGACGAAGCAGTGGCCCAGCGCGACTCGTTGGGTGACAAGCGCTTCAACCTCCAGGGCCTGGTCGTCGACGACTCGGTCAGTCAACAGGGTGACCTGGTCCTGTTCTCGATCGTCTTCAATGACGTGCAGGTCGACGTGGCCCACGAGGGGGCGCCACCGCAGCTGTTCCAGGAGGGCATCCCGGTCGTGCTCGAGGGGCACTTCGTCGAGGGGGCCAGCCCCGAGGGCGTGTCGTTCGCGGCCACCGACGGCACTTCGGGCGACGGGTACTACTACGCGAGCGATCGCATTCTGGTCAAGCACGACAACGAGTACGACGCCGAGAACCCCGATCGGGTCGAGGACAGCCTGCGGGGCGGTTCCGAATGACCTTCCCGGCGTTGCCCCCACGATGAACGTCGCCCTCGGTTCGGGCGCGCTCACCCTGGCCTTCGCCTCGTCGGTGCTGGGAGTGGTCACCCTCGGATGGGGGTTGGCCAAGGATCGGCGCGATCTTCTCGTCCTCGGCCGGACCTACGCGTGGCTCACCTTCGCCGGTGCAGTCGGGGCCTTCGCGGTCATGGAACGAGCGCTCATCACCCGCGACTTCACGGTCGCCTACGTGGCCCAGGTCGGGTCGAGTCGCACTCCGGCGCTCTACAACTTCGCCGCGATCTGGTCGTCGCTCGAGGGTTCGATACTGCTGTGGGCGCTGGTGCTCTCCCTCTATCTGGTGATCATCGCGACCAAGTTCCGCAAGCGGCTCGACGACGCCATGGTCGGATGGGCCCTGCTCACCATGTTCGCCGTGGCCGTGTTCTTCTTCGGCCTCATGGCTCGGCCCGTCTTCGGTATCGAGGGGCCGGCCAACCCGTTCGCCTCCTTCGACCCGCCCGCTGGGTTCGACGGACCCGGCCCGAACCCGTTGTTGCAGAACCATCCACTCGTGGCCTTCCATCCCCCGATCCTCTACCTGGGCTACGTGGGCTTCACGGTGCCGTTCGCCTTCGCCATCGGTGCCCTCGTCACCGGTCGTCTGGGTGAGGGGTGGCTGGTCGAGACCCGCCGCTGGACGCTGTTCGCGTGGGGTTTCCTGACGGTCGGCATCCTGCTCGGCGCGTGGTGGGCCTACGACGTGCTCGGTTGGGGCGGTTACTGGGGATGGGATCCGGTCGAGAACGCCTCGCTGTTGCCGTGGCTCACCGGCACCGCCTATCTGCATTCGGTGATGGTGCAGGAGCGACGGGGCATGCTGCGCGTGTGGAACCTCTCGTTGGTGTGCGCCACGTTCGCGCTCACCATCCTCGGCACGTTCATCACCCGCTCGGGTGTGCTCGGCTCGGTTCACGCCTTCAGCGAGTCGGCCATAGGTCCGGCGCTGCTCACGTTCTTCGGCCTGGTCGTCGCGGTCACCGTGGGGCTCATCGGGTGGCGGGGCGATCGGCTCCGGTCGCCCGGGCGCATCGACTCGCCGATCTCTCGTGAGGGGGCATTCCTCGCCAACAACTTCGTGTTCGCGGCGTTCGCCTTCGTGATCCTGCTCGGCACGGTGTTCCCGCTGCTGCTCGAGGCGGCCAACGACGAGCAGATCTCGGTGGGTGCGCCGTACTTCCAGCGGATGTCGATGCCGATCGGGCTCACACTGTTGTTCCTCATGGCGGTTGCGCCGGTCTTGCCGTGGCGCAAGACCACCGGGGTCACCTTGCGCCACCGCCTCGAATGGCCGGCGTGGATCGGTGCCGCCGCGCTGGTGTTCTCGGTTCTGGTCGGCGCACGAGGCCTGGCGCCCCTGCTGGCCTTCGGTCTCGGGGGCTTCGCCGCCGGGTCGGCGTTGCGAACGGTGGTGCTGGCGAGCCGTCGCCAGGGATGGCGAGGGTTCGTCGGCCGGACCAACGGTGGCATGATCGTGCATCTCGGCATCATCATGATCGGCGTCGCCATCGCCGCGAGCACGTCGTTCGTGCGCCAGGGCGAGTTCACCCTCGAACCGGGCGAGTCGGCGGTACTGGCCGGGCACACCATCACCTACGACGGCTTCACCGAGACCGACTACGCCGAGCGCATCAACTCGTCGCTCCAGTTGACCGTCGACGGCGACAGCGTCGAGCCCGCCATCGACCAGTTCCGTGCGAGCGGGCGCATCGTGGCCGATCCGGCCACCAGGACGACGCTGACCGAGGACATCCAGGTCGCAGTCATCGCGCTGCCCGACGCCGAGACCAACGCCGCAACGGTACGCGCCACCGTGCAGCCGCTCATCGTCTGGCTGTGGCTCGGGGGCCTGGTGGTGGCGATCGGCACCGTGCTGTCGGCGTTCCCCGGGAAGCGTCGACGGGGAACCGAGGCGGTGTCGGCACCGGTGGGCGAGACGGTCGAACCGCCCGAGTCGATGATCGACGACGTGGAACCCGAAGGGGTTCCGGCCGGATGA
>JAHEJN010000042.1:0-8216 GCA_024638845.1 Acidimicrobiales bacterium | reverse complement strand
CAGCGTGGCCGATGGGTCGTCGTGAACTTCTTCGCCTCGTGGTGCATCCCGTGTCGAAGCGAGCATCCCGAGCTCCAGGAGTTCGTCGGCCGCCATCCCGACGGCGATGCCGTCCTCGTCGGCGTCGCCATGAGCAACACGCGAGCCGACGTCGAGGCGTTCTTCGACGAGCTCGGCGGCGACTGGCCGGTCTTGGTCGAGGGGACCACGGGCATCATCATCGACTTCGGTGTCACCGCACCCCCCACCACGGTGCTCGTCGCACCATCGGGAGTGGTCGCCCAGGAGTTCATCGGTGAGGTCACCGCCGACGAGCTCGACGACACGATCGACGCGCTCGTGGCCGCAGCCGAGTCAGCCGAGCAGCCGACGTGAGCGGGCGGCGACTCACCCGTTCGACCACGTCGTGGTTGCTGCTGATCGTCGTCGCGCTGACCGCGTTGGCCTTTGGTGCGCTCGACGACGGCGGCCCGCGCACCAACGCCGACCGCACCTTCGACATCTCCCGCACCGTTGCATGCCCCCTGTGCGACGGCCAGTCGGTCGCGGAGTCCGACGTGGCCATCGCGCGTGAGATACGGGCCGACATCGCCCGGCGGGTCGACGCGGGTGAATCCGACGACGAGATCCGGCAGGTCTACGCCGAGCGCTACGGCAGCGATGTGTTGCTCACGCCGTCGGGAACCGGCCTCGCGGGCCTGGTCTGGGTCATTCCGGTCATCGGTGTGGTGGTAGCCGCGGCGGTGCTGGGCTTCGCCATGACGCGTCGTCGGTCGCCGACGGGTGTGCGTGCCACCGAGGCCGATCGGGTGCTCGTCGACCGCATCCGAGGACGGTCGTGAATCGAGAACGGCAACTCGGTCCCGACGAGATCGCCGAGCTCGAGGGTCAACGCGACTTCCTCCTGCGCAGCCTCGACGACCTCGACGCCGAGCAGGCCGCCGGCGACATCGACGAAATCGACTTCCGTACCCTTCGCGACGACTACATCCGCCGAACGGCGAATGTGGCCCGCGCCATCGAGGCCGGCCGGGCTTCGATGGTGGCCCCGGCGCCGCACCCACCCCGTCTTCGACGATTCGCCGCCATCTCGGCCGTGCTCGTGTTCGCCGCCGTGGCCGGGGTCCTCTTGGCCCGATCCGCGGGCTTCCGGTCGAGCACCGAGACGGCAACCGGCGATGTGCGCGCCAGTACCCGCACCCTGCTCCTCGAGGCGGGGGAGCTGGCGGCCACAGGCGATCTCGGGAAGGCGATCGAGCGCTACGACGCGGTGCTCGAGCTCCAACCGAGCAACGCCGAGGCCCTCGCCTACAAGGCCTGGTACCTGTACCTCGGCGCGGCGGAGTCCGAGAACGACGAGGAGGTCGAAACGCTGCTCGATACGGCGGTGGCGAGTGCCCCCGACTATCCGGATCCGCGGGTGTTCCGCGCCGTGCTGTTCACCAACCAGCAACGCTACGACGAGGCCAGTGAAGAGCTCCGAGCCTTCGATGCCAACGATCCGCCGCCGCCGATGCGCCAGCTCGTCGATCAACAAGGGCTCCGCGAGCGCGCGCTGGTCGGGCGGTTGCGGTCGAACGCCGACGCCGAGATCTCGGTCGAGGTCTACGACGTCAGCGCGGAGACGATGGCGCGTGCCGGCCAGCAGTTGGTGAACGCCGGCGAGGCAGGTCTGGGCATTCGGGCGCTCGGTGCTGCGCTCGACGCCGACCCCGACAACGTCACCGCCCTGGTCGCCCGCGGTGATCTCCTGGTGGTCACGGGTCAACAGACCGCAACCGATGATCCGGGCGGCGCCGACGAGCTCATTGCCGATGGGCGGGCGTCGATCGAGCGGGCGGTCGCAGTCGATCCGACGTCGATTCCCGCTCAGCTCTCGCTGCTCCGAGTCGCCGTGATCACGGGCGACAGTGCACTGGTGGCTCGACAGCTCGACCTGCTCGATCGGTTCGACCTCGACGCCGCCGACAGGGAGCTTCTCGATGCGTTGCGGGCGGCGCTCGAGGGCTGACCCGACGACGAGTCGGACCGCGGGTCAGACCATGGTCGGCGCGTAGGTGGCCGTGGTGAGGGCGGCCCCGGCGGTGTGCACCGTCCAGACGCTGCCCTTGGCGAATCGGCGGGCGGAACCGAGATCGAGCCCGCGGTTCACCAGCAGCTGGAGCACGTCGGGTATCAGGTCGCCGTGACTGCAGAACACGGCGTTCTCTCCGGCCCCGAGGCTCGTTTCGATGAGCGCAAGGGCATCGTGGGCCGACGAGCCCTCGGACAGACTCGACTGGTGGGCCACATCGAGACCGAGAAGAGCCGCCAGTGGTTCCACGGTCTCGATGCACCGGAGCGCCGGGCTCGTGTAGACGACGTCGATCGGGCTCGCCGCCAACAGGTCGGCGATGGCCAATGCCTGGGCCCGCCCGCGCTCGTCGAGCGGTCGGGCCGAGTCGTCGGAATAGCTGCCTCTACTGCCGGCTGATGCATGGCGGACGAGATGGATCGTCATGGCGGATGAGAACATAGCCCGACGACGCAGGTCGTTCGAAGTGGATGCCACAACGCGACAGACTGCAGGTCCTAGCGTGGTCACGTGGCATCCCCCCGAGTCCTCCTTGCATCCTGGGCCGTCGCGGTGACCTGCGCAGTCGGGGCGGTCGCCTGCTCGGCGGGACCCGTCGACGGAGGGCTCCAGTCGGCGCCTGAGGCGACCCGACCGACGCCGGCGCCGACACCCACACCGCTTCCCGAGCCCCGAGCAGACCCCAATGGCGTGCCCATCCCGAACCCGGGCGGGCCCCTCCACCCCGAGATCGTCGATCCGGCAGCCGAGCTCGCCGACGTGGTCACCGTCGAGGTCGCGATGTTGCCCTTCGTCGATCCCCAACCCACGCCGGCGGGGTTCGAGCTACCGACGCCGACGTCGACGGAACCCACGCCGGTGCCCGTCGAGCCCGACCCCGACGAGCCCGCCGCGGAGCCGCCATCGGCCACTTCCACGCCCGCGCCGGGACCCGATGCTCCGCCGCTGCGCGTCGCCGGGGTCGTGACCGAGTCGATCGGACCCCTCGAGGTCGCGGGTGACGTGTGCGCTGGAGCGCGTGCTCGATTCGAACGGGCCAATCGCGACCTCGAGCTGCCGCGCCCGATCTTGTTGGTCGACTGCTTCGATGACGAGGGCGATCCCGATCGCAATCGCACCTTGATCGATCAGCTGACCGACGATGGGCGCATCTTCGCCATCGTTCCCGCCACGTCGGTGGCGCTGTTCGCCGACGATCTGCTCAACGAGCGCCACATCCCGTACGTCGGGGTCGGCGACCTCCCCGCATACTGCGGCTTCGAGGCCAGCTTCGGGTTCGCTCAGACCGGTGCGCTCGGTTGTCCGGCGTTGGCGGCCGCGACCACTCCGGTCGTCGCGGTACCCCACATCGAGCTCTCCGCGATGGCAGCCGACCTCGCCGTTCCTGGTCTGAAGGTCGCCCTGGTTCGCGCCGACAACATCGCCGGGGAGCTCTTGGCGTCGTCGGTCGCGTTGGAGGCCGAGCTGCTCGATGCCGAGCTCGTGCTCGATGCGGCCGAGGTCCCCACAGCTGCAGAACCGGTGCGCGCCGGATGGTCGGCGGTCGTCGACGATCTCAACGATGCCGATGCCGATCTGGTGATCATCGACGGCACCCGGACCCAGGGTCTCTACTCCGCGCTGCAAGCCGATTTCGACGGGGTGGTCGTGGGAACCGCCCAAACCGATCCGGTCGACTTCGCCGACGACCCAGCCCTGCTCACGGCACTGGCCGGCAGCTTTCAGATCAGTCAGGGGTTCGACATCACCGCCGCCGGTCCGGGTGACGACCAGTTCCGCTTCGACGTCTCGGCGATCGGTCTCGATGCCGACAAGATCGACACGGCGATCCTCTCCGGCTATGCAGCTGCCGACTTCCTCGTTGCCGCCGTAGCGATCACGCCGGATCCGATCACCTCCGAAGCGCTCCACAACATCGTCAACAACGGCTGGCAGTACCCGGGCATCGACGGATTGGTGTGCCCGGGATGGTGGCCGGCGAGCCACGTCGTGCCGTACCCCTGTGCCGCGGTGGCCCAGGTCGTCCCCCTCGGCGAACCGCTGGTCGGAGTCGTGCCGCTGACGTCGTTCCCGGTCGTGGTCCGCACACCGGCCGAAGCGGCGATCGACGACTGACCCCAGGTCGCGGCCGCTACCGTCCAATCGATGCCAGAGGCGAGCACTTCCCGAATCGTGATGCTGTGCACCGGCAACGCCGCCCGGTCGGTGATGGGCGCAGTGATGCTCCGCGCCCGCCACGACGGCGTCGACGTCAGCGGTGCCGGTACGCATGCGCTCGAGGGGCTACCGATGAGCGGAAGGACCCGTACGGCGCTGTCCGGTCACGGCCTGGCCGACATGGATCATCGATCCCATCAGCTCGTCGCGACCGACCTGCGGGACGTGACGCTGGTGGTGGCGTTTGCGCCGGAGCACGTGGCCTACGTGCGACGTCTCCATCCCGAGGCGGCGAACCGGACGGCGACCCTGCACCATCTGGTGGACTCGCTGCCGTCGGGTGAGGAATCGTTGGCCGATCGAGTCGCGGCCATCGACCTGGGGAGTGTCGAGCTCGAGGATGCGACCGAGGTGGTCGACCCAGCCGGTGGCGACGACACGACCTTCATCGAGTGCGCGGACGAGATCAGCGCCCTGATCGATCGACTCCTCGATCGTCTCTGATCAGGTGGTTGCTCATCCCGATCCCTGGCGGCAGAGCTCGCTGGTGAAACCCCGATACCGGGGATGGCTGCACACGTTCATGATTCCCGTCGCCCTCGTGGCCGCTCTGGTTCTGGTGATCGCAGGCCGCTCGACCGCCGCGCGCATTGCGGCGGCCGTCACCGGCCTGGCCAACCTGTTCATGTTCGTGACCAGCTCGATCTTCAACCGCCGGTGGTGGTCCGACGACGGCTGGCGGGTCATGCGCCAGGTCGACCAGTCGGCGATCTACGTGCTCATCGGCGGTACCTCCACCGGACTCATCGCCGTGGCGCCCGACGGCAGCATCCGGGTCTGGCAGATGGTGCTGATGTGGTCGCTCGTCCTGGCCGGCCTCGCCCTGCGCTGGGCGCCCTTCGAGTTGCCCCACGGCCTGCAGTCGGGGCTGTTCGTGATACTCGGACTGGTCGGCGGCCTCAGTGTCTTCATGATCTTCGAGGAGGTGTCGTACCTCGTCGGCTGGCTGGTCGTGGGCGGTGGGGTCGCCTACATCGGCGGTGTGATCGTGCTCGGGCTCCGCCGTCCCGATCCCTGGCCCAGTCGGTTCGGCTACCACGAGATCTGGCACGTCCTGGTGGTGGTCGGTGTGAGCCTGCACTATGTCGCCGTGATGGACGTCGTGTCGTGACCGGCGATGTCGGCGTCGGACCGCATCCAGGTCCGTGGCCCGACGACCCCCGACTCGACCCCGAGCTGCTGGCCGACGGTGACCGTCGAAACGTGATCGATCGATACCGCTACTGGACCGTCGAGGCCATCGTGGCCGATCTGGACACCCGACGGCACGGTTTCCACGTGGCCATCGAGAACTGGGAGCACGATCTCAACATCGGCACCGTGGTGCGCAACGCCAATGCCTTCCTGGCCGGTGGGGTCCACATCGTGGGGAAACGTCGCTGGAACCGACGAGGAGCGATGGTGACCGACCGGTACCTGCATCTCCATCACCACCCGACCGTCGACGAATTCGTGGTCTGGGCCAGGGGCGACACCCGGCCGGTGATCGGCATCGACAACCTGCCGGGGTCCGTTGCGCTCGAGACGGCAATCCTCCCCGAGCGCTGCGTGCTGGTTCTCGGTCAGGAGGGACCGGGGCTCTCCGCCGCCATGCGGGAGGTCTGTGACCAAGTGTGCTCGGTCACCCAGTACGGCTCCACCAGATCGATCAACGCCGGAGTGGCCAGCGGCATCTCCATGTACACCTGGCTGCAACAACACGGAAGTCAGCCCTAGTCGTCGGCGACCGTCGGTCGCGGCGTGGGTGGGGGTGTGGCCGGTGCGGAGCGGCGCAGCGGATTATCGCTGCGCTCGGAGAGGGGAGGCGTCGGCGACCGTCGGTCGCGGCGTGGGTGGGGGTGTGGCCGGTGCGGAGCGGCGCAGCGGATTATCGCTGCGCCAAGGAATACAGCGCGGCGCCGATGATCCCGGCGTTGTTGCGTCGGGTGGCGGCGACGATGGTGGTGCGCGGTTCGAGACGATCGGCGAACTTGGGCCAGCTCTTGCTCGCGCCGCCGCCGATCACCACCATGTCAGGTGAGAACAGGAAGCACACGTGCTCGAGGTAACGGTCGACACGAGCAGCCCATTCGACCCAGCTCAGACCCTCGCGGTCGCGGGCGCTGGCGGCGGCCCAGTCCTCGACGTCGGCATGGCCGTCGAGTTGCAGGTGACCGAGCTCGGTGTTGGGCACCAGCTCGCCATCGACGAACAGACCGCTGCCGATACCGGTACCGAAGGTGAGCACGAGCACCACGCCGTCGACGCCCTTGGCCGCGCCGAAGCCCACCTCGGCCAGGCCGGCGGCGTCGGCGTCGTTGAGCATCACGACTTCCTGGCCGACGGCCTCGCCGAAGAGGGCGGCGGCGTCGGTTCCCAGCCACTTCGGGTCGATGTTGGCGGCCGAATGCACGACGCCCGACTTGATGATCGCCGGGAAGGCCGCGCCGATGAGTCCTCGATGGCCGAAGTGCTCGACCAGCTCGGCGACAACCGGGGCCATGTTCCGGGGGTTGGCCGGTTGTGGGGTGGGGATGCGGAATCGCTCCGTTACCAGCTCGCCGGTGACCAGGTCGACCACGCCGGCCTTCATGCCCGTTCCGCCGATGTCGATGCCGAGTACTTCGGTCGGGGCCGCGCCGCTGGACTTCCCCTTCCTTTTCTTCTTCGCCTTCTTGTTCTCGTTGCCCATGATCGTCGACTTCTCCGTTCAGGCCGAGGTGGCCAGGATCGCACCGAACAGCATGGCCGCCAACGCGCTCAGCCCTCCGACAGCGCCCCACGTTGCGGTTCCGACCCGGCTGCGTGCATGGGCGTGCAGGTAGGCGGCGACGCCGGAGATCGCCACCAGGAACAGCTTCACCAGCAGCGCCGCCTGGTAGCCGGTGCTGCGGTCGCCGACCTGAACGTCGCCGAGCATCCAGCCACCGGTGAGGATCGCCACGGCGAAAGCGGGCCACGCGACCCGATTGAACTGGTTCGCGATGGTCTTGGGAGCGTCGGGCCCGATGGTCCGCAGGGCCGGGACGAGAGCCGCGAGCACGATCTGGCCGCCCACCCACACCGAGACGGCGAGCAGATGCAGGAACAGTCGAATCGTGCCCAGGTCGAAATCCACCCTCCGAGACTAGGGCCCTGGCTCACGTGGCCAACCGTGTCTCGCACCGGTTCCGGCGTGCCAGACTGACGCCATGTTGTCCAAAGACCGCTATCTCGAATCCTTCGGCACCGATGCCGATGCGTTGCTCGAGCTCGCCGTCGTGCAGCCCGATGCGCCGATACCGCACTGTGGCGAGTGGGTCGCCGCCGACCTGGTCGCGCATCTCTGCGGCGTATGGAGCTTCATCGAACATCATGTCCGTGGTCGGGCGACCGAACGGACAGGTTCGATGCAGCCCTCCGACCTGACCGGTGCGGCGCTGTTCGCCCATGCCCGCGAGGTCAGCGCTCGGTTGTCGTCGGCGTTGGCGGGTGTCGAACCCACCGAGTCGGTGTGGAGCTGGACCGCCGACACCACGGGCGGGTTCTATCTACGGCGCGTCGCCCAGGAGACGGCCGTCCATCTGTGGGACGTGCGGGCTGCGCTCGGTGTAGTCGAGCCCCTGGCGGCCGACATCGCCCGTGACGGCATCGACGAGCTCGCCGACACGACGTTCCCGAATCTGCTCGATCGAGGCGTTCCCGAACCCGTCGGCAGTCTGCACCTGCACTGCACCGACACCGAGGGCGAGTGGACTCTGGCGGTCGCCGACGGAGTCGTCGAGGTCGTGCGGGCCCACGCGAAGGGCGACGTCGCGATCAAGGGAAATGCCAGCGATCTCGACCTCGTGTTGTGGGAGCGGGTGCCGCTCGACTCGGGCGATCTCCAGGTTTTCGGCAACCACGACGTGGCTCGTAGCTGGACGGCGCTCACCCGGTGATGGGGAGGCCGTGGAATCGGCTCGAC
>JAHEJN010000125.1 GCA_024638845.1 Acidimicrobiales bacterium | reverse complement strand
GCGACACCTTGCGCTTCACGAGCTTCTCCTCGAGCACCTGCTTGAGGGCTGTGACCCGATCGTCGGCCGACGACTCGAGGGTGATCGTCGACTCGCCGAGCTCGATCAGCGAGTCGGTGCCTTTGAAGTCGTAGCGGTTGGCCACTTCGCGCTGGGCCTGGTCGACCGCGTTGCGGACCTCCTGGGCGTCGAGCTCGGAAGACACGTCGAAGGATGGCATGTCGGGAAGTGTAGGACGAGGAGGGCGGCCGGACAGAACCGAGAGCAGGCCTGCGCCGGCAGGCCTGCTCATGGTGGGCCGGGGAGGATTTGAACCTCCGAAGGCAATGCCGACGGGTTTACAGCCCGTTCCCTTTGGCCACTCGGGCACCGACCCAGGGCTGTCACAGTATCGGCCCCTCCCTCGATCCGGTACGCCTTTCGCGTCGGCGCCGGTGATCAGCTCGGCATCTGGCTCGGCCGACCGGCGATGATGCCCGCCGCGCCCTGGTCGATCATGTCGGCGTAGAACGTCGTGTTCTCCTGTGTCTCGGCGTTGCTCGGCCACACCCACACCGTTACTCGGCTCGCGGCCACCGTCTCCCAGAAGGTAGGCGTGATCACGGCGAGGCCGTCGAAGTCGGGTGGCACCTGGACGATGCGATGGCCTTCGAGGGGCTGGCCACCGAACAACCATGCCGTCATCGCGTTCACGCCGGGGGAGGTCTCGACCATCGGCAGCCGTGCCCTGAATGCCTCGATCAGCGCATCGTCGAACGAGACCACGACAACGCTGTCCTCGATGCCGGCGGCTTCGATCTCGTCGGCCAACGCGTCGACCGTGGGGAGGGCATCGGGGGCCGAACCCTTGATCTCGATGTCGAGGGCATGGTCGGGATAGCGCTCGAGCAGCTCGGTGAAGGTGATGATGCGGAAGTCGTCGGCGGTGGTGCCGGGTGGGGGAGGGGTGGCGCCGGTGCGAACGCCGCGGTAGGGGTAGGCGTCGTCGGGAAGATCGCGACAGGGCCAGCACTCGGGACTGAACCAATGGGCGGCGTCGAGCGACTGCAGCTCGGCCAGGGTGCGCTCGGCCACGGGCCCGGTGGCGTCGGTGGTCTTGTCGACCGTGTCGTCGTGCTGCACGATCAGCACCCCGTCGCCGCTCAGTTGCACGTCGATCTCCAACATGTCGGCGCCGGCGGCCACCGCCTGATCGAAGGCGAAGAAGGTGGAGTGGGGCCCTTCCTGATCGCCCCCTGCGTGGGCGATGTTGAGGGGCTCGGCGCGACTCAGCAGTTCATCGATGGTCGGCCGTTCCGGCACCGGCTCGGGCGTGGCGGTGGGCGTCGGTTCTGCGGTGGGAGACGGGTCGGCGGTCGCCGAGTCGGCCGACGTGCTCTCGTCGACGTCCGACGAACAGGCCGCCGACACGATGGCGACGATCAGCGATGCCAGAAGGAGTCGACTCACCGTGGGCATGCGGCTGTTCTAGCCGAGCGGCGCGCCGGTCGGGCGTCGTGGCTCCGGTTCTGCTCAACTCGGGGCATGGCCACTGGCTATCTGACCCACCCGAGCTGTCTGCTCCACGAGATGCCCTTTCACCACCCCGAGTCTCCTCGGCGGCTCTCGGCCATCAACGACGCCCTGGTCGAATCGCGACTGATGCCCTACCTCGACGTGGTCGAGGCACCCGCCGCGACCGACGATCAGCTGGCGCGCGTGCACTCCCGTGACCACATCGAGTGGGTCGGGTCCCGGGCCCCTGCGTCGGGCTGGTTCGAGGTCGATCCCGACACGTTCATGAACGCCCACACCCACGACGCGGCCCGACACGCGGCCGGTGCTGCGGTGAAGGCGGTCGATCTCGTGCTCGGCGGGGAGGTGACGAACGCATTCTGCGCCGTGCGGCCACCGGGTCATCACGCCACGCGTGAGGGCGCAATGGGGTTCTGCTTCTTCAACAACGTGGCGGTCGGTGCCGCCCATGCGCTGGCCGGGCACGGCCTCGAGCGCGTGGCCATCGTCGACTTCGACGTGCATCAGGGCAACGGCACCATCGACATCTTCGACGGCAACCCGCACGTGCTCTTCTGCTCCACCTACCAACACCCGTTCTACCCCCACACGCCGCCGGTCACCGGTCACGACCACGTCGTCGACCTTCCCCTTGCCGCCGGATCGGGGAGTGCCGCGTTCCGGCGTGCCGTCACCGACGGCTGGCTGCCCCAAATCGACCGATTTGCACCGCAGTTGATCCTCGTGTCGGCCGGATTCGACGCCCACATCCGTGATCAGCTGGCCCACTTCGATCTCACCGACGCCGACTTCGGATGGGTCACCGAACAGATCACCGAGCTCGCTGCGGTGCACGCCGATGGACGTGTCGTGTCGGTGCTCGAGGGTGGCTATGACCTCGTCGCGCTGGCCGCGTCGGTCACGGCCCACGTTCGCGCCCTCATGGGCGTGTGAGCTCCGGCAGTGGTCAGAGCGACTTCTTGGTCCTCACCAGCGACGAATCGTCGGGGTCGGTGGTGATCTGGAAGCCGAGGGTCCGGGCGAGCGTCTTCATGCCGTGGTTGTCGGCCAGCACGTGCCCCACCATGGTCTCGAGATTGCGATAGCGCGCGTACTCGATGAGGGCTTCCATCAGCTTGTGGGCCACACCCTTGCCCTGCCAGTCGTCGGCGACCACGACCGCGAACTCACAGCTCTGGCCGTCGGGATTGATCACGTAGCGACACACGCCGATCTCGGTCTCGTCTCCGTGGTCGTCGATGACGGCGACGAAGGCCATCTCGCGGTCGTAGTCGATCTGGGTGAAGCGAGCCAGCATCGCCGGTGAGAGCCGCTTGAACGTGTTCATGAACCGGAAGTGCTTGGTCTCCGGTGACAGGTTGTCGACGAAGGCGCGTTCCATCTCGGCATCCTCGGGACGGATCGGCCGAATCGTGCACGCGACCCCTCCCGCGAGCAGGGTGGTCGACACCAGGTGGCTCGGATACGGGTGGATGGCGGTGTGGGAGTAGCGGCGCGAGTCGACGTAATGACGGTCGACGACGATGCGGGCGTCGGCGGCGACGACACCGCTCTCGTCGGCGAAGAGCGGGTTGATGTCGAGCTCTCTGATGGCGGGCAGCTCACAGGCCATCTCCGACACCCGCAACAACACGTCCTGGACGGCATCCATGTCGGCGGCAGGTCGACCCCGGTACCCGGCCAGCAGCGTGGCCGCTCGCGTCTGGCCGATCATGTCCTCGGTCAGGAGGCGGTTGAGGGGAGGCAGACAGACAGCCTTGTCGGCCAGCAGCTCGAGCTCGGTACCGCCGGTGCCGAACACGACCACCGGCCCGAAGACCGGATCACGGTTGATGCCCACCAGCAGCTCGACACCGCCGGCCATCGACACCATGGGCTGGATCACGACGCCGCCGACGTCGGCGTCGGGCCGGTGCGCGGCGGCCGACCGGATGAGGTCGTCGAACTCGCGCTGTACCGCTCCGGCGCTCGCGACATTGAGCCGCACACCGCCGACGTCGGACTTGTGGGTGATGTCGTGGGAATGGATCTTCATGGCCACGGGCAGACCGAGCGTCTCGGCCACCACGATGGCCTCGGCTGAGGTCCGCACGACCGACGAGGGCGTGACCGGCACCCCGAAGGCAGCCAGAACGGCCTTCGACTCGACCTCGGTGAGGACCGAGCGCCTCTCCGAGAGGACGTTGTCGATGATGAGCTGTGCGCCGGCGATGTCGGGAGTCGACTCGGTGGCGATCGGACCCGGCGTCTGCACCAACAACTGCTGGTTGCGGTGGAACTGCGTGAGATACGAGAATCCCTGGACCGCCGTTTCGGGCAGGCGGAAGGTGGGCATCGCCGCCGCGGCGAACAGCTCCCTGGACTCGCGGACCTGCTTGTCTCCCATCCAACACGTGAGCACCGGCTTGGCGCTCGTGTCACCGACCTCGATGATGCGGCGCGCCACCTCGGTCGGGTCGGTCATCGCCTGGGGCGTCAGCATCACGAGCACACCGTCGGTCCCGTCGTCGGTCAGCACGATCCGGGTCGCCTCGGCGTATCGGTCGGCGTCGGCGTCACCGAGGACGTCGATCGGGTTTCCCTTCGACCACATCGGTGGCAGCGCTGCGTCGAGGTCGCCGACGGTGGCCGGCGACAGCTCGGCCAACGGGATGTGGAGGTCGCCGGCCTTGTCGCAGGCCATGACCCCTGGTCCGCCGGCGTTGGTCACGACGGCCAACCGATCGCCGTGGATTCGGGTGCGCCCCACGAGGACGGCGGCCGCGGCGAACAGGTCACCGACGTGCACCCCGCGGACCACGCCGGCCCGACGCAGCGCCGCATCGAACACGTCGTCGGCACCCGAGAGCGCACCGGTGTGGGACACGGCCGCCTGTTCGCCGGCCTGGTGGCGGCCGGCCTTGACCACGATCACCGGCTTGGCGCGGGCGGCGGCTCGGAGCGCGCTCATGAACGCCCGCGCGTTCTGCACGCCCTCGACGTACATGAGGATGCTGTCGGTCTTCGGGTCGGCGACGAGGTAGTCGAGGATCTCCCCGAAGTCGATGTCGGCGGAGATGCCCATCGACACCACGGCCGAGAAGCCGATGTCCCGGTTCTCGGCCCAGTCGACGATGGCCGTGCACAGGGCACCCGATTGCGACACGAGCGCGAGATTCCCCTTGTCGGCGGTGCCCTTGGCGAAGGTCGCGTTGAGCCCGACACTCGGCCGAATCAGCCCGAGGCAGTTCGGACCCATGAACCGAATGCCGAACAATCGGGCCACCTCGATCACCTGATGTTCGAGCCGTCGACCCTCGTCGCCGGCCTCGCGGAAGCCCGCCGACAGGATCACCGCCGTGGTCACGCCCTTCTCACCGCACGCCTCGAGTATCGAAGGCACCGTTGACGCGGGGGTGGCGATGACCGCCAGTTCGACGTCGGCGTCCACCTGCTCGAGACTCGAGAAGCACGGGATGCCCTGGACCTGGTCGTACTTGGGATTGATCGGGTACACGTCACCCCCGAAACCGGCCGAGACGATGTTCTCGAGCACGACGCTCCCCACCGCGGTGGCACGCGTGCTGGCCCCGAACACGGCGATCGACCTGGGTTCGAAGAGCGGGGTCAGGTAGTGGACCGGAGTCTCGAGCGCGTTCCGTCGTGTCGCCATCGAGATCCAATGTACGGGTCGGGGCGGCAGTCGAGAAGCGACGCATGCCGGCAACCAGGGCGCCACACCGTTCGAAGCCGTCCGGCCGCCTTCAGGGTGCGAGGTCGGTGCGCGAGTACTCGACGCCGAGCTCGTCGGCCATGGCGGCCATTCGTGGATCGATCGGGTTCCCGATGGCATCGAGAACGCGGTTCATCATCCCGTAGTTCCCGGCAACGGCCATGGCGCGGACGGCGCCGACCTCGCCCACGGCATCGACCAGGGCGACCCGGGCCAGGGGCATCTCCTCGGCGTCCCACAGCGCAACGGCGTCGGCCACCGCCCGCAGCTCGAAGCCGGCCGGCAGCAATGGGTCGACCGCCACTTGATCGACCGCTCGCAGGTCGACCGGCACGTGGTGGGCCAAGCTTCCCTCACGGAGAAACATCGCGTGGGCGAACAGTCAATAGAAGCACTCGTTCACCAGCGAGGTTCGAGCGGCGACCAGCTCCATCTGAGGGCGGATGAGGTCTTTGACCAGCCCGAAGTCGGGAATCTGCTCGTTGGTGATGAAGAAGGCACCGTGGATCTCGTGCAGCGCAGCGTGGTCGTCGGGCACCGCCGACAACGCCACCGGCGCCGACGGGGGGCCGACCGTGGGAACCCACGCCCCGTTGGCCGAAGCAGCCGCATCGATGACGCCGGTCGGTTCACCCGGCTCGGCTGCCGGAAGCTGACGGAGCGGTCGACCGACACCGAAATCGAACCCGTCGATCGCCTCGAGCCGCGAGACCAGCCCGATGATCTCGACGTAGGCACAGCGATCGAGACCGCGTTCCACGAGCTGGTCGACCCACTCGTGTCGGATCTGCTGGGCACGGGTGGAGACTGCTCGGGCTGCTTCGGCGACGACCGCGGCGACCTCTCCGGTGCGGGCCTCGTCACCGATTCTCTCACGACGGGCCTCACGGGCGATGGCGACGCGTTCGGCTCCGGAGAAGAAGGAACCGGGCCGGGCCATGCGGGCCCAGTCGCGCTCGATGACGACGTCGTAGTCGTCACGTACAGCCAGCTCGCCCATGAGGGACTCCAACTCGTTGCCGGTGCCCAGCATCGCACGCGGGCGCCGGCGCTGGGCAAGGGATTCGGACGGGAGGAGTCAGAGCAGCTTCTGCAGCACCACGACATCGAGCCACCGACCGAACTTCCGCCCCACCTCCCGTTCGACGCCGATCAGCACGAACCCGAGCGACGTGTGGAGTCGTATCGACACGTCTTGATCGCCGACCACCCGAGCCATCACCGAATGGAAACCGTGGCGCTGCGCCACCGCGAGCAGCTCGGCCAGCAGCTCTCGCCCGACTCCCATCCCCTGGTGCGCTTCGACCACATAGACGCTGTCCTCCACCGTCGTGCTGTACGCAGGCCGATCGCGATACGGCGACAGCGAGGCGAACCCGACGATCTCGCCGTCGAGGTCGGCGACCACCACGGCATGCGCGCCCGAGCGCTGGCTCAGCCAGAGTCGCTGTTCGTCGAGGGATCGGGGAGCGAGGTCGGTGGTCACGGTGGACTCCAGGACCTGGCGGTTGTAGATCGTGCGGATGGCGTCGGCGTCGCGTTCAACGGCGAGTCGTATACGCACGATCGGGACCCTAGCCCCGAGGGCGGGTGCGGCCTCGATCTTCGGCCGAGCGAAGGTTTCGAGAATGCCCGAACCGTGGCATCATCAGAGGCTGTCCGGTTCGCCGGCCCGCCCCCTTAGCTCAGTCGGCAGAGCGTTTCCATGGTAAGGAAAAGGTCGTGAGTTCAATTCTCACAGGGGGCTCCCACCGATGCTCGGCACCCCGTCGGGCCGCGGCGGCGTAGCTCAGTTGGTGAGAGCGCTCGACTCATAATCGAGAGGTCGGCAGTTCGAATCTGCCCGCCGCTACCGCACCGGCACCGCGTCGGTGTCCGGAAAATCACGTCGTACCGGCGTCAACACATCCAGGAAGGTCACCATGGCCAAGGAAACTTTTGTGCGGAACAAGCCTCATGTGAATGTGGGGACGATGGGTCATATCGATCATGGTAAGACGACGTTGACGGCGGCGATTACCAAGGTGTTGTCCGAGAGTGTGG
>JAHEJN010000219.1 GCA_024638845.1 Acidimicrobiales bacterium | reverse complement strand
CGGTGACGTCGGACAGCAGCGTGAACGAGGTGAGCTGTGGCCACCGCCCGTCGCGCCGCGGAACGACCAGGTTGTGGTTGCCGTAGTCGCGATGGAGATCCTGGTCGTAGTCGACCGAGCCGGAGTACTTGGCCCAGAGCTCGATCTTGTACAGCTGGAGGTGGGTGGTGCCACAGAAGCGCTCGGCTGCGTCGACGAGGTCGGGATGGAAGGCGATGCGGTTCAGCTCCCATGATCGGTACGGGGCGATCTTGATCGCCGAGAACTGGCTCTCCACGAGCTGCCGATGGGCGTCGGGGTCGGCGAAGTAGTCGTCGGGCGTCGGGAACTCCTGGAACAGCCCGGTGCGCGCAGCGTCGACCTCGGCCGCATCGAGGAAGCCTTCGACGATGGCGAATCCGCGGGTTCGGACCGTTTCGAGGACCTCATCGGTCACGCGCATGGGATGGCGACCTAGGGGTCGAGGCTGGCGAGGAGGTCACCGATCGTGTGGTTCGCCTCGAGGGGATGGCGCAGCGGCTGGTCGTGGTTCACCCGATAGACGTTCCGGCGCCCGACCCTGTCGTGTTCGACGTAGCCACCGATCTCGAGCTCGTGGATGATCTTCTGCACGGCGCCGACCGTGATACCGACGGCATGGCCGATGTCGCGCTGGCGAAGCTCAGGATCGCGGTCGATGGCGATGAGCACGTGGGCGTGATTGGTGAGGAATGTCCACGACGGCACCTTCGGCTCCGGGTCCCTCAATTCCACCAGGCGATGGTACCTAGTGGGAAACGAGCGCTGTTGTACCGTCGTCGCCGACGGCGTGCCTCACCGTCGAACCAGCGGCAGCGGCTGGAAGTAGCGGGGAGATCCGGGACTGCCGAACGATTGCCGGTCGCCGATCGAAGAGAGGCCGCGGCGGGTCTGTGCCTTGCGCCTGGCGGCCTGAACTGCGGTGGTGAACAGCATGAGGGCTCCCGTCGGTCGGTCTGGTCAGGAGTCGGTGGTCCCGTCTCCTCGGACATACTCTATCAAACATAGGTTGTAAATCACACCTATTTTGATATGTGTATTAACCGGTTCGTCGGCTGGAGCCTCAGGCAGTGGCGGTCGCCTTCTCGGGGTAACGGCTCCACACGCCGGTCTCGAAATCGTGCAGCTTGCACTCGCGGACCGAACGGAGGTAACTGCGCAGGCGAATGGGGTGCTCGTGTACGTACTCGGGGAACTCGGCCGCGATGGCGCGAGCCGCCTCGGGCAGGCGATAGCACGGGATCTGCATGTCGACGTGGTGGGGGAGGTGCACCATGATCCAGTGGAAGAACAGGTCCCAGCCCGGAGGCCCCCACAACACGGTCGTGCCTTCGACCTGACCACGGAAGCGGTTCCACTCGCGGCGAGGCCACCAGCGGATCTCGGGCGAGATGTGGTGGACGTAGACCACCCAGCCGATGGTCTGGCAGAACAGGAGGAACGGGATGACGACGATCTTGACCCACAGCCAGATGCCGCCGAAGCCGCTGAAGCCGATGGCCAGCCCGAGGGCAGCGAGCGCATAGAGGGCGACGAAGGCCTGGTCGCGGCGCATGGCCTTGGCCCAGCGTTCGGGCGGCTTGAACCGCACCATCTTGTTGAGCCACACATGATGGAAGTAGTAGGCCCCGGCGCCGAAGCGGCTCCACTCGATGCGGTGCAGGAGCTTCTGGTACCGGCTCATCGACTGGTACTCGGCAACGGTGGAGGGGTGCCAGACGAAGTCCATCGTCTGGCGGAGGGTGTGGCCGTGGTGAACGCGGTTGTGGCCGAAGATCCACTGCTCGGTCGCGTGCAACGACGGCAACATCGCCACCCGTGCAACCACGGCATTCAGGCGCTTCGAGTCGAACAGCGCGTCGTGGGCGGCATCATGGCCGATGACGAACAGCCCGGCGACGGCGAGTCCGGCCAGCAGCCACAACGGCACGAGGAAGAGGATGTTGTCGGTCGAGGCCAGACCCCACGACGCCAGCCCGAGCAGGAGCAGGTCGC
>JAHEJN010000124.1 GCA_024638845.1 Acidimicrobiales bacterium | reverse complement strand
TTCGCCGCCGATCATGCGTCGTCGACTGCTCCCCAGATGGGCCGACTCGGCGCGGGTGCGGGTGCAACGGTCGGGAAATGGCAGGGCGGACCGGCGCGATCCGCCGGGCTGGGCACGGCGGTTCATCGAGACGGCGGGCTCGTTGTCTCGGCGCTCGTCGCGGTCAACGCGGCCGGCACCGTCGATCGGGGCGACACGCTCGCAGCCATCCGCCGCGGTGACGCTCGCCCCGCGCCGAGAGGCGCACCGTTCGCCAATACCACCATCGGCGTCGTGGCTACGAACGCCAGGCTCGACAAACTGGGCTGCCACCTCGTCGCCCAGGCGGCTCACGACGGTCTGGCCCGAGCTGTGACACCATCACACCTGCGCACCGACGGCGACGGATTCGTGGCGGCTGCGACCGGCGAGGTCGAGGTCGACCCCGACTGGGTCCGCACCCTCACCCAGCTCGTGGTCGCCGATGCCATCGATTCGGCCGTCACCTCGCCGGACGGCCAGTAGCATTCCAGGGTGCATCCCCGAAACCCTGCCGCTGTCGCAGCCGCATGACCACAGTCGTCACCTCATCGGTCGACCAGACCCAGGCGGTCGCCGCGGCCATCGCGTCGGTGGTCGCCGCCGGTGACCTCGTGTTGCTGAGCGGCGATCTCGGCGCAGGCAAGACCGCCTTCGTCAAGGGACTGGCGGCCGAGCTGGGGGTGACCGAGTCGGTCACGAGCCCCACCTTCACCCTCGCCCAGTGCTACCAGGGCACGTCGCTCACCGTGCATCATCTCGACGTCTACCGACTCTCGCAGCTCTCGGAGGTCATCGACCTCGCCATCCCCGAGCTCCTCGACGGCAACACCGTGACACTCATCGAGTGGGGTGACGTGATCGAACCCGCACTGCCGGCCGAGTACCTCGAGATCCGGTTCGAGCTCGGTGACCGAGCCGACGACCGCCGGCTCACCTTACGACCGGTCGGATCCGGCTGGCTCGCCCGCAGTCGCGCCGTTGCCCAAGCCGTTCTCCCGTGGTCGGAGCTCCGATGCTGATCCTCGGCATCGAGACGTCGACCGAGCAGGTGGGGTGCGCGATCGGCGGACACGAGGGCGTTCTCGCCTCGGCCCACACAGTACGAGGCCGCCAGCACGCAGAGTCGCTGGCCCCCCAGATCGACTTCGTGCGTCGCCAAGCTCGAATCGAGATGAGCGAGATCAGTCTCGTGGCCGTCGACATCGGCCCGGGCCTGTACACGGGGCTGCGGGTCGGCGTCGCCACGGCCGTTGCCACCGCCTTCGCGTTGGGCGTGCCCATGATCGCCGTCTCGAGCCTCGACCTGGTCGCCTTCCCGGTCCGGTTCACGCCCAAGCTCATCATGGCCACCCTCGATGCTCGTCGCAGTGAGGTCTTCTACGCGCTCTACCGCCAGGTCCCTGGTGGGATCCAGCGCCTCAGTGAACCCAAGGTGGCCACTCCCGAAGAGGCGTCGAGCCATCTCCTGGCCCGTGGCGGCGACTGCCTGCTGGTCGGCGACGGTGCGCTGCGCTATCGGCGGGTCTTCGAGGAGAATCACCGGTCCGACTTCGTGGAGCAGGGCTTCGCCCATCCCTCGGCGGGCAGCCTCGTGCAGCTGGCCCACGCCCAGGCGCTTCGCGAAGAGTGGATCAACCCGTGGGAGGTCGAGCCGCTGTACCTCCGCCGGCCCGACGCCGAGATCAACTGGCACTCGCGGGAGCGGCCGTGAAGGTTCGCCACCGTATGCGCGATCTCCGCCGTGGAGACATCGACGCCGTGATGGCCATCGACGCCGTCGCCTATCCACGACCATGGGAGCGCCAGCTCTACGTCGACGACATCGGCGATCCCGTACGGGCCCGCCATCTCGTTGCGCTCGACGGACGTACGGTCGTGGGTCACGGGGGCATCGTCCATCTCGACGGTGACGCTCACGTCTCGACCCTGGCCGTGCATCCCGACCACCTCGGTCGCGGCGTCGCCACCGGCCTCGTGGAGCGGTTGGTCGCGCTCGCCATCGCCGACGGCTGTGGTGCCATGACCCTCGAGGTGCGGATCGACAACGACCGGGCCAAGGCGCTGTACGGCCGATGTGGGTTCGCGCCCGTGGGGGTCCGGCCCGGGTACTACGACGATCCTGGGGGACGCGTCGATGCGCTCATCATGTGGCTCCACGACCTTCCGGCCGGCCGCCAGCGCATCGCCTCGCTCCTCACCTCACCCCTCGCCGTCGGAGGCGCCGAATGACCTTCTACACCCTCGGGATCGAAACGTCGTGCGACGAAACGGCCGCTGCCGTTCTCGAGGGCCACGACACTGTTCTGTCGTCGGTGGTGAGCAGCCAGGCCCAGCTCCACGCCCGGTTCGGGGGTGTCGTTCCCGAGATCGCCAGCCGCGCCCACGTCGAGCTCATCACCCCGGTGGTGGCCGACGCGCTCGGTGAGGCGGGAATCCGAGGCAACCAGGTCGACCTCGTCGCGGTCACGTCGGGCCCGGGTCTGATCGGCGCCCTGCTGGTCGGACTCAGTGCCGCCAAGGCCCTGGCGCTCGTGTGGGACGTCCCGTTCATCGGTGTCAATCACCTCGAGGCGCACCTCTACGCATCGTTTCTCGAGGAACCCGAGCTCGAGTTCCCGCTGGTCGTGCTGCTCGTCTCGGGCGGTCACACGATGCTCATCGAGATGCGGGGCCACGGCGACTTCCACATACTCGGTCGCACCGTCGACGACGCCGCGGGGGAGGCCTTCGACAAGGTGGCTCGGTACCTCGGCCTCGGATACCCGGGCGGCCCCGCCATCGACCTCCTGTCGATGGAGGGCGATCCAGAAGCCATCGACTTCCCGCGAGCCATGCGCAACGAGGGCCTCGACTTCTCCTTCAGCGGCCTCAAGACCGCTGTCGTCAACCATGTGCGTTCGAATCCCGACGTCGACGTGGCCGACGTTGCCGCGTCGTTCCAGGAGGCCGTGGTCGACGTGTTGTTGCTGAAGGCCGAACGCGCCGTCGAGCAGGTCGGTGCCACCGGGCTCTGCCTTGCCGGCGGGGTGGCGGCCAACTCGTCGCTGCGAGAACGTACGCTCGATCTGTCGATGAGCCGCGGGTTCCCGGCGTACCTGCCGAGCCGTTCGATGTGCACCGACAACGCGGCCATGGTCGCTGCGGCCGGTGCCCGCCGGTTTCACGACGACGGCCCATCGCCGCTCGATCTCGGCGCCGATTCCAGCCTGCCGCTGCTCGGCTGAGCACCGCGCCGCCGTGGCGCCGCTCAGGAGCCGGCGGATCCGTCGAAGAACTCCTGGGCGTGCTGCCAGGCCGCCTGCCCGCACTGCGCACCCATGATCCGCCCGGCCACGTCGTCGGCGCGGGGATGAATGCCGCCGTAGAGCCGCGATCGACCGGCCTGATCGGCGGCGTCGGCGTAGGTGGCCCATTGGAGCACGATGTCGGTCTCGGGTCCGGCCTCGAACTCGAGTGATCCGGCCGGAACGGTCCACTCGCCCAGGCCGTTGGGGAAGAACGGGCTGCCGGTGATCGAGGTCAGCACCTCGGCGGCGGCTCGACTGAACGTGCTGTGACCCGACACGTATCCGGCGAACGCCGGAGTCACGAAGGTCGGGAGCTGGTAGGGCACCCAGTCGACGGCGAGCAACCAGTCGACCCCGCCCACGTCGTTCTCGCGATCGGCGGGGGTCCCCGACCAGGCGCGAACGGCGACCTCGCCGACGTGTTCGGCCAAGTGTTCGTGGCGTTGACCCGGGCCACTCGACGCCTCGGTCACGACCTCGACCAGATCGGCCTCGAGCGGCAAACCGGCCGGGTCATACGACGGTCCGGTCGGGTCGCTCGACTGGCCACGACCACCGAGATACCGGATCATCGAGATCGGGCGGGCGTAGTCGTAGCGGGCCTTGGCGCCCCATGCCGATACCGCCGCATCGTGGACGGCGCCGTTGAGGGCGAGGTACAGCTTGACGTCCCACTGGAGGGCATCGACGGTGGGCCCGGAACCACCGATCCGGAGCTCGTCGATCTGATCGGTGACCGCATTGGCCACCACGTTCCAGTGCCCGGGAGGGGTCTCCGACTGCGGTCCGTCGGCCCAGAACTCGGCCACGGCCCGACCGAAGTCGCCCAGGGCCACCACGTTCGGCTCGTAGGGCGCCCCGGTGACCGGGTTCTCGGTCCAGCCCGGGCTGTCGTAGCTCCCGAGCCCGGCGTTGCCCAGCGCACCGGGGCCGATGTCGATGGTCGCCCCCGAGCTCGGATCGAGGGTCGCGCTGTGACGGATCACCTCGACGGCCCCGGCCTTGTAGGCGGCGTCGGTTGCGGGGTCGCCGAGCAACGGAGGCGGTCCGGGATCGAGCGGGGGAGCTCCATCGATGCCGGATTCGATGGCGAAGGGACCAACGCCACCCCACTGCGACCCGACGAAGGTTTGTACCGTTTCGGTGAGCGGGGTGCCGTTCTGGGCGACCATGCCCTCGATCTCGAGTGGCTGCCAGCGATTGGGCTCGGCCATCGTCGTCCCCGACTCACCGACGATGAGGGGCTCGTTCACCGGCCGGTAGGTGGGATCGACATAGCCGTCGGTCTCGTTGGCGCCGTCGTCGGCGGTGGCGGCCAGCACGATCGAGGCGATCCGGTTACCGGCTTCGGCCGGGGCATCGCCGTCGACGTCGGCGAAGTCGGAGTCGAGGCACAGATCGCGCATCAGCTGCTCGAATCCGGTGATCGACTCTTCGGCACCGGCTGACAGCAGGTAGCGCGACTCGAGCACTCGGTACGCGGCGAAGCTGATCGCCGTGTCTCGTGCCTCGGCCGGGTCGTCGGCGGTGAGCTTCTCGTCGGAGAACACGCCGACGGCCACCTCGTCGTAGGCCGACCAGGCGTCCCACATCGCGGCCGAGACGTGGAACAGATTGCGAGCGTGAACCGTGGGCGACGGTACGTCGAGTCGGATGGCACCCAGCAGGGCCTCGTTCCACTGCCGAGCCACCGACGCTCCGCCATCGGCCGCTCGGGTGCAGTCGGGAATCGTGCCCGCCTCGGGCCCTCCGTCGTCTGCCCACCGCAGCGCCATGAGCCCGGCGACCACCGCCACGACGGCCACCGACCCGGCGATGACGATCGTCCGCTTGTTCATGACCCCTCGAATCTAGACCCCGTCCTCCGAGGCGCGGCCGCGGGGAGCAGGCGACGGACGCCTTCATTCCCGGGGCACGTCGACCTGCTGATCGGCACCGACATCGGTCAGGGTGACGGTGGAACCGTCGGGCCACCGCACGACCACAACCGTTGCGCGGTCGTGCTCGCCCAGCCCGATGTGGACGCGCGGGTCCTCTGACGAGAGGTAGCTGCTACCGGCCAGGACCTCGCGGCGCTGCGATCGACCGTCGGCCGTCGTGACCGTGACGAGCGAGCCCGGTGTCGCCGGCTCGGGCGCCACGGTGAGCCAGTGTCCGCCGGAGCCCGAGCTCCGGAGCAGGCCGAGGCGACCGCCGATGGTGCCCACCGCCAGGTCGAGGTCGCCGTCGTTGTCGAAGTCGGCGGCCGCCGAACCGCGGCCGAGGAACATGCCCACGACGTCGAGCCCGACCACGGCTGAGGCGTCGCGGAACATCCCGGCGTCGTTCTCGTACAGACGAACCTGCTCGCGGTCACCCACCAGATCGCCGACAGGAATGAACCCGTGCACCATGACCAGATCGAGGTCACCGTCGAGGTCGGCGTCGAGCCAGCTCGTGCCCCACCCGGTGAGATCCCGTCCGAGATCGGGAATCCCGGCCTCGGCCCTGGCGTCGGCGTAGGATCCTTCGGGGCCGTCGCTGCGGTACAGGTTGTGCAGCTGAGCGCCGAGGTTGGTCACCGCGAGGTCGGGTCGTTGATCGCCGTCGAAATCGCCCGAGGCCACCCCCATCCCGGCGTTGTCGTCGTCGACACCCACAGTGCCTCCGACCTCGTCGAACCGGAAGCCCAACCCGCCGCCGGGGACATTCATGTACAGACGATTGGGCTGGGTGTCGTTGGCCACATACGCGTCGAGATCGCCGTCGCGGTCGACGTCGGTGAGCACCACGCCGAGGCTGTAGTCGAACTGCACCGGCTCGATCCCCACCTCGGCGGCGACGTCACGGAACGTCGGCCGGTTGCCGTCGGCGGCACCCTCGCTGAGCAGCACCAGGTCGGGCTCGGGCTCGAAGCCGTTCGGGAAGCCCTTGGTGGCACCGGGAATCGGGCGATTGGTGTCGGCGTAACCCGCCACGTACAGGTCGATCCAGCCATCGCCGTCGAGGTCACCGGCGGCGGCGCCGCTGTGCCAGCCGAAGGCCGCAACCCCGGCCTCGGCCGAGCCGTCGACGAAGCGCTCGCCGCCGTCGTTCCACAACAGCACGTTCTCCCGCTCGCTGGTGACGTACAGATCGGTGCGGCCGTCGCGGTCGAGATCGGCGGCGACACATCCGCTGCCCCGGATCTCGAGCCCGGCAGCCGTCTTGTCGGTCACATCCTCGAACTGACCGCGGTCGTTGCGATACAGACGAGTCTTCGGCAGGCCTCCCGCCTCTCGCCACCGTCCCCATTCGCCGTCGGACCACGTGTTCACCGCAAAGAGATCGAGCCAGCCATCACCGTCGTAGTCGATCCAGCAGACGCCGCCGCCCATCATGGCCGTTGGGTCGCCGCCGGTGTCCCACTGGTAGGCCCCGTGCTGGAAGTCGATGCCGACCTCGGCGGCCACGTCGACGAACTCCACGAGATCCATCGATGGGATCGCCGGTCGGTCGACGTCGGCGCCGAGGGCACGGTCGGCATCCGCGCCGGCACAGGCCGCCACGACGAGAATGGCGCCGGCAAGGACGCCGAAGCGCCCTTGCCGGTGACCACGGGTGATCACGCCAGGCCGCGAGCCATTCTGCGGCGCTTGGACACCGAGTCGATGAGCACGGCTGCGAGCAGCACGAGGCCGGTGATGATGAACTTGAGGCCCGACGACAGTCCGAGGAGATCCATGCCGTTGCGGATGGCGGTGATGACCAGCGCCCCGTAGAACGCCGAGATGACCCGCCCCTGGCCACCGAAGAGGCTGGTGCCGCCGATGACGGCGGCGGCGATGATCTCGAGCAGCAAGTTGCCGCCACCGGTGTTGGTGGCGACCGATCGGAGCCGCGACACCAGGATGATGCCGCCCACGCCGGCCATGAAGCCGTTGATGAGGAACACCATGATCCGGATCTGGTCGACGTTGATGCCGGCCCGGCGAGCTGCCTCGGGGCTGCCGCCCAC
>JAHEJN010000218.1 GCA_024638845.1 Acidimicrobiales bacterium | reverse complement strand
GTCGGGAACGCCACCGGACGTGCGATCTTCTTCCGTCCGCAGATGAAGGAAGCGTTCCTCTACGAGGACAGCGGTTGGTTTGCCGCCTTCGTCGGTGGCAGCCACGAGTGGCTGCGAGACGGCGGTCAAGGAGGCCGCTACCTCGATGCCCGCACCCTCTGCTTCTACATGGGCACGGTCAACACCCCGGCAATGGTGAACAAGATGGTCGGGGCAGGTTCGCAATACGGACTCAACGCCGTCGATGCGGACGGCGAGTATCTCGACGGAGCCAAGAACTACCGACTACGCCTGCCCGCCGACGTCCCGGTCAACGACTTCTGGTCGGTGGTGGTCTACGACCCCCAGACCCGTTCGCAGCTGCAGACCGGGCAACCCTTCCCCGCGAAGAACAACAAGCGCCACGACATGGACTTCAACGACGACGGCTCGATCGACCTCTACTTCGGGCCGACGGCTCCGGAGGGCAAGGCGGAGAACTGGATCCAAACGGTGCCAGGAAAGGGCTGGTTCGCGGGCCTCCGTGTGTACGGGCCGCTCGAACCGTGGTTCGACAAGACCTGGCGTCCCGGTGAGATCGAACGACAGGACTGACCGGCCCGCCGGTCCAGAGAACACACAGGAGAATCACATGACAACAACGGCAACAGTGACCGCCGACAACTACGTCCGTGCGGAGAGCGACTTCCAGATGAGGGGGTACGCCGAGGCGATGGACGCCTTCGGCAAGTTCGCCGTTCAGCGGACGCATTACGACGTCGACAACCAGGTGACCGTTCGCGGAAACCGCGACACGATCTACATGTTCGGCACGTTCGACCTCGGCTCATCGCCGCTGACGATCACGATGCCGGACCCTGGAAACAGGTACCAGTCCCTGATGCTGATCAACCAGGATCACTCCATCCCGCCTGCGGTCTACGGGCCCACAACGAGCACCTTCACGATGGAGGAGATGGGGACTCGCTACATCCTGATCGGCATTCGGACCTTCGCTGATCCCAACGACCCAGCCGACATGGCGATCGCTCACGCACTGCAAGACGCGGTCGTGGTCGAGCAGGACGACATCGGGTCGCTTGACGACATGCCGGTCTGGGACCAGGAAGGCGTCGAAACCTTGCGTGCAGGAATCAACGTGCTGTCCGCAACGATGTCGGACACCTCGACGTTCTTCGGCGAGAAAGACACGCTCGACCCGATCCACCATCTGATGGGCACGGCGTTGGGATGGGGCGGGCTACCCAGAAAGGAAGCCGTCTACCTCAATGTCTACCCGGAGAAGAACGACGGCAACACGCCCTACACGCTCACCGTCGGAGACGTGCCGGTTGACGCGTTCTGGTCAGTCATCGTGTACGACGACAAGGGCTGGATCATCAAGAATGCTCGGGACATCTACTCCTACAACGACATCACCGCCAAGAAGGCGGCGGATGGCAGCATCACGATCCACTTCGGCGGTGACCCCGAGGCCGACAATCACATTCCCATCATGGACGGCTGGAACTACATCGTGAGGCTGTATCGACCGAGGCAGGAGATCCTCGACGGCACTTTCCGGTTCCCGGCTCCTTCGCCGGCGGCCTGAACACCCTCACGTGCGGGCTCCTCTGCGATGACCGACGACAGTGCGACACCAGGTCGGTCGTCGAGGATCCACTTCTTGCTGGCTTCGACGGTGCTCCACCGACCGAGGGTCCACCGATCATGAGCGGACTCGACGTCGTCCTGATCGGCGGAGCGCTGCTCGCGTATGCGCTCGTTTCGCGACGTTTGGCGGGGACGCCGATCACTGCGCCGATCGTGTTCGTGACCGCGGGTTTCGTCATCGGGCCCAGGGTGCTGGATGTGCTCGACGTGAACATCGGTTCCGCCGAGCTTCGCCATCTCGCCGAACTCACGCTCGCGTTGCTGCTGTTCTCCGACGCCGCAGCGCTCGACACGCGTCGTCTCACCGGCGAGGCCGGTCTGCCGGCGCGTCTGCTCACACTGGCTCTACCGCTCGCGATCGTGCTCGGC
>JAHEJN010000217.1 GCA_024638845.1 Acidimicrobiales bacterium | reverse complement strand
CGGCGAGGCGGCCGATGCTCCGGCGTCGGCGTCGCCTGCGTTCGACTGAGCCAGGGCGGCAAGCTCGCCGGAGAGGCTGGTCTGCGAGAACCCCGAGCTCGCTTGGCTCGAGCGCGAACTCGCCGACGTCCAGGTCATCCTGTTTGAAGTGAGGACGGCAAGCGGCGGTGCCCGAACGATCCAGTACAAACTGGAGGCCGGCGAGGCGGGATGGATCCTCCGCCGGGACCGGGTCATCGAGTACTGATCGCGGGTCGGGAGGCTCGTGCGTGCCGAGGGATGTTCCAAATCTCTCCCGTTAGGGTCTTCATGCGCACAGTTGTGCGACCGCTAGGATGCACTTCCTGAATCGGCTGGCACAGCACAGGGGGCCTCTAGCTCCCGGACGCGGTCAGCGGCTAGGATATCGGACGGAGCGCACCGGAATGCCGAAATCCCTATCGACCATCCTCGCCGCCATTTCCGCGGAGTCGGCAGGATCCTGGAAGACGATGGCAGTTGCTCTGTGGCTCGTCGCGGCCGCGCCGGCTGCCGCACAGTTCGACGACCCTGAGGCAGGACGCATCATCGGCCGGGCGATCGCGGCAGGGGTGGCGCTCGCCACCGACGATTTCGCTTCATCGGGCAGTTTCAACGTCGACGACGACGCCAACTCTTCTTTTCGTGTGCAGCAGATGGGCTGGCGGCATGGCTTCGAGAGCTCGAGTAGATGGGAGCCGTTCCTGGGTGGCCGGGTCGGCCGGGTGCTGGTCGATCAGGAGCTCGACCTCGGGGGTACGGACCGTGCCCCTTTGGACCTCGACGTTTGGGGCCTCGCCATAGAAGGCGGCACCCGGGTCCGGTTCGGCAGCGGGTGGTTCAGCGAGATCCGGGGCGAAGTGAGCTACAGCTTCGTCGAGAATCGGCTTGAGTATCCCAGCCCGGAGCTCGCCGAGACCCTGGCGCCGCTCCTGGACGGCGTGCTCTTCAACTGGGAGGCGGAAGCGGTAACCCTGGAGGCCGGCCTGGGGATCGGCTGGGAACGGCATTCCGACCGCGGTGTCAGGACCACTCTCGAGGCCGAGCTGACCCGGCTGCGGACGGATCCGCGTGCGACCGATCACCCGGTCCAGGACGTGACGGTGGAGACCCACTTCGAGAGGCTTCTGGCCAGCTTCGAGATTCCTCTGGGGATCGAAGCCTTCGGTCGCCCTTTGCGCCTCGATACTCGACTGCGGCACACGTTCCTGGGTGACGATCTCGCCCAGCCGCTGGACTCGAACGGCTTCACCGACCTCAACTTGGCGCTGCTGGCACTGTGGCCCGAGACCTCCCGCTTGCCGGTTCCCGGCATCGGGCTTGCCGTCACTTACACCACTGCCGAAGCGTTCGAAGGATGGTCGGCTGGTGTGACGTTCGGCCGCTGACCAAGACACCGGTTGCGCCTGAACTCCTGCTCTCGGCCCGGTCCGGGCCAGGGCCGGTAGGCGCTCAGGCAGACTCGCTGGAGTGTGTGCTGATCAGATGCACGTCGCGTTGCGGGTAGGGAATGGAGATCCCCTCCCGGTCGAAGCGCAGCTTCACTTCCCGGGTGATGTCCCAGTAGACGTCCCAGTAGTCGTCGGTCTTGGCCCACGGGCGCACGATGAAGTCGACCGAGGAATCGTTGAGGGTATTGACCTTGATGACCGGCTCGGGCTCGTCGAGGACCTTCTCGTGGGCTGCGACGATCTCGGCGAGCACGCGCTCCGCTTTCTCAATTTCGTCCTCGTATGCGATACCGAAGACCATGTCCACCCGCCGGTTGGGCTGTGCCGTGACGTTTCGAATGACGTCGCCCCAGATCTTCGAGTTGGGGACGATCAGGGTCTGGAAGTCCGGGGTCAGGATTCGGGTGGAGACGAGGTTCATGTCCCTCACCTTGCCCATGACGCCGGCCGTTTCGACGACGTCGTCGACGTCGAAGGGGCGATACGCGAGGATCATCGCGCCGGCGGCGAAGTTGGCGAGAGTCTCCTGCAGGGCAAAGCCGAGGATGAAACCGGCAATGCCC
>JAHEJN010000041.1 GCA_024638845.1 Acidimicrobiales bacterium | reverse complement strand
TGGCCGGCAGGTCTGTTTCGTGGACATGCCGTTCGGCAAGAAGACCGATCAGGGCACCGGTGTCGAGATCGACTTCGACGACGTGTATGAGCGGGCGATCAAGCCGGCGATCGAGGACGCTGGGCTCGAACCGGTGCGAGGAGACCAGGAGTCGACCGGTGGCGTCATCCACACTGCGATGTTCGCTCGACTCCTGCTATCGGAGTTCGTCATTGCTGATCTGACCACCGCGAACCCCAACGTCTTCTACGAGCTGGGCGTGCGCCACTCGGCCAAGCCCTACACGACGATCCCGATCTTCGGGACGGTCTCGGGGCTGCCGTTCGATGTGAGCTTGGTGCGGGCAATTCCGTATCGGCTCGTCGCGGGTGTGCTCTCAGATGAGGCTGCGGCCAAGTTGCGGTCTGATCTGGTCACCCGTATCAAGAACGCGTTGCAGGGGCCGGTCACCGAGGACAGCCCTTTGTTCCAGCTCTTCGAGGAGTTTCCCGGCATCGAGATGTCCCACGAGGTGACCGATGTCTTCCGGGACCGGGTTGCCTACTCCGAACGGTTCCGCCGCCTGCTCCACCAGGCTCGCGCCGAGGGCATCGACACTCTGCGCGCGGTCCAAGGCGAGCTGGGGGATCTCGCAACGGTCGAACGCGGCGTGCTGGTCGACCTGTACCTTTCCTATCGGGGCGCTGAGGCGTGGACCGACATGATCGACCTTGCGGGGACCATGCCCGCCTCGGTCCGCGACACGGTCGTCGTGCAACAACAGCTGGCCTTCGCGCTCAACCGGCGCAAGAATCCAGGCGATGTCGACGAGGCAATCGACATCCTGCAACGACTCCAGCGTAATCACGGCGACAGCGCCGAAACCCTCGGGCTCCTGGGCCGGATCTACAAGGACCGTTTCACCGAGGCCCGGGAGGCCGGCAACGACTTGGAAGCCGAGGGATGGCTGGAGATGGCGATCGACGCCTATACCCGTGGGTTCGAGGCCGAGCCCGCCGACTTCTATCCCGGGATCAACGCCATCAATCTTCTGATCCAAAAGGGGACATATGAGGCCGTGGCCGACGCTGACCGGTTTGCGCCCCTGGTCGCCTTTGCCGCCGTGCGTCGCGGCGGCGCCGACTCCAACGACTACTGGACCCTCGCCACGGTGCTCGAGCTTGCGATCATCAACCGAGACGACCGCCTCGTAGCCCGAGTACTCCCGAAGGTCCTCACGACCGCCGAAGAACCGTGGATGCTCGAAACCACGGCCAACAACCTCCGAATGGTCCTCGACGTCCGTGCCGGCAACGAGGACACCGGCACACTCGAAAAGGTTCTCGCGGCGTTGAGCAGGTCCTAGATGTACCCGGCCGGCTCGACGACGAAACCGAACGAGCCCTCCAGACGCTCGAATCGTCCGGGATCGACGACGCACTCAACACCGTCCTCGGGCTCAACTGAACCCAGGACCAGGCGCCGGTGTGGAGGCTGAAGCCAGCCGATGACCAGCTGCACATTCTGGGCACCTGCCCGAGCACATCCGTGCCGTTCCTGAGTGGATCGAGCCGGGCGGGCGCTGAGGTGTCACTCGAAGGTGATCGCGGCAAGGATCTCGGTGACCTCGTCGTCGCTGAAGCCGTCTGGATTACGCCGGATCAGTACTTCGGCATCGGGCAGCCTGAGCACGTCGGACACCGGTTGGTAGCGACGGGCAGCTTCGGGCGTCATCGGCTTGCTGCTTGGCTGCGACACAGGCGGAGACAGGATCTGGCGGTGGCGAGTGATGTACACCTCGACGCCACTGATCGTGACGAGCTGCTCGGAGGGGTCTTTCAGGCCGTAGTCGTGGCCCAGCTCCGCTCCGCGTCTGACGATGACTTGACGCTCGTCCGAGAACGGGAGGTAGCGCGCAAAGGTGCCGGTGTCAGCGATGCAGCGCATGCCGATTACCGAACGTGTCGGCATCGGTCGATCCTCCCGCACCAAGCATTTGACGTCAATCGGCGAGGACAAACCGGCCAGATTGCGTCCGACCGCCGCCCGCACGATCCGCTGCGGCAGCCCATGACGCCGTTTGTGCGCCATCCCACGAGGTGTCCCTGATCGCTCACAGGTGGCGCGCGTCGTGAGCGTCCCGAGTCGCAGGATGACAAGCGGGGCCGTTGCGATTCACCGGTCGGGATTCGCGCCAGCAGGGTCTCGCAGCGACTCGGACAGCTCGCGGTGTGAGGCAATGTCTTCTTCGTTGGCCGTCAGCGACCGGCGAAGTGGACGCGCCCGTTGTAGGTCAGATCGAGTCCGATGAGGACACCCGTGCCGTGACCCTGCACATGCTCGAGCTCGCCAGTCCCGTCCACGATCACCCACGACATGTCCCAAGGGGTATCGGTCGGGAACGGCATCCCCGGATCTTGACGTCCACGCGTTTGCAGGGTCAGCGTGCCCTCGCGTTCAACTCCTTCTGCGCCGGTTACCACTCCCTCGAACTCCAAGACACCGCGATAGGTGTTGAACCCCGCTTGGGCGTGGTGGACGACCGTGTATTGCTCGTGGATGTCGCCCGTGAGCGTGCCATGGATCTCTCCGTCGATCTCGACGTCGATGAAGAGGGTCCGGCCAACCTCCCTCAGATTCAACAGAGCGGGTTCGCCATACTCCAACGTGCCGGTGGCGCCCGTTGGGGCATCAGCGTGAGCGGCGGTCGCCGAGACCGCAAGCGCAAACACGGCGAACGACGCGACGAGCAGAGCAATGGATTTGAAGCGTTTCATCAGTGTCCCTTCGGGCTGTGGCCACCCGCAGATGGCCGATGGGATGGCCATCAGCCGCAGATGGCCGGTTTCCACACAACTAGATGCTGGGTAGCCCTCCCAGAGTCGAACGTCCCGCGAGGCCAATCACAGTGTTGGCCGCGGGTTCACCCACGACGACGTCGACCTCTCATCGCCACCGGCTTCGCGAGCAGCGATGATGATCTGTTCGCAGACGACTTCGTCTTCCACTTCTTCAATCCGCTTCTCCCGGAGCTGGCCTCGTTTCTCGAAGTCTCGGCCCGACCGGGTTCAACTTGTTCGCCACGGTCGGAGTCGATCTCGAGGCAATCCGCACAGCCGCTCGCTCGAAAGCTCGTCCATGCCTGGACTGGACCGGCAAAGAACTCCTCGCCGCATTCTTGAACAACGGTTGGATCAAACCCGGCAACCGGCCTCAGCGGGGCTTGGCGAGGCGTCTTTCGAGCTCAGACCCGAGCCGACGGCCAGATTCGTGCACCCACTCCGGTTCGTAGTGACGCATCGAGACCCACATCAGAGGACCTCCAGGCCAGTAGGTGACATCGAGGCAGCCTTTCGTCCGTGGATCCTGCTTCAAATGCCAATGGCGGTTGCCGGGGTACCGCCGCGCTCCCAGAACGGTGATATGAGAGAAGTACATTCCCAGATTCGTAGCGACCTCGAGGAGCACTGACTCCATTTCGTCGAGTGACAGATCATCCGTCACGGCGATCTCGAGGTTCGTCGTCTTCTCGGTACTGGCCACTTTCGCCCGCTTGGCAACACCCATAGCCCCAGTCTCGACCCGATCGAAGCGGGCGGGTAGGTCCGTTGGTCCTCTGAACACCCATGGCGATCACCAGCTGATCGACAGCAGGCGTCCGTCGAGGGCCGCGCTCTCCGCAGCCAGGGCCAGTAGGCGTTGGACCCGAGCACCCTCCTCGAAGTCGGGTTCGCACGGTCGGCCATCGCGCACCGCATCGATGAAGTCGCCGATCATCGCACCCGCGGATCGGAAGACATCCTTGTACGTGTCGTGCACTCGATCGCGTCTCGCCGAGCCCCAGATGTCGTCGGGAATCGGCAGGACTGCTGTCGGCCCTTCTTCACCAGCCCGCAGGCCCCGAACCTCTTGCACCGTTTGCCAGTCGTTCGTCGAGTAGAGCGTCCCGTCGGTGCCGTGGGCATCGAGATGATGCGTCTGGTTGAAGGCCGTGCCCTCCCAACACACGGCACTCGTCTGCAGCGTGCCGTAGGCGCCGTTCTCGAATCGGACCGTCATCACCGCCGAATCCTCCGACCGCTCGTAGACCGAGCCGTCGGGTCGGTCCGGGCGTTCGTAGAAACGCTCCGTTACCGCACCCAGCGCACTGACCTCGCCGAAAAGCCACCGGGCGAGATGCAGCCAGTGGCTTCCCAGGTCTCCGAGTACGCCGGAGCCGGCGAGGTCTCGGTCGAATCGCCAGTTGTAACCTGGTTCTCGGGCGTACCCGGTGAAGTAGCGGAGATTGAGGTGGAACGGGCGGCCGAGGTAGCCGTTGTCGATGAGGCGCTTCACGAACTGATTCGTCGGCATGTAGCGGTAGGTGAAGGGGACAAGGGTGATCGCACCGACCTCGGTGGCTCTCGCCGCCATCGCCGATGCCGATTCCGCCGTCAACGAGAGCGGCTTCTCACACAGGACGTGAAGCCCACGATCGAGAGCGGCGAGGGTGAGCGGTTCGTGACTGTCGTTCGACGTCGCGACGATGACCGCGTCGAGATCACGGTCGAGCAGCTCCGCTGCGGTCGTGGTCGAGTGGCCGATCTCCCACTGCCGCGCGAAAGATGCCGCCCGTGCGGCGTCTCGCCCGCACACCGACACGACGGATGCATCCCTGTGAGCGGTCAGAGCGGGCAGGTACATCGAATCTGCCCACCAGCTGGTGCCGAAGACGCCGATCCGAACGGTCACCGACGACCTTCGGCATTGACGGCGTCAGCGTCGTCGAGCACTTGTGGATACGGGTAGCCGATTCCCAGGAGTTGCGCGAGCATCGGCGTCGCGCGCTCGACCACGTCGGCTCGTACGACGGAGTGGTCCTCGAGTGGTCGCACGAACTTCGGCAGGTATTCGATGAGCACTCCGGTGCGGTCTCTGTCGGACTCGTTCGGCATGGCGCAGTGCCAGCACATCCCGTTGAAGACGGCGATATCGCCGGCCTTGCCGGTCAGTCGGATGGCGTCTCGGTCGAACGCGGCCTGATCGTCGGGATAGACCAGCTCGCCTTGGCTGAACGGCACGAACGCGGTCGCACCGTTGGTGTCGGTGAAATCGTCGATCAGGATCGTCGCCTGAAGGTTCATCGGGAAGCTGCTGTTGATGTTCGTGGGGAATGACGAGCGCTTGTAGAGATCCCAGTACGGGTAGTCGACGTGGGGTTCCTGGCCCGGCCCGCCGGGCAGCAACCGGTTGGCGGCGATGGACCCCATCTGGAATTCGTCGCCGAGGAACGCCGCGGCGATCGTCATGACCGCCGGGTGCTGGGCCATCGCCTCGAAGACATCGCCCTTGTTCAGCAGGTTCCAGACGCGACGCTGGAGATGGAGCTCGTCGGTGTTCGCCCCCTGGAAGTGGGTCACCTTGCTGCCGTCCCGATTCGAGTGCTGGAGGAGAAGTGCCCGCGCCTCGGCGACCTCCTCGGCCGCGAAGCCACGATCGATCACGATTGCGCCGGAGCCGGTCAGCAGTGTTTCGACGATCTCGGACAGGTGACTGTCGACGGTAGCGGCGCTGTAGTGACGGATGCTGCTCACGACTGGGCCTCCTCACTTGGTGGGGTTTCAACTGGGGCTGTCGAGAATGGCCCGGCGCTGCTCCCGCGCGTGACCAGCGACGGCTCGAGCGTGTGGTGGACGGGCTCGGTGCGGCCATGCTCGAGTCGCTCGAGCAACGCGGCGACGGCGAGCTCGCCCATCTCGCGGCGGGGCTGGTGGATGGTGGTGATCGAGAGGTGATGGAGCCCGGCGATGAAGGTGTTGTCGTAGCCGACGAGTGACATCTCGTCGGGAACTCGCAGGCCGGCGTCGTCGAGTCGATCGAGGATGCCCGCGGCGAGGAGATCGTTGAATGCGAACACGGCGGTCGGCGGCTCGGTCGATGTCAGGATCTGATCGATCGCGGGACCGGCCGCGTCCTCGTCGTCGCCACCCAGCACAACGAGCGGCGCGAGCCCGGCCGACCGCATGGCGCCGGCGTAGCCGTCGCGGCGCGGACCGGCCGATGGATTCGGCGAGCCGTCGACGTGGACGATGCGTTCGTGGCCCAATCCGATGAGGTGCTCGACGGCGATCTCCGCGCCTCGGATGTCGTCGGTCTGCACCGAGTCGACGCTGGCCTCGGGGCGACCGCCGGCCACGACCGCGGTGGAAGCGAGCGGCGCGAGGGCGCGTAGCTGCTCGTCGTCGAGCATCGAACCGATCAACACGAGGCTCTCGACCTGGAGTTGGAGGAACACCTCCACGCAGCGCCGTTCGCGTTCGTTGTTGCGTCCTCCGTTGAGCAGCAAGACATGGAGGTCGTGCTCTTCGGCCGCTCCGTCGATGCCGTCGACCACCTCGGCGAAGAACGGGTTGTGAAGGTCGTTGACAACGACGCCGATGGTGCGCGTGCGCTGTTGGGCGAGGTTGCGCGCAACCAGGTTCGGCCGGTAGCCGAGCTCGTTCGCCGCTTGGCGGACGGCCTCCCGCCTGGGTTCCGAGACGTTCGGCGCGTTGTTCATCACCAGCGATACCAAGGCGCGCGAAACGCCCGCTCGCGCAGCGACATCGTCCATCGTCGGCCGGTTCATGGGTGACTTCTCGTGGGTCTCGTAGGCTCGAGCGCGAGGCCAGGATGTGACCCTTGACACAAGCTGAATCCTAAGATATCCATTTGGAGCGCTCCAATCAAGTGACGAAATGGAGCGCTCCAAGTAGTAACGGTGTCGATCTGGGGAAGGGGGCCACCGTGAATACGACCGCACCGCTCTTAGGCCGGATCGCCACCGCCCCCATCAGCTGGGGCGTCTGTGAGGTGCCGGGCTGGGGTGTCCAGCTCCCCGTCGATCGTGTTCTCGCGGAGATGGCCGGGCTCGGGTTCACCCACACCGAGCTGGGTTCGCTCGGCTATCTGCCCACCGAGCCCGTCGTACTTCGCGAACTCCTCGATCGGCACGGGCTCGAGCTGCTGGGCGGATTCGTGCCGCTCGTGCTCCACGACGCCGATCGCCTCGACGCTGCGCTGGCCGGGGCACGGGAAGCTGCCGCTCTGCTCGCCGGCGGGGGCGCAATGTTCTTCGTCACCGCCGTCGTCGCCGACGCCGACGAGTGGCACCATCTCGACCTCACCGCGGCGGAATGGAAGCAACTGTGCTGCGGTCTCGAGGAGATCGAGCGCATCTGCGCCGACGCCGGACTCACCCAAGTGGTGCACCCGCACGTCGACACGGTCATCGAGCAGGTGGCCGATGTCGAGAAGGTGCTGAGCGATACCGATGTTTCGCTCTGCCTCGACACTGCCCACCTGGCCATCGGCGGTGCCGATCCCCTCACTCTCGCCCGCACCGCCGGCGATCGCATCGGCCTCGTGCATCTCAAGGACCTCGACGACGAGGTCGCAGCCCGGCTGCGCAGCAAAGAGCTCTCGCTCATGAAGAGCGTGCAGGGTGGGATCTTCCCACCCCTCGGTCGCGGGTCTGTGCCGATCACCGAGATCGTCACGGCCCTCGAGCTCACAGGACGCGACCTTTGGTACGTCCTGGAGCAGGACACTGCCATCACCGACGACGATCCGTCGGCGCTGGCTCGTCCGAAACTCGATGTCATGGACAGCATCGAGTTCCTAAAGGGACTGGACGTCGACTCCTCGAGGCTGCGCCCATCCGACGAACCATCCCAGGAGGGGTAACGAACATGCAGAAGCTCTGGAAGGTGCTGGCGTTGTTGTTGGCGATCACGTTGATCGCCTCGGCATGCGGCAGCGATGATGACGACAGCGCTGCTGACGGCGACCAAGACAGCGCCGCCGACACTGCTGATGACGACGGCGCCGACGACACCGATGCCGACGCCGAAGCCACCGACGATGCCGAAGCCGACGCCGAAGCCACCGACGATGCCGAAGCCGACGCCGTCGCCCTCGGCCAGGGCCGAGACGGCCTGTACTGCGTGGCGACGCACGAGGCGCCGGGCGACTCGGGCTTCTGGTCCGTGGTGCAGAACGGCGCCGAGGCCGCGGGCAGCGACATGGGCGTGGAGGTCAGGGTCGCCGGTGACATCGATGTCATCGCCCAGGCCGACATCGTGCGCGACTGCGTTGCCGACGGTGCGGTCGGCATCGCTGCGTCACTGGCCAACCCTGAGGGCATGACCGACGCGCTGGGCGAGGCAGTCGACGCCGGCATCCCTGTGGTCACCCTCAACTCGGGCTCCGACGTCTTCGCCGAGATCGGTGCCATCACCCACGTCGGCCAGAGCGAGGACGTCGCCGGTGCCGGCGCCGGTGCGCGGATGACCGACGCCGGCATCAACGGCAAGGTGCTGTGCATCGTGCACGAGGACGGCAACATCGGCCTCGAGGCGCGCTGCGACGGTCTCGAGAGCACCTACGAGGGCGGTGAGGTCGAGCGCTTCAACATCGCGTCGACGGGAACCGGCGACATCCCCGGCAGCCAGTCGACCATCGTCGACAAGCTGACCGACGACACCGACGTCGCCGGCATGCTCGCCCTGAACCCCGACATCGCCATCGCCGCCCGCGATGCGATCGCCGAGGTGGGCTCGGACACCGCTCTGGCGAATTTCGACCTGAGCCCCGACGTGCTCGCCGCCATCGAGGCCGAGGAGATCCTCTTCGCCATCGACCAGCAGCAGTACCTGCAGGGCTACCTGCCCATCGTGTTCATGGTCCTGTTCAACGAGAACCTCAACACCGTCGGTGGCGGCCAACCAGTCCTCACGGGCCCAGGCTTCGTCACGCCCGAGAACGCCGCCAACGTCGCCGCGCTCTCCGACGCCGGCACGCGGTAGCCAGCAGCCGTCCGTGCGGCGGTCACCCCGGGTCCCCGGGGTGACCGCGGCGGGTCATACGAAAGAGAGAGAACCATGGCGGACATCACCGCCCCGATCGAGCCTCTACCTGCAGGGACCGCCGACGACGGCGGCGCGGGGGACGAGCGAATACAGGACATCGGCCTGATCCGGCGACTGCTGGTGCGACCGGAGATCGGCGCCCTGATCGGCGCAATCGCGGTCTGGCTGTTCTTCTTGTTCTTCGACGGCAAGTTCATCGAGGTCATCGGCCTGGCCCGGTTCACCGACCAGGCGGCCACCCTCGGTGTGATGGCGGTGTTCGTCGCGCTGCTCATGATCGGCGGCGAGTTCGACCTCTCCGCCGGGGTCATGATCGGCTCGACCGGGTTGTTGCTCGGCTATATCACCGACCCCAACGACGGTGCTGGGTGGAGCATCACCACCGGGCTGGTGATCACCCTGGCCTTCGCCCTGAGCATCGGGTTCCTCAACGGGATGCTCGTGACGAGGACGAAGCTCCCCAGCTTCATCATCACACTCGGCACGTTCTTCGCCCTTCGAGGCGCGAACGTCGGGATCACGAGAATCATCACCGACGAGACCCGGGTGACCGGTGTCGATGACGCGCCAGACTACGACTTCTGGTTCGATGTGTTCAGCCGCCAGGTCACCATCGCGGGTGAGCGGTTCCAGATCCAGGTGTTCTGGTGGATCGGCCTCACCATCATCGGCACGTGGATCCTCATGCGCACGAAGGCGGGGAACTGGATCTTCGCGAGCGGCGGCGACGCCAACGCGGCCAGGAACATGGGCGTTCCTGCCAACGCCACCAAGATCGGGCTGTTCATGGGGACCGCCTTCGCCGCCTGGCTCGTGGGCATCATGCGCACACTCGAGAGCCGGGGCATGACCGCCAGCGGCGGCGTAGGTGAGGAGTTCGAGTTCATCATCGCGGCCGTGATCGGCGGCTGCCTTCTCACTGGTGGCTACGGCTCGGTGATCGGGGCCGCGCTGGGCGCCCTCATCTTCGGCATGACCCGCACCGGCATCACCTTCGCGGGGTGGGACAGTGAGTGGTTCTTCTCGTTCCTCGGCGGGATGCTCCTCTTCTCGGTCTTCCTCAACAACTACGTCCGTCATCGAGCTGAGAGGATGGGACGATGAGCGCTCCACTTCTCGAAGTCGACAACGTCTCCAAGTTCTTCGGCAGTGTCATTGCCCTGAACGACATCACCACCAGTGTGAATGCCGGCGAGGTCACCTGCGTGCTCGGCGACAACGGGGCCGGCAAGTCCACGTTCATCAAGATCCTGGCCGGTGTGCACGGCCCCGACCGGGGCGAGTACCGGGTCGAGGGCGAGCCCGTCCATTTCGGCTCGCCGCGTGAGGCACGCGAGCGCGGAATTGCGACCGTGTACCAAGACCTCGCGCTCATGCCCTTGATGTCGATCTGGCGCAACTTCTTCGTGGGCTCGGAGCCCACGGTCGGCGTGTGGCCGTTCAAGCGGTTCGACACACAGCGGGCCAAGGGGATCGCCCACGACGAAATGGCGAAGATGGGCATCGACATCCGCGACGTCAACCAACCGGTCGGCACGATGTCGGGCGGCGAGCGCCAGTCCGTCGCGATCTCGCGCGCAATCTACTTCGGCGCCAAGGTGCTGATCCTCGACGAGCCGACGTCGGCGCTCGGCGTGAGGCAGGCGGGTGTCGTACTGAAGTACATCATCCAGGCGCGCGATCGGGGGCTGGGCGTGATCTTCATCACCCACAACCCCCACCACGCCTTCCCCGTCGGCGATCGGTTCGTGATCCTCAACCGCGGTCGCAGTCTCGGTAACTTCGGCAAGGACGAGATCGGGCGCGACGAGCTGATCTCGATGATGGCCGGAGGCGCCGAGCTCGAGCAGCTCACCCACGAGCTCGAGTCCGCCAGGACCGACGGAGGGTGAGCTGGCCGCCCCGAGCTTGTGCCGCGGCCTTCTCTGGGTCGTCGTTGGTGCCGTCGTGGCGGTGGGCGGGTGCGCCCCGGAAGATGGTCTCGACCGAGCAGACACCGTCGTCGGCGTGCGGGGTGTGGCGTGCGGCGCCACGTCACGAGGTGTCGGCGTGGTCGTTGGAGACGATCGGGTGCTCACGAACGCTCATGTCGTGGCCGGTGTCGATGCCATCGAGATCAACGGTCGAGAGGGCGTTCTCATCGGGTTCGACGCGAACCGCGATCTTGCGCTGGTGGCCGTCCGCGGGCTGGGACGGCCGAGCATCGAGCTGGGCTCGGCCGAGGCCCGTGACGAGGGGACCCTGGTCGCGATCGACGCCACCGAGCGCCACGTACGCCACCCCTTCCGGGTCCTGCGCCGCATCCGGGCGACAGGCGAGGACATCTACCGTGACGACGGCGCCAGCCGCCGGGCCCTCGAGGTGGAGGTCGAATTCGCACCGGGTTGGTCGGGGGCTGGGCTCTTCGACGATCAGGGTCGCCTCGTTGGTGTGGTCTTCGCCGAGTCGCGGCAGACCCGGGGTGTCGCCTACGCCGTCGCTGAATCGGAGATCACCGACTTCCTCGCGTCGGTCGATGATGACCCGGTCGACCCCGGGCCCTGTCTCTGACGCGGTCGGAATCGTGCCGTGAGCGCATCGATCGACGTGCTCACTATCGGCCGGGTGAGCGTGGATCTCTACCCCCAGCAGAGCGGCGTGCCGCTGCGCGACGTCACATCGTTCGAGAAGTCGATCGGCGGCTCACCCACGAACGTCGCCATCGCGGCGGCCCGGCTCGGTCGCCGTGCGGCGGTGGTCACGCGAGTGGGCGACGACGGCTTCGGCGACTACATCCGCGCCCGCCTCGCCGACGAATTCGGCGTGGTCAACGACTACGTGTCGACCGACCCCGAGCTGCGAACCGCCCTGGCCTTCTGCGCACTCGATCCTCCCGAGGAACCGCCGATCCTGTTCTACCGCGAACCCCGTGGCCCCGACATGGGGCTCACGATCGACGATGTCCCCCTCCATGTCGTCGACGACGTCTCCGTGCTCTGGGTCACGGGGTCGCGGTTTGCCGAAGACCCGAGCCGGTCGACCGTACGAGCGGTGCTCGCTCGCCGAGGCCGACAACGCCACACAGTGCTCGATCTCGACTATCGCCCGACCTTCTGGAGGTCGGCCGAGGAGGCCCGGGAGCACATCGGCGCCGCGATCGATCACGTGACCGTGGCGGTCGGCAACCGCACGGAGTGTGAGATCGCGGTGGGCACCACCGTGCCCGACAAGGCCGCCGATCGGCTGCTCGAGCGGGGCGTCGAGCTGGCAATCGTGAAGAAGGGGGCCGACGGCGTGCTCGTCGCCACCGCCGACAGCCGCACCTCGGTGCCGCCCATGCCCGTGAAGGTCGTGTGCGGGCTCGGCGCGGGCGACGCCTTCGGCGGCGCACTCGTCGATGGCCTCATCGCCGGGCTCGACCCCGCGGAGATCGTGACCCGCGCCAATGCCGCAGGTGCCATCGTCGCCGGGCGCCTCGCATGCTCCGATGCGATGCCCACGCCAGCGGAGATCGAAGAGATGCTCGCCGGCGGGACAGTCCAGTCGTGACGATGATCGACGACAGCAGTTGGGCCGGCCTGCTCGAACAACGAGCGACGGCTCCCGATGCGGTCGCCCGAGGCTGGGCCGCCCGTGCCCGACGCCCGTTGCTGGGATCCGACGGTCGCCTGTTCCTCGTCGCCGCCGACCATCCAGCGCGGGCCGCGAACGCAGTCGGCGGCGACCCGATGGCAATGGCCGACCGGCGCGATCTGCTCGAGCGACTTGTGGTCGCGCTGGCCTCGCCGGCGGTCGACGGCGTCCTCGGCAGCCCTGACGTGCTCGAAGAGCTCTTGCTCCTCGGCGCCCTCGACAACAAGGTCGTCGTGGGCTCGATGAACCGGGCCGGACTGGTCGGCTCGGTATGGGAGCTCGACGACCGCATGACGGCCTACGACCCGAGCGCGGTCGTCGGTGCGGGGCTGGAAGGGGGCAAGATGTTGTTGCGGATCGATCCCGCCGACGCGGGCACCCTTCCCACGCTCGAGGCCTGCGCAACCGCGGTGTCACGGCTCGCCCGCGAAGGCTTGATGGCGATGATCGAACCGCTGCCCTACACCTCGGCATCGGGCCGGACGACGCTCGATCGCGACGACGACGCCCTGAGGCGGGCGATCGGCGTGGCATCGGCGCTCGGGTCGACCTCCGCGCACACTTGGCTGAAGCTCCCTGCAACCGAGGCGGTCGAGCAGGTGATGGCCGCAACGACGCTTCCCGCGCTGATCCTGGGGGGTGCCCCCGGTCCTGATCCCGACGCTGCGTTCGCTGCATGGGAACGGGCGCTGGCCGTGCCGCAGGTGCGCGGCCTGGTGGTGGGACGATCTCTGCTCTACCCACCCGACGCCGACGTGGCCGCCGCCATCGAACGTGCCACGGCAATCGTCCGGCCCGAAGGAGTGCGCAGTGGGTCCTGAGGAGGGCGAGCAATGACGTCCCGCAAGCGGATTGGAATCGGTGTCGTCGGCTTCGGCTGGATGGGGCAGGCCCACAGTCGGTCCTATCTGCGCATCCCCACACTCTTTCCGGAGCGGACATACGATCCGGAGCTGGTGATCATCAGCGACAACGTGCAGGAGCGTGTCGACGACGCGGTCGCCTCGTTCGGCTTTCGCGAAGGCTGCACCGACTGGGATGAGGTCATCCACCATGACGACGTCGATGTGGTCAGTATCTGCGCCCCCAACATGTTGCACGAGCCACTCGCGATCGCAGCGGCCGAGGCCGGTAAGCACGTGTTCTGCGAGAAGCCGGTCGGTGGCACTCCCGAGCAGACCGTACGCATCGAAGCGGCGGCCCGTGCCGCCGGCATCATCACCGGTGTCGGCTACAACTACCGGTGGGCGCCGCTCGTGCAGTACGCGAAGCAGCTGATCGACAGCGGCGAATTGGGTGAGATCTCCAACTATCGAGGCCGCTTCTTCTCGATGTACGGATCAGATCCCATGGGGCTGCTGTCGTGGCGGTTCATGCTCGACGAAGCGGGCCACGGAGTCTCCTCGGACATCCTGAGTCACTCCATCGACCTCGCCCACATGCTGGTCGGCCCGATCGACAAGGTCGTCGGTACCGGGCACACCTTCATCCCCGAGCGCCCGCTCCCCAAGGCCGGTGGCACCCACTACGACCGTGGCCAGCCCGGCGACCCGACAGGCTCGGTCGAGAACGAGGACTACTTCGGGGCAATGGTCGTGTTCGAGAACGGTGCTCGCGGCGTGTTCGAATCGTCGCGCTCGATCGTCGGCCCCGAGAGCCAATGCGCCTTCGAGGTGTACGGCACCAAGGGCGCCCTCAGGTGGAATCTGGAGACCATGAACCAGCTCGATCTCTTCCTGGTCGACAGCCCGGCTCGCGGGTACACCAGGGTCTACGGCGGCGAGCGCTACCCGTACCACGGGAACTTCGTACCCGGTGACGCCAACGCGATCGGCTACGAAGACCTCAAGACGATCGAGGACTTCGAGTTCCTGTCATCGGTCGCCGCTGGCCGCCGGCATGTCCCGGGCTTCGCCGAGGCCATCGACTACGTGAGCGTGCAGCAGGCGCTGCTCACCTCGTGGAAGTCGGAGCGCTGGGAGTCCGTCACGCGTCTCGCACCCCGGTAAAGGAGAGATCATGGAAACGATCAGGCTGACGACCGCTCAGGCCATCGTCCGCTTCCTCATAGCTCAGCGCACGATCCTGGGCGACGGCACCGAGGCGCCGCTCTTCCCGGGCGTGTTCGCGATCTTCGGGCACGGCAACGTCACGTGTCTGGGCCAGGCGCTCGAGGAAGCGAGCAACGAACTGCCGACGTGGCGGGGTCAGAACGAACAGGGAATGGCCCTCGCCGCGACCGCCTACGCGAAGGCAGTACGCAGGCGCCAGATCATGATTGCGACGTCGTCGATCGGTCCCGGGGCAACCAACATGATCACCGCCGCCGGCGTTGCCCACTCGAATCGACTTCCCCTGCTGCTGCTGTCGGGTGACGCATTCGCGAGCCGCGTGCCCGACCCGGTGCTGCAACAAGTCGAGCACTTCGGCGACCCCTCGACAACGGTGAACGACGGCTTCCGCCCCGTCACCCGACATTGGGATCGCATCATGCGGCCGGAGCAGCTCGTGCAATCGCTGCCGCAGGCGGTCGCAACCATGCTGGACCCAGCCGACTGCGGCCCGGCATTCCTCGGACTGCCCCAGGACATACAGGCCGAGGCCTTCGACTTCCCGTCGGTGTTCTTCGAGACACAGGTGCACGACATCGCTCGTCCCCGGCCCGACAACCGCCAGCTCGATCGGGCCGCCGCCGCGCTGCGTGGGGCGACCAGGCCGCTGATCGTGGCGGGTGGCGGAGTCCACTACTCCTTCGCGGAGACAGAGCTCGACTCGTTCGCGACGCGGCACAACATCCCGATCGTCGAGACCGTCGCCGGTAAGGCGAGCGTCGTCGCCTCGCATCCGCTCTACGGCGGCCCCATCGGTGTGACCGGCTGTGAGTCGGCGAACAATCTCGCCGCCGAGGCCGATGTCGTGCTGAGCGTGGGGTGCCGTCTCGCCGACTTCACCACGGGGTCCTGGACCGTCTTCAAGAACGAGGCGGTGTCGATCATCGGACTCAACGCAGCACGATTCGATGCGGTCAAGCATCGCTCGCTTCCGGTGGTCGGCGACGCACGTGAGGGTCTGGCCGAGCTCTCCTCTCGCCTGGGCGACTGGCGGTCGGGCCCCGACTGGAGCGATCGGACCGCCGCCGAGGTCGCGGGCTACCACCGCTACATCGACAAGATCGCTGCTTCCAGCGACGACATCCCCACCTACGCGCAGGTCGTCGGCGCCATCGACCGCAACAAGGAACCCGGCGACTACGCGCTCGCCGCTGCCGGCGGGTTTCCGGGTGAGGTGAACAACGGTTGGCGGGCCGCGGAGATCAACAGTTTCGACTGCGAGTACGGCTTCTCGTGCATGGGCTATGAGATCGCCGGCGGCTGGGGCGCCAAGATGGCGATGCCCGATCGTGAAGTCATCGTCTTCGTCGGCGACGGCTCGACGATGATGATGAACAGCGACCTCTACAGCTCGGTGCTGTCGGGCCACAAGATGATCGTGATCGTCTGCGACAACGGCGGCTTCGCGGTGATCAACCGCCTCCAGGTGAACCAGGGCGGCGCGCCGTTCAACAACTTCATCGCCGACAGCAGGATCGTGGAAGAGGTCAGAGTCGATTTCGCGGCCGTCGCCTCGGCTCAGGGCTGCCACAGCGAGACGGTCACGACGGTCGCCGAGCTCGAGGAGGCCGTGCAGCGGGCCCGAGCCGCTGATCGGACGTACGTGATCGCGCTCCAGACGCATCAGAACTCGTGGACCGAAGGCGGGTCGTTCTGGGAGGTCGGCGTCCCCGAGGTCTCGAGCCGCCAGTCCGTGCTCGACGCGAAGGCCGTCCTCGAAGCCGGAAAGACCGAACGTCGGGTCGGCTGGTAGGTGGCTGCCCGGTCCGGGAAGGAATCGTCATGACCGTCGGAATCGTGGTGTTGGGCACGGGCCGGATCGGCAAGATGCACGCGGAGCTGATCGCCCGCCAAGTCCCGGGAGCGCAGCTCGCCGGTGTCTTCGATGTCACCGACAGTGCGGCCGAGCTGGGCGCCGAGCTGGCCTGCCCGGTCGCCACGAGCCTCGATGACGCCCTCGCCATCGAGGCCGACGCGGTCGCCATCTGCACGTCGACCGACACGCATGTCGATGCCATGGTCGCCGCCGCGGGCGCAGGACGCGCCATCTTCTGTGAGAAGCCGCTGTCTCTGGACCTGGCCCAGGTCGACAGGGGCCTCGCCGCCGTCGAGGCGGCCGGCGTGTCACTGCAGATCGGGTTCAATCGGCGATTCGATCCCAGTCACAAGGCCGTCGCCGACGCGGTCGCCCACCGCGCAGTAGGCGACGTACACCTCTGCAACATCACCAGCCGTGACCCAGGTCCGCCGCCCATCAGCTACATCGAGGGGTCCGGCGGGATCTTCTGCGACATGACGATTCACGACTTCGACATGGCGCGGTACGTGACCCGCAGCGAGATCGTCGAGGTGTACGCGACCGGCGCCGTGCGCGTCGATCCGGCAATCGGAGAGGCAGGCGACATCGACACCGCGGTGGTGGTACTCACCCACGAGAACGGAGCGATCACGACGATCGACAACAGCCGCAAGGCGGTCTACGGCTACGACCAGAGAGTCGAGGTGTTCGGGTCGGAGGGCATGGCGAGCTCGGGCAACTTCCACGACTTCAACGCACGGATCGCAACCAGTGGCGGATTCACCGCCCCTCCGCTGCAACACTTCTTCATCGAGCGCTACACGAGAAGCTATCTCGACCAATGGAAGGCCTTCGTCGAGGTCGTTCGAGATGATGCGCCGAGCCCGGTGACGGGGGCCGACGGCCGGGCGCCGTTGCTGGTCGGACTCGCCGCCTGGAAGAGCCTTCGGGAAGGTCGGCCCGTGCAGTGCGCGGAGATCGCGTGATGTCCGGGTCCATCGGTCGGCGATCGGCGCCGGCATGAGAACGATGATCACTGGCGGTACGGGCTTCGTGGGCTCAAACATCGTGCGGGTCTTCATGGAGACCCATGGTGCCGACGTCCTCGTGCCGACCAACATCCACGTGCCGACGAACGCGGCGTACGAATGCGAACCCTGTGATCTCACCGACCCGGCCGCGGTCCGTGCCTCGGTGGAGCGGTTCCGTCCCGACGTGATCGTCCACGCAGCCATCCTCAATGACTACGACCGGTTGTATCGAGATCGCCACGCCGCGTGGGACAGCTACGTCGGCGCGACCCGAAACGTCGTGGCCGCGGCCAATGTGCTCGGCGCAAAGGTCGTCCTCGTCTCGACCGATTGGGTCTTCGACGGGACCCAGGGGCCGGCGACCGAGGCGACGCCGCCCAACCCCATCAATCTCTATGGTGTGATGAAGATGGCAAGTGAGCTCGTGGTGACGGAAGGTGCTGACAATGGTGCGGTGGCTCGGGTGTCGGGAGTGAACGGTGTCCACTGGGCCCGGCCCCACACCCCTCGTGTCCAGGACCCGGGCTTCGGGTACTTCGTGGCGTCGATCGTCGACTCGCTCCGGGCCGGGAAACGGTTCACGGTGTGGGAGGCCGACGACATCAATATGGTGGCAACGCCCAGCCTGGCGACCGAGAGCGCCGAGATGATGTGGCGGATCGCCGAGCTCGACCGTGTGGGCATCTTCCACTGTTGCGGACGAGATTCGGTCTCTCGGCGGGAGCTCGCGCTCGCGGCCTGCGACATATTCGACCTCGACACGCGGCTGTTGGACTTCGGCCCGCCCGACGTCGACGTGATGCATGGCGCGCCAATCCCGTTCGACACGAGTCTCGACGCCAGCGCCACCGCCGAAGCACTCGGGTACGAGCTGCCGTCGCTGTCAGAGCTGCTCTCGAAGTTCCGCGTCCACTATGAACAAGGTGTCCTCGCATGAACCCACACCTCCTCCACCCGAATCCCGACAGCCCCGTCCGGCTGAAAGTCACCCCGCAGACGGCAGGCTGGGACTATCTCAGCTTCGAGCTGGTCGACCTCGGTCCGGGTGAGCGCTACTCGGCCCATCTTCCCGATCAAGAAGCTGCGGTCGTGCCTCTGCGTGGTCGAGCAACGATCAGGATCGGCGACGTCGAGACCGTCCTCGCTCGTACCGATGTCTTCGACGAGATGCCGCGCGTCGCCTACGTCCCGCCGGGGACACCCCTGGAGATCGTGGCCGACGAGCGCTTCGAGTTCACCCTCGGGAGCGCACCGGCGGAGGGGTTGTTTCCCCCGCGGATCTTCGAGCCGGCGGAGATGAAGAGCGAACTGCGAGGGGGAGGTGCCGCCCTGCGTCAGGTCAATCACGTTCTGGCACCGCCGCTCGATGCCGAGCGGCTCATTCTCTACGAGGTCTACGTGCCGCGCGGCTCGTGGTCCGGCTGGCCTCCTCATTGTCACGACGGCTACGACGGGTCGCCCTATCTCGAGGAGACCTACTACTTCAGACTCGATCCCGATGTCGGGTTCGCGATGCATCGCAACTGGCGTGAGGACGAGGACTTCGACGAGGTCCTCACCGCCGGCGACGGCGATGTCGCGCTGGTTACGAAGGGCTACCACTCGACCGCGGCGTCACCGGGAAGCCACATGTTCTTCCTGAACTACCTGGCCGGCGAGCTCATCGACGGCCAACGGGTGACCCCGCCATGCTTCCACGCCGACCACACCTGGATCGAACAGGACTGGGACGCATTCGGGTGGGAGTTGCCACGGGTGAGGCCGTGACGCTGGCGGAGATCAGCGACGGCATGGGTCGGTTCGCGGTGCTCGCGATCGATCATCGTGATTCGCTGCGGGCGTTTCTCTCGCCGGGTGATCCCTCTGCCGTGTCCGCCGCGGAGATCACCGCTCTGAAGGTCGAGGTGGTGCGAAGCGTGGCCCCCGAAGCCACTGGCGTCATGCTCGAACCGGAGTACTCCATCCCCCAGGTGATCGACGCCGGCGTCCTGCCATCGGGCGTCGGCTTTCTCGCTGCGCTCGAGTCACAGGGGTACATCGAGGACCCCGGAGCCCGGCCCACCACCGTTCTCGACGGGTGGTCAGTCGAGGGGGCGGCCGCCAGCGGAGCCTCCTGCGCCAAGTTGTTGCTGCCCTACCACCCTGATCGCCCTCTCGCCGCCGCGCAGGAGAACGTCGCGGCCGAGGTGCTGGCCGACTGTCGTCGAGTGGGGATACCACTGGTTCTCGAGCCCTTGTTCTACGACCTCGACGACCCGAGCGACCGCACGCGCGTCGTCTTCGAGGCGGCCGCTCGCTTCGCGAGCCTCGATCCCGACCTCCTGAAGTTGCCGTTTCCGGTCGACCCAACGGGTGAGCCCGACGAAGACCACTGGCTCGCCGCCTGCCGCACGATCAGTGACATGGCCCCCATGCCGTGGGCGTTGCTCTCGGGCGGTGGCAGTTTCGAGGCGTTCGCCGCACAACTCACCGTCGCGATGCGAGCGGGGTGTGCCGGATTCATGGTGGGTCGCGCGCTGTGGGGTGATGCCGTGTTGGCGGCCGCTCCCGAGCGACAACGGCTTCTCGATTCGGTCGTTCGCCTGCGCATGCAGCGCTTGGCATCCATTGTGACGGGCACCAATTCGGGCTGACCTGACTCTCTCTCCGTTCGGAGCGGCAGATCGAGACTCATCTGTCGTGCCCGCACCGGCATCGGTCAGAGTGCCCGGGGTGGGATTCGGGATGTGCACGGTGGTGGTCACGGTCGTCACCAGCGGCGCTTCGCTCGCCCACATCCCCAGGAGGAGAACCGGTACTCTTTCGACCATGGATCTCGGCGACCCACGGGCCTTCGAGCTCTTTCTCGAGATCTACGGTGTCTTGCCGCGAGCAGGCCCGGGGAGTACCGCCGACACCCTCCGGGCACTGAGCCTGGTCCCCAACAATGACATCAAGCGAGCGCTCGATCTCGGCTGCGGTCCCGGTGCCCAGACGCTGGTTCTCGCAGAGGCGCTGCCGGAGGCAGATGTTCTCGCGTTGGATCTGGCTCCGCAGATGGTTGTCGAAGCGCGACGACGGTGTGTCGACGCTGGCCTCGGTGATCGGGTCCAGGTACGGGAGGGCGATCTGCTGGCGCCGCGAGTCCCGGACGCCAGCCAGGATCTGATCTGGTGCGAGGGAGCGATCTACTTCGCAGGGATCGAGACGGCACTGTCGACCTGGAAGCCGCTTCTCGCCGCCAGCGGTGCGGTGGCCTTCACCGAACCCATCTGGACCCACCCTTCACCACCAGATGAGCTCACGACATGGTGGCGCGATGAATATCCCGCCATCACCGATGAGAGCGGGGTCCGAGCCAAGGTCTCTTCAGTGGGCTTCGAGACCGTCGGTTTCTTTCGCCTCCCGGCATCCTCGTGGTGGGACGAGTACTACGAGCCCATGGATACGAGAGTGCGACAGTTCCTGCGCGAGCACCCGGAGGATCCCGTCGCAGCTGAGATCGCGGCTGAGGCTGCGAAGGAGATCAACACCTTCTGTCGATTCTCCGAGTTCTACACCTGTGGTTTCTTCATCACCCAACCGGTGGGAGAAGCCTGATCGAACCGATCTCACGCCGGGACTCGGACGTCGAAACGCTCGTCCGCCCCTGCCGGGTGTGCGCCACCAGCGGCTGATGCCGGCGGCTATGACAAGTGCAGTCGAGGGTCGTCCTCGAGAGGGCCGAGACCTGGACCGAGCACTGCGATGAAGGCCATGACGAGTACGAGTCCTGTGGCCAGCCAGCCCAAGAGCGGTCCAGGGCGATATCACCGGCCGGGCGGGTCGAGCGTGGTCCCACGCCGCGGTAGACCAGCAATGCCCACACGGCCAAATGTGCGTGCGCGAACACCGGCCCCGAGGAGCGGCAGCGTGACCATGTTCCAGGTGGCCATTGTGAAGCAGACCGCTGCGACCTTCGGCCGTCGTTCGCAGATGTTCTGGAAGGATTGTCTCGGCGTCAACGAAGTTCCACACGCCGGGGGGGCAATGACTGGCTGAGCTCCACAATCGAGATGCAACTCCTGCGAGCGTGGATCATTTGAACAAAGTCAGTTCAAATGCGATATTCGGCAGAGCCGTATAGCGCCTATGGCTGATACCGAGACCGCTCTGCTCGGGGTTTAGGACCATGGACGAGTCAGCGGAGAGCCGGCCACCACCATCGGGCCGACCGACTTCCGATGCGGACTCGCCACAGAGCATGTCGCCAGCGCCGCCCGGGCAGTCGAAACCGGCCGAGGCAGCCGATGAACCGGCGTCACCAACCGAGCACTGAGACGAGCCTGACGCCCACGGAGGCCGGGTTCCAGGGTCGCAGGTCATAGAAAACGCGAGGCCGAGAACTGAAGCGGTGTGAACGCTGCGACGAGCATCGAGATGGTCGTCGTCTACGCGGAATCGCTCAGGTCGCGGATCCAGACATCGAAGTTGTCGGCGGCCATCGGCCCCTTCGACTTGAAGCGACCATTGACCGTTGCGCCCTGCGCCGCGAGTGCAGCTGACATCTTGGACAGCGTCTTGCCGATGGCGATGGCGTAGGTGGCGAACACGGCAGCGGGCTTCCCGTCGAGTCGTCCGAGCTGTCCGATGAACTCGAGCGTCGCGGCCGTTGGACCCTGCAGGATCACGTACAGACCTTTCGTCCAGCTACCCACGCAGATGGCGTCTGCCGCGGCTACCTCGGCGGGATCGGCCCGGGCGATCGAGTCCACGGTGCACTCATGGCCTGCTTCGCGCACAGTTGCAGCCATCTGCTCGGCGGCAGCCTTCGTGTTTCCGGTCGAGCTGTCGTAAACGATTGCGACTTTCATTGTTCCTCCATTCCGCTCTTGGTGAGCGGGTGTTTCCTGCGTTCCGACTGTTGACCTAGCGGGTCGCGACCGGTGCGCGAGAACGTGATTTGGCTGGCGAGCGCATGGTCAGGAGCGACACGCCGACGCCGTATGTGATGAAGTCCTTCGCTGGTGTCACCTCGATCGCGCACCATCGGCCCCGGCCTTCGTCGTGGCGGTAGAGCTCCTCGAGCAGTTCCGCACCGACGTCTTGCTTCTCCAGGATCTTCGCGGTCCCTGAGAAGGTGATCGTTGCGGCCGGAACCTTGATCCACGGCATCAGCGGGACCCGTTTGGGGATGGGAACGGTGACTGAGACGTGAGGATTGCCCTCGATGTGCTTGGTCTTCCACGCCGTCTTCTCCGCGCCGATGTAGAGCTTGTGATCGTCGACGACGTAGACGATGCCGACCGTGCGCGGTTCATCGTTGGCGGTGACCACTCCGAGCACAGCGAAGCTGTTCTTGGCGACGTTCTCCCAGACCTGTTGCGATGTCAGTTGCAGGCTCATGGTTCGCAATGTCGTCCCTTCCCGACGATCGGTGCCGTTGACGCTCACGGTAGGCGTGGGTTGGCACGTGGGCCAGAGGCCATGGTCATCGACACCGACGTCAGTCGATCACTGGCCTGTCGGCGGGCGCTTTGGTGTTGGCTCGAGCGGGCGCGGAAGCGATCGTGAACGCGGCGACAACGGCGGCGACAACACACAACGCAGCGCAAGACTGAACCCGGAGATCGTGACGAAACCGCCCCGATCGAAGCATCGTCGGGTCCCAAGGTTCGGCACCGCTTGAACCCGCGTGGCAACCCCCAACTCAACTACGCGATCCAAGTCATCGCCATCTCCCAACTCCGCCACGACACCCTCGGACGGGCGTACTACGACCGCAAAATCGAAGAGGGCAAAACGTCCAAAGAGGCGTTGCGCGCGTTGAAACGTCGCCTCTCCGACATCGTCTACCGCCACCTCGTCCACGACGCCCGGCGCCAGCGCGGCTGACACCAAGTGGGCCCGGGAGGACACCCAGGAACGGCCTCTGACTCCAGCGTGACCGGCCTCGCATCCTGAACAGCCGGCTCTTCGGAAAAGTCACTCCCGAACCCGACAACCAGCGCTACGGCCCTCCACTCGAACAGGCAAGAGGGCAACCTCAGCGCGCTCCGACAACCCTCGAAACTGCCCCTTGACACAAAGAGGCTTCGATACAGAGTGGGTCGGCGTGCGCCTCGGCGGGCCACAGCCGAGCCAGCGGGTGTCTGATCTAGGGTCGGAGAATGACAGCATTCGCGGCAAGACAACGAACTCTGCAAGGGTTGACGCCATGAGCGAAGAGATTCAACGGTCGATCCTGCCGATTCCCGAGGTGAAGCACGTGGGTTTGACCACGTACGACGCGAAGGATCCCGATACGAGGTTCCCGCCGATCCGGGATGTGCGGCCGCCGGAAGGCGCGCCGAACGTGGTCGTCATTCTGATCGACGACTGCGGCTTTGGTGCGAGCAGCGCGTTCGGTGGGCCAGTGAGCACCCCGACTGCGGAACGGTTGGCGAGTGGGGGCTTGAAACTCAACCGGTTCCACACCACGGCGCTGTGCTCGCCGACACGTCAGGCGTTGCTCACCGGGCGCAACCATCACTCGGTGAACATGGGTGGCATCACCGAGATGGCGACCTCGGCCCCCGGGTACACGTCTGTGCTTCCCAAGGACAAAGCACCGTTGCCGATGACGCTCAAGCTCAATGGGTACTCGACTGCCCAGTTCGGCAAGTGCCATGAGGTGCCGGTGTGGCAGACGAGTCCGCTCGGGCCGTTCGACTCGTGGCCGACAGGTGGCGGCGGGTTCGAGTATTTCTACGGCTTCATCGGCGGTGAGGCCGACCAGTACTTCCCGTCGCTCTACGAGGGCACGATCCCGATCGATCCGCCCAAGACGCCGGATGAGGGCTATCACTTCACCGATGACATGACGACCAAGGCAGTTGGCTGGATCCGCCAGCAGAAGGCGCTGATGGCCGACAAGCCGTTCTTCATGTACTACGCGCCCGGGGCGACACACGCTCCACACCATGTTCCGAAGGAATGGATCGAGAAGTACAAGGGCAGGTTCGACGACGGGTGGGACGTGCTACGAGAAGAGACGTTCGAACGCCAGAAGGCGCTCGGCGTGATTCCGCAGGACGCTGTTCTCACGGACCGACCCGACGAGATCCCGGCGTATGACGACATGCCCGACGAGCTCAAGCCGATCCTCGCTCGTGAGATGGAGACCTATGCCGGCTTCCTCGAGCACACGGACCATCACGTTGGTCGACTGGTCGACGCTCTGGAGGATCTCGACATCCTCGATGACACGTTGATCTACTACATCATCGGCGACAACGGCGCTTCCGCAGAAGGAACACTGAACGGCTGCTTCAATGAGATCGCGGTGCTCAATGGGATGGGCACGATCGAGACTCCAGAGTTCTTGATGAGCAAGATCGACGACTTCGGTGGCCCGGAAGCCTCCAACCACTACGCCGTCGGCTGGGCCCACGCGATGGACACGCCGTACCAATGGACGAAGCAGGTTGCGTCCCACTGGGGTGGTACTCGCAACGGAACGATCGTGCACTGGCCCAACGGGATCGAGGCGAAGGGCGAGATTCGTTCACAGTTCTCCCACGTGATCGATGTTGCGCCGACGATTCTCGAAGCGGCGCGAATCCCGGCACCGACGATCGTGAACAGTGTGCAGCAGGAGCCTTATGAAGGCACCAGCATGATGTACTCGTTCGACGATTCTGATGCCGCTGAACGTCACACGATCCAGTACTTCGAGATGTTCTGCAACCGCGGTATCTACCACGAGGGTTGGACCGCGGTGACCCGGCACACCGTCCCATGGGTCGGCCCGTTGGATCAGTCGTTCGACGAGGACGTCTGGGAGCTCTACGACACCAACGCCGACTGGAGCCAGTCGAATGATCTGGCGAAGACGCATCCCGAGAAGCTCGCTGAACTGCAGCGACTGTTCCTGATCGAGGCAACCAAGTACAACGTCGTCCCGCTCGATGACCGGTCGTTTGAGCGTTTCAACTCGGATCTGGCGGGTCGCCCGCAGCTGATCAAGGGAAAGACGCAGATGCTGTTCGGTGGCATGCATCGACTTCAAGAGCACGTCATCTTGAACGTGCACAACAAGTCGTACGCACTGACGGCTGACATCGAGGTGCCCGACTCGGGCGCCTCCGGCGTGATCGTCTCCCTGGGCGCCGGCATCGGGGGCTGGAGCCTCTACGCCCACGGCGGCAAGCTCAAGCATTGCTACAACTTCTTCGGCATCGAGAGGTACTTCGCCGAGAGCGCCGCGGCGATTCCTGCCGGGAAGCATCAGGTTCGGCTCGAGTTCAGTTACGACGGTGGCGGCCTCGCCAAGGGTGGCACCGTGTCGCTCTACATCGACGGCCAGAAAGACGGCGAGGGTCGCGTCGACCAGACGGTGCCGATGCTGTTCGGCACCGACACCTGCGACGTCGGTAGCGACGCCGCCTCGCCGGTCTCGCCCGACTATGGGCCGAAGGACAACGCGTTCAACGGGACCGTGAACTGGGTACAGATCGACATCGATGAGAACGCCGAGGATCTCGACCACATGATCACGCCAGAGGAGCGCTACAAGGTCGCGATCGCGCGGCAGTAATTGCCGCATGCAACGACCACCTCGATCTTTCGTGGCGTTGGAGGTTGATGACGCGGAGCCCGACAGCGGCCCCTCGGCTCGCCCACAAGCCACACGTAACCGGCAGCGGAGAGCGTCGGCCTCGGCACCGCTGACCGAACCCTCTACCCGCGTGATCTGGAGCAGGTCGCCGCCCGAAGAGGTG
>JAHEJN010000123.1:3722-7373 GCA_024638845.1 Acidimicrobiales bacterium | reverse complement strand
CTCTCGTCCCGTCCATGCTCCGGCCGCCCCGAAGGCCCCGACCGACGGCGGTCGTTGCTCCTGTCGTTCGATGGCCGACTCGTCGGGGACAACGGTGAGCGAATCGGCGAGCTGGACGGCGGTCGCGAGGTCGGCGGGTGACGCCTCCGTGCCGCTCACCACCGCCACCTCGAGCTGTCGCCCCGCCTCGGCGAACCGCACTGCTCGGACCACCGGGACACCGCCGACGTCGACACAGGCTGGCAACGAGGGCAGTGTGAGCGGTGTGGTCGAGGCGATGCTCGCTCGCGGTGGCAGCTCGATGGCCCCTTGCAGCTCGGTGATCGCGACGAGAACTGCGTCGTCGGGCAGAACGGAGAGCACCGCGAACTGAGTGGCCGTACAGAACGTCGACCCTGGTGAAGGATCAGCGGCGACGCGAATCGGCGCAGAGGCAACGAAGGCGAAGCGGCCGATCTGCGCCTGATGCCAGCCGGGCGGAACCGTCGCCAGCGTGGCGGCCGGCTGAGGAGCAACGGCGGCGGCGACGAGGGGGCCGGCCGGGCCCCCGCTGCTGGCGACCGGGGAGTCGTCACGGAACAGGACCAGACGCACCAGACCCGCACCATCGCCTCGGCACACGGCCGCGAACTTCCCGGTGCCTTCGACCGGCGAGGCCAGTGCGAGGCCACTCGTCGTCCCGTCGGTGAACTCGGCGGTGACGCCGGTGACCTGCGATGAGACGGCGGTCGCAACGCACCAGATCCGGCCGACGTCGGCGCGGGCAGCCAGCACTCCTCGGAGGAAGGGGCTGGCCGACATCGGTGAGCAGCCCAGGCCCCGGAGGCAGAAGTTCTCACCGTCGGTCGTCACCGCCTGCCTGGCTCGTGTGCTCGCGCCGATGACGCCGACCTCGAGGACGGCAACATCGTCGGCGGGATCAGGGGAAGGATCCTCGCTCGGCTCCTCGGTCGGCGTCGGAGTCGGTGCCGCCTCTGCGACGGGAGCCGGCGCATCGCCGGAACCCAGCGCGACCACCAACAGCGCGCCGAGTACGGCCGCGACGAGCACGAAGAACGCGTACAAGCCGACCGACCGGTGCGGCAGTTCGTCGCGTGAGGTGACCGTGTCGACGAACTCCGGGGTGAAGTCGTCGTCGTTCCCGCGCCACTCCGTCACACGGGCAACCGTAACGGTGGGTCAGGACGCAGCGGCTGCGGCGATGCGGGCGGCGCAGTCGAGCCCCTGCCGGATGGCTTCGTCCTGGTTGATGTACTGGTAGTTGGCCAGCCGACCGCAGAACCATACCGGTCGGGGGGCCGTGGTCGCGATCTCGGTCTTGAGCTCGCGGTTGCGTGACTCGAACCGGCCGTCGACGGTCGGCACCGGGTAGTGCCGGGCCGGAGCACCAGGGAATTCGTGCGAGACGACCGTCGCATCGATCAGTTGGCCGGTGGCGTGCTTGGTCTCGACCGTGCGGGTGTGGGGAACCCGCATCGAGGGGCGATTCACCACGTAGGCCGGAGTGACCGTTGCGGCCGGTTCGGCGGTGGCGTGCACCGTCGACTCCATACGGATGCCGCGCCACTCGAGGTCGCCGTCACAGCCGGCGAACTCGTCGAGCGGTGCGGTGATCACTACGTGATCGAACGCGGCAAGGTCGTCGAGCGCGGCAAGTCTCACCATTGACTCGAGGTTGACGGTGACGGGTTCGAGCACGGACTCGATCACGCTGTTGACGCCCTGGGCCGGGAAGAACTCCCAGGTGTCGCGGAACAGTCGGCGGTAGCCGTCGCGTCGCAGCTCGACCCGCCGGGGCGCGAAGCTCGAGGAGAGCTCCGAGGGTGGTCGCCCCCACTGCTTGATGGTGTAGCCCTCGATGAAGAGTCGGTACAGCGTGGACCCCATCATCGAGATGACGTAGGTCGCGAAATCGGCCCCGGACGGCTCGGCCGGGAGGGCGGCCAGCTCGCGTTCGATCTGCGGCCACAGCGGCAATTCCCGAAGCTCCTCGATCTGCGGCGGCCACGACAACAGGACCGACCGGTCGTCGTCCTCGGCCAGGAACACCTCGGTGAGCACGCAGTGCCCGTAGCGGCGGTTCAGCCCGAAGCGCTGGACGTACTCGGCCACGACCGCGTCGGAGGTATGGAAGATGTGGGCCCCGTTGGGCTCGTACACGACCCCGTCGAGCACCTCGGCGCGGCTGTGCCCGCCGACCACCTTCGAGCGTTCGAACACCTCGACGCCGAACCCGGCATCGAACAGGGCTCGGGCGCACGAGGCACCCGACCAACCAGCGCCGACGACGGCCACCCTGGTCATTGATCGACGAGGTGGTTGCGGACTTCTCCGGCAATGTAGAGCGAGCCGACGACGAAGATCGCATCGCCGTCGTCGACGAGCATCAGCGCCCGCTCGATGGCCTCGGTCGGTGTGCCCGCGGCCTCGATGGGCACACCATGGGCCCGCCCGATGGCGGCCAGCTCTTCGGCGGGAAGCGCACGCGGCGACGGGGGGGTGCAGGCGAGGACGAGATCGGCTTCAGACGCCCGGAGTGCGTCGAACATGGCGATGGGATCACGGCCACGCAGCATGCCCATCACCAGGAAGTGACGGCCCCCGTGCGCGAAGTCCTCGGCCATCGTGGCGGCGGCGGCGCGGGCGCCGTCGGGATTGTGTGCGCCGTCGAGCACGACGAGCGGCTGACGATGCACGATCTCGAACCGGCCAGGGAGCTTGGCGGCGGCAAAGGCACCTTCGACCACCTCGTCGTCGAGCTCGGTGCCGAGGAACGCCTCGGCCGCGGTGAGCGCAAGGGCGGCGTTCATGGCCTGGTGGGGACCGTGGAGCGACAAGAAGACGTCGTCGTAGACGGCCCGTGGTGTGCGCACCGACACCAGCCTCCCCCCGACGGCCAGCCGGTTGTCGGTCAGGGCGAAATCCTCGCCTCGCACCAACACCTGACCGGCCGGTTCGGCCATGAAGATCGGGCGGAGCTCGGTCGACGTCTCTCCGAGAACCAGTGTGGCTCCGGGCTTGACGATGCCGGCCTTCTCCCGTGCCACCCGTTCCCGCCATCCGGGCGCACCGTCGGTGTGGTCGAGACCCACGTTGGTGATCACGGCAACCTTGGCGTCGACGACATTGGTGGCGTCGTAGCGGCCGAGCATGCCGACCTCGACGACGCCCGCATCGACAGCGATGTCGGCGAACCACCGAAGGGCGGCAGCAGTGAGCAGCTCGAAGAAGCGGAACGACAGGTCGGGCAGCGTCGACGTGACCAGCTCGACCGTGGCCAGGGCATCGGCCAACTCGCCGTCGGTGATGGGCTCGCCGTTGTGACCGAAGCGCTCGTTGATCGACGACACGTGGGGGCTCGAATAGGTTCCTACGGTGAGGCCGTGGCTCTGGAGCAGCCGCGAGATCAACATCGCAGTCGAACCCTTGCCGTTGGTGCCGGTGAGATGCACGAAGGGCATGTCGGTCTGCGGCTCTCCCAGCAGGGTGAGGAGCCGGTGGACGGGCTCGAGCGACAACCCCTCGACCTGGCCGGCCGAGATCCCCGCCGTGGCTTCGAGATCGATGTGACGTTCGAGAAACGCCAGACCGTCGGCCAGCGACGGTTCGGACCTCACCTGAGGCTACGAGGCCGCGCGGCGCGGCCGTTCG
>JAHEJN010000123.1:0-3622 GCA_024638845.1 Acidimicrobiales bacterium | reverse complement strand
GCCGGCCGAGATCCCCGCCGTGGCTTCGAGATCGATGTGACGTTCGAGAAACGCCAGACCGTCGGCCAGCGACGGTTCGGACCTCACCTGAGGCTACGAGGCCGCGCGGCGCGGCCGTTCGCGGCTCTCGCCCCCGGCCCGGGCCACCAAGGTCGGCGCAGTCTCCTGTGCGACCACGTCCGCGTCGACGATGCACCGCTCGACATCGTCTCGACCGGGCAGGTCGTACATCACGCCGAGCAGAACCTCTTCGAGGATCGAGCGGAGGCCTCGTGCGCCGGTGCCCCGATCGAGGGCACGGTCGGCCACGGCATCGAGGGCGCCGTCGGTGAACTCGAGCTCGACGTTCTCGTACTCGAAGAACTTCTGATACTGCTTCACGAGGGCGTTCTTGGGCTCGGTGAGAATACGCACCAGCGCATCGCGGTCGAGGTTGGCGACGGCTCCGACCACGGGAAGCCGGCCGATGAACTCGGGAATGAGACCGAACTTCGAGAGGTCTTCGGGCTGGAGCGCCTCGAACAGCGCGCCGAGGTTCTTCTCCTTGGCCTTGCGGATGTCGGCGCCGAAGCCGACGCCGTTGGAGCCGAGGCGACTCTCGATGATGGTGTCGATGCCGGCGAAGGCGCCACCGCAGATGAACAAGACGTTGGTCGTGTCGATCTGGATGAACTCCTGATGGGGATGCTTGCGGCCTCCCTGGGGCGGCACCGACGCGGTGGTTCCCTCGAGGATCTTGAGAAGGGCCTGCTGCACACCCTCACCCGACACGTCGCGGGTTATCGACGGGTTCTCGCTCTTGCGGGCGATCTTGTCGATCTCGTCGATGTAGATGATGCCGGTCTCGGCCTTCTTGACGTCGTAGTCGGCGGCCTGGATGAGCTTGAGCAGGATGTTCTCGACGTCCTCACCGACATACCCGGCCTCGGTGAGAGCGGTGGCGTCGGCGATGGCGAACGGGACGTTCAGCATCCGCGCCAGGGTCTGAGCCATGAGGGTCTTGCCGCAGCCGGTGGGCCCGACGAGCAGGATGTTCGACTTCGACAGCTCGACCTCGTCGGAGGCCGTGCCCATCTTGACCCGCTTGTAGTGGTTGTAGACCGCCACCGACATGATGCGCTTGGCGCGGTCCTGACCGATGATGTAGTCGTTGAGGAAGTCGAAGATCTCGGCGGGCTTGGGCAGCTCCTCGAAGCCGAGCTCGGGCGTCTCGGCCAGTTCTTCCTCGATGATCTCGTTGCAGAGATCGATGCACTCGTCGCAGATGTAGACACCAGGACCGGCGATCAGCTTCTTGACCTGCTTCTGCGACTTGCCGCAGAACGAGCACTTCAGGAGCTCGCCCCCTTCTCCGAACTTCGCCACTCCCCCTGGTCCCTTCGCTCGTGTGTGTTGTCGGTTCCTGCTGTGTCGTCAGCTGGCGGATTCTCAGTTGACGGCGGTGATGGGTCCGCTGCTGTCCACGGTATTACGGATCTCGATGACCTCGTCGATGATGCCGTACTCCTTGGCTTCGACGGCGGTCATGACGAAATCGCGATCGGTGTCGGTGCTGATCTTCTCGACGGTCTGTCCGGTGTGTTGGGCCAGGATGTGCTCGAGTTGTTCCTTGAGCCGCTGGATCTCCTGTGATGCGAGCTGGAGATCGGAGACCTGACCCTGAGCGCCGGCGTATGGCTGATGGATGAGTACACGAGAGTGTGGCAGAGCCAGCCGCTTGCCGGGTGTACCTGCCGCGAGCAGCACCGCAGCGGCCGATGCCGCCTGCCCGAAGCAGATGGTGGCGATCTCGGGCTTGATGTACTGCATCGTGTCGTAGATGGCGAACAGCGCGTTGATGTCGCCGCCCGGGCTGTTGATGTAGAGGTTGATGTCCTTGTCGGGGTTCTCCGACTCGAGGTGCAACAGCTGCGCGCAGACCAGGTTGGCGATCGTGTCGTCGATGGGGGTGCCGAGGAAGATGATGTTCTCCTTCAGCAGCTTCGAGTAGAGGTCGTAGCCTCGCTCGCCGCGGTTGGTCTGCTCGACGACCGTGGGAACGAGGTAGTTCCGGGGCGGGATGGTCCAGTTCATGATGCTTCTACTCTTCCTCGTCGGCGGCAGCGGCGTCGGCGAATTCTTCTTCTTCGGCACTTTCGGGCTCCGACTCGACCTCGGGCTCGTCGAGCAGTGAGCGATCGACGGTGTTGCCGTCTTCGTCCACCAACGTCACGTGCTCGGTGATCCATTCCATCGCCTTGTTCTTGGCGATGTCGGCCCGGAACTCGAACATGGTGCCGAACGACGCGAACTGCTCGCGGATCGACTCGGCATCGCTGCCGATCTGGACGGCCAGTTTCTCGAACTCGGCGTCGAGGTCGTCGTCGGTGACGACGAGACCCTCGGCTACGGCCACGTGGCGCAGGGCGAGGTCGAGCTTCACTCCCTGCCGGGCCGGTTCCCGCATCGTGGCGGTGAGCTGTTCGGGCGTCTGGCCGGTGATCTGGAAATACTGATTGACGTCGATGCCCGACTGCTGGAGCCGTTGCATGAGGTCTTGGAGCCGGCTCTGCACCTCGCTGTCGACCATGGGCTCGGGCGGCTCGAGGGCAACGAGGTCGGCGAGGGCCTCGCCGACCTTCTCGCTGGCCGCGCCGGCCGCTCGCTGCCGCTTGCCGGCCGCCAGCTGGTCGTGCACGTCGGCGGTGAGCTCGGCCAGGGTCTCGAACTCGGAGGCCTGCTTGGCGAACTCGTCGTCGAGCTCGGGCAGCACCTTCTCCTGGATGTCCTTCACCTCGATGCGGAAGTCGAGCTGACCCTCTTCTTCGGGATCGGGATGCTCGGCGGAGAACTCGACGACGTCGCCGACCGACGCACCGATGAGGTTGGCGTCGATCTCTTCGACGACGGCACCCGAGCCGACCTCGTAGACATAGTCGTCGGCGGTGAGGCCGGGTACGTCCTCGCCGTCTTGGGTGCCGGCGATGTCGATGGTGACGTGGTCACCCTCGGCGGCGGGGCGCTCGACGGAGGCGAGCTCGGCGAAGTTGCCGCGGAGGTTGTCGAGGTGTTCGGCGATGTCGTCGTCGTTCACCAGCGGGCTGGGGATCTCGACCCGGAGGTCGGCGTAGCCGGTGATCTCGACCACCGGGCGGGTCTCGACGACGGCCTCGAAGGAGATGGGGCCATTCTGTTCGCCGGCGGTGATCTCGAAGTCGGGCGGGGCGATGACGTCGACCTCGTGCTCGCGCACGGCCTTCACGTAGAACTCGGGGATCGCGTCGCGCAGCGCCTCGCCTCGAGCGAAGTCCTTGCCGAAACGGGCTTCGAGCACGCGGCGGGGAACCTTGCCGGGCCGGAACCCCGGCAGACGCACCTCCTTGCCGATCTTCTTGAAGGCAGCATCGATGGCGCCCTCGATCTCTTCCTCGGCCACGTCGACCGAGAGCTTCACCTTGTTGTCGTCGAGCGCTTCGACTGTGCTGTTCACCCGGGCGAGTGTAACCGGCGCCGACCCTCGCCCGGCCGGCCGCAACGCCGACGGCCGCGGCTAGGCTCGTCGCCACCTGCGGGTGTAGTTCAATGGCTAGAACCCCAGCCTTCCAAGCTGGCTATGCGAGTTCGATTCTCGTCACCCGCTCCA
>JAHEJN010000122.1 GCA_024638845.1 Acidimicrobiales bacterium | reverse complement strand
ACGACCGGCACCTGGGTGGAGCGTTCCATGACTGCGGTGCCGAACGTGGCATCTGTGACATCGACCATGGACCCGAATCTACCGGCGCCACCCACCCGGTGGCACCGGCTGCAATGGGTACCCGGAGTCGGGGTAGGTTGGCCGCTGTGTCCGACCAGGCCGAAACCGCCGAGAACCGACGTGCACCGCGAGGGGTGAACGTCGATGCGGTCACGGCCTGGATGGCCGAGCGTCTGCCCGATCTGGAGCCGCCGCTCACGTTCGATCTGATCGCTGGAGGCCACTCGAACCTCACGTTTCGCGTCACCGACCAGACCGGCGGCGCCTTCGTGTTGCGCCGACCGCCCTTGCACCAGGTGCTGGCCACCGCCCACGACATGAGCCGCGAGCACACCGTCATCGCCGCCCTCCAGGGTTCCTCGGTCCCGGTGCCCCCGGTGGTCGGCTTGTGCACGGACGAGTCGGTGAACGAGAAGCCGTTCTACGTGATGGGGTTCGTCGACGGTCTGGTGATCCGCAACCGAGCCGAGGCCGAGCCGCTCAGCGACGAGCTCAAGCAGGTCGCGAGCCGATCGCTGGTGGAGACGTTGGCCGCCATCCACGATGTCGACATCGACGAAGTCGGTCTCGACGGCCTCGGCAAGCGCGAGGACTACGTGGCCCGCCAGCTACGCCGGTGGAAGCGCCAGTACGACGAGTCCAAGACCGTCGAGCGGGCGGGCATGAACGAGATCCACGACCATCTCGTGAGTCGGATTCCCGAACAGCAGGGTGCAACGATCGTGCACGGCGACTATCGGCTCGACAACACGATCGTCGGGGCTCCTGGCACCGCCGACGCGGGCTCGGTCGTGGCCGTTCTCGACTGGGAGATCTGCACGCTCGGTGACCCTCTCGTCGACATCGCGCAGCTTGTCACCTACTGGGCCGAGCCGGGCGATCCTGCGTCGGCGCTCGTCGACTCCCCCACCTCGAGCCCGGGCTTCTGGCCACGTGAGCAGGTCATCGACACCTACCGGAACCTGTCCAGCCGGTCCCTCGAGGGCATCGACTACTACCTCGCATTCGCCGCATGGAAGCTGGCTGCCATCCTCGAGGGCGTGTACAGCCGCTACATCGGCGGCGCCATGGGCGACAAGGTCCCCACTGGGGGCACCGAGAGCTTCGTCGCCAGCATCGAGTCGCTCATCGCCCGCGCCGAGGCCGCCGCCGAGCGTGTGCCATGAGCGAGCCCTACGAACAACACGACCGGCCCGACCTGGTCGATCCGGTGCTGCTGGTGTGCCTCGACGGATGGGTCGACGCCGGCTCGGCCATGGCCACCGCCAGCCGGGCCATCGTCGACCAGGCCGACACGGCTCCGGTCGTCAGCTTCGACACCGACACCTTCATCGACTACCGGGCGCGGCGACCCACCCTGACTCTGGTCGACGGGATCAACCGTGGCCTCGATTGGCCTTTCATCGAGATGGTGGCGGGCAAGGACCTCGACGGTCGCGATCTGCTCATGCTGCGGGGCAGCGAACCCGACTCGGCGTGGTTCGGGTTCCTCGGCGCAGTCGGACGGCTGTGCCAGTCCTTCGGCGTCTCACAGATGATCACCATCGGCGCCTATCCGGCGGCGGTTCCCCACACGCGCCCGGTACGAATGACGGTGACCGCCACCGCCGAGGCCCTCGCCGATTCCCCGTACACGGTTCCCGGCCACATCGAGCTGCCGTCGGGGGTGAGCGCGGCGCTCGAACGCCACCTGGCCGACGCCGGCATCCCGGCCATCGGCCTCTGGGCTCAGGTTCCGCACTACGCCGCAACGCTTCCGTATCCGTCGGCCGCCGTCGCCCTCATCGACGAACTGTCCCGACGAGGAATCCGCCGATTCGACTCCGCAGTCCTGACCGAGGAAGCGCACGCAGCCATCGAGCACATCGACGAGATCATCGAGCGGAGCACCGAGCGCCAGGGTCTGGTGAGCGAGCTCGAGCGGCTGCACGACCAGACGGCCGAGCTTCGCTCGGACCTCCCGTCGGGTGAAGAACTGGCTGCGGAGTTCCAGGACTTCCTCCGCGATCTCGACCCCGACAAGTGACCCCTGTGAGAGGACGGAACTCACCGTGAAACTCGACGAGAACCTACCGAGCCGTCTGGCCGACGTCGGCGAGGCGGCCCATTCGCTCGAATCCGCTGGCTACGCCGGAGGGTGGACGGCCGAGACCAACCATGACCCCTTCCTGCCACTCACCCTCGCCGCCGAACACACCGAGACGCTCGAGCTCGGTACCGGCATCGCCGTGGCCTTCGCCCGCAACCCCATGCTGTTGGCCAATCTCGGGTACGACCTCCAGGAGTACTCCGGCGGACGCCTCATGCTGGGCCTCGGATCGCAGATCAAGCCCCACATCACGAAGCGCTTCAGCATGGAGTGGTCGAGGCCCGCGGCTCGTATGCGCGAGATGGTCGAGGCCATCCGCGCCATCTGGCATGCGTGGAACACCGGCGAACGACTGGCGTTTCGCGGCGACTTCTACACCCACACCCTGATGACGCCGTTCTTCGACCCGGGACCGAACCCGCACGGTGATCCCCGGGTGTTCCTGGCCGCCGTGGGACCGCACATGTTGACCGTCACCGGCCAGGTGGCCGACGGCTGGATCAGTCACCCCTTCACCACCCAGTCGTATCTGCGCAACGTCGGTCTCGCCACGATTCAGACCGCGGCGGCCGGAGTCGGTCGGTCGCTCGCCGACGTCGAGGTCTCCCTGCCCGCGTTCGTGGTCACCGGAGCCGACGAAACGGCGATGGCCGCCGCGTCGTTGGCGACCCGCCAACAGATCGCGTTCTACGCGTCGACGCCTGCGTACCAGGGTGTGCTCGACCACCACGGCTGGGGCGATGCGCACGTGGTGCTGAACAACCTGTCGAAGCGCGGTGAGTGGGAGGCGATGGCCGATCTGATCGAGCCGGCCATGCTCGACGAGTTCGCCGTCGTGGCCGAGCCCGCCCTGGTGGCCGCCCGGTTGCGGGAGCGCTTCGACGGGCTCGTCGACCGGCTGAGCCTGTACGTGGCCTACGAGCGCTCGCCCGAGGTCTTCGGTCCCATCGTCGACGAGCTGCTGGCTAGCTGATCTCGCCGAGCTCCTCGAGCTCGGCGACCCGGAGCAACGCGCCGGTCTCGAACTGCTGCTTGCACAGCGACCGCTGGAGCTTGCCCGAGGAGGTCTTGGGCAGGCTGCCCGGCTGGGTCAGCGCGATGTGTTTGGCCGGTACGCCGACGGTGTGTCTGACCCGTATCGAGATGGCGTCGCGGATGGTGGTGGTGTCGGCACCCTTGATCTCGGCAACGACGGTGAGCGACTGCTTGCCCTGGCGGCCGTCGACACCGAAGACGATCACGTTCCCGGCGCGAACCCCGGGCACCTCGCCCACGGCCCGCTCGATCTCGTCGGGGAAGACGTTGCGTCCGCCGACGATGATCATGTCCTTGATCCGTCCGCACATCACCATCTGGCCGTCGACCGTGTAGGCGAGATCTCCGGTTCGGAACCATCCGTCGACGAAGACCTGGGCGTTGACGTCGGGCCGTTCGTAGTAGCCGGGCGTGACCGAGGTGCCCCGTATCTGGAGCTCGCCGACCTCACGATCGCTCAGCACATGTCCGGTCTCGGGATCGACGATACGGATCTCGAGCCCCGGCACCGGCCGACCGAGGAAGGCGAGATGACGGGTGGTCCGGGCGAGGGGATCGTCGGCGGGGGCCGCATACCGCTCGGCTTCGAGGGTGAGGCGGTGGACGGCATCGGTTCGGAGCCCCGACAGCGGCTCGGGAAACGTGCCGCCTATCACCAGCTCGGCCATGCCGAAGGCGGGGTACACGGCGCGGGCGTCGAAGCCGTGGGGGGCGGCCGCGTCGACGAACTGGGCCACCGTTGTGGGGTCGACGGGTTCGGCACCGTTCAGCGCGATACGAAGGTGCGACAGGTCGAGGGAGTCGGATCGTTTGAGGGCACGGGCGGCGAGCACCCAGCTGAAGTTCGGGCCGGCGGTGATGGTTCCCTTGTGGGAGCTGACCCACTCCATCCAGCGACCAGGGGCGGCGAGGAAGTCCTGGGGTGCGCCGAGCACCAGTTCGAGGCCGAGGGTCATCGGCAACATCAGGAATCCCACCAGGCCCATGTCGTGGTACAGCGGCAGCCACGAGACCATGACGTCGTTGGCGAAATCGACCCCTGCGGCGGCGACGATGGCGTCGAGGTTGGCGCAGCACGTGCCGTGCGGCAGCATCACACCCTTGGGGTCGGCGGTGGATCCCGACGTGAACTGCATACTGGCCAGGACCGTGGGGTCGACGTCGGGCCGTCGGTAGCCGACGGCGTCGGCGGTGAGGTGGCCGAGGCGCTCCGACGGCGGATCGTCGGGTTGCACGTCGAGGAACGGGGCGAGATCGGCGTCGACGAGCAACAGATCGATGTCGGCGTGCCGAATGCGCACGCGGGTCTGCGTGACGAACTCCTCGATGGAGCCCAGACGCATCGGCAGTGGCAGCAGCACGAGGGTGGCGCCGGTGAGCCACACCGCCTGCACGGTGACGACCAGGTTGTGGCTCGTCGGGCCGAGGATGGCGACGTGTGAGCCCACACCTACACCTCTGGCCTGGAGTGCGGCGGCGACCGCCTTGGCCTCGTGGTGGAGCTCGTCCCAGCCCCGACGGATCTCGATGCCATTCCCGACGAAGGTGATGCCACCGGTTCCGCGACGATTTGCGGCCGCTTCGATTCGGTCGACGAGCGTGGGCATGTGCCTGATTCGACCCCACTCGGCTCCGGAAGGTTTCACCCGCCCCCGCCGGGTGGGGCGCTCAGGCGACGATGCTCACCAGTTTCGGCGCCCGCACGATGATCTTGCGGGGCTCGCCGCCGTCGAGGTGTCGTTGCACCGCCTCGCTCGCAAGCGCCAAGGCCTCGGCGTCGGCGTCGGAGATGTCGACGGCCACGTCGATCTTGTCGCGCACCTTGCCGTTGACCTGGATCACCATGGTCTCGGTGCTCGTGACCAGCTTGGCCGGATCGAAGCCAGGCCACGGTTGGGCGTGGATGTCGCCGTGGCCCCGCAGCTCGAACAGCTCGCCCGAGATGTGGGGCACGGCGGGGGCCATCACCCGGAGCAGGGCGTCGACGGCGGCGTCGAGAGTGTCGCGGTGCGGACCCTGTTCACTCTGCACGTACTTGTAGACCGCGTTGGTGAATTCCATCATCGCCGCCACCGCGGTGTTGTAGCTCCAACGGTCGTAGTCGCCGGTGATGCGGTCGATCAGTACGTGGGTGGCGCGGTCGATCTCGACGTCGGCGTCGGTGAGGTCACCCGTGCGGGCCGAAGAGAACAGGTCGGTGCCGGGCGCGGCCAGCCGCCACACCCGGTTGAGGAATCGGGAGCAGCCCTCGATCTGGAAGTCCTCCCAGTCGACGTCCTCGGCCGGTGGCTTCACCTGGAGGATGGCCAGACGCAGCGCATCGGCACCGACCTCGTCGATGATCGCCTCGGGCGCCACCAGGTTGCCCTTCGACTTCGACATGCGGCCACCGCCGAGGCGAACCATGCCCTGGGTGAACAGCCGCTGGAACGGCTCGCGCAGGGTGGCCGGAGCGGCTCCGAGGTCGGCCAGCGCCTTGGTGAAGAACCGGGCGTACAGCAGGTGGAGGATCGCGTGTTCGACGCCGCCGATGTACTGGTCGACGGGCAGCCAGTGGTCGGCCGCCTCGGCCGAGAAGGGGGCGTCGTGGTTGAACGGATCGGCGAAGCGCAGGAAATACCACGAGCTGTCGACGAAGGTGTCCATCGTGTCGGTTTCGCGCCGCGCCGGCTCGCCACACGACGGGCACGTCGCCGTGAGGAACCCCTCGTGGAACAGCAGCGGCGACTGCCCGGTGGGCAGGAACTCGATGTCGTGGGGCAGCTCGACCGGCAGCTCATCGAGGGGCACCGGCTGCTCGCCGCAGGACTCGCAGTAGACGATGGGGATGGGGCAGCCCCAGTAGCGCTGGCGCGAGAGCAGCCAGTCGCGGATGCGGAAGTTCACCTTGCGGACGCCGAGGTCGCGCTGTTCGAGCCAGTCGGTGGCCGCCGCCTTGGCCTCGGTGACGCCCATGCCGTTCAGATCGAGGGAGTCGGTGGCGCTGTTGATGGCGGGTCCGTCACCGGTGTAGGCCTCGCCGTCGAAGTCGTCGGGCGGTTGCACGGTCCGCACGATGTCGAGGCCATACGCAGTGGCGAAGTCCCAGTCGCGCTGGTCCTGGGCGGGCACGGCCATGATCGCACCGGTGCCGTAGGTGGTGAGCACGTAGTCGGCCAGGTAGAGGGGGATGGCCACGCCGGTGAACGGATTGACCACGTGACTGCCGGTGAAGACGCCACGCTTGGTGAAGTCGCCGACCGTCGACAGCCGGTCGACCTCGGACTTGGCCGAAGTATCGGTTCGGAAGGCTGCGACCTCGGCTGCGTGTTCGGGGCTGGTGAGCTCGTCGACCCGTGGATGCTCGGGCGCCATCACCGCGAAGGTCATGCCGAAGCTGGTGTCGGGCCGGGTCGTATAGACCGACAGCGGCTCGACGTCGGTCCGCGCCGACCCGTCGGCCTCCGCGATGGGCAGCCCGAACTCGGCGCCCTCGCTGCGACCGATCCAGTTCCGTTGCATGATCTTGACCCGCTCGGGCCAGTCGAGATCGTCGATGTCGTCGAGCAGCTCCTGGGCGTAGTCGGTGATCTTGTAGAACCACTGCTCCATGTCGCGTCGTTCGACAGGATCGCTCGACCGGTCACAGAGGCCGTCGATCACCTGCTCGTTGGCCAACACGGTCTGGCAGCCGCGGCACCAGTTGACCGGTGCAGTGTCGCGGAACACCAGGCCCGCTTCGTAGAACTTGAGGAAGATCCACTGACTCCACTTCATGTAGTCGGGGTCGTGGCTCTTCACCTGCCGCCGCCAGTCGTACACCGCTCCGATGCGTCGCAGCGACGACGACAGCGCCTCGATGTTGGCGTCGGTGTGCTCGCGAGGATGCATACCGCTCTGGATGGCGGCGTTCTCCGCCGGGAGGCCAAAGGAGTCGAAGCCGATGGGCGACAGCACGCCGTCGCCTTGCATGGTGCGGTAGCGAACCAGCAGGTCGCCGAAGGTGTAGTTGCGCACGTGGCCGATGTGGGCCGGACCGCTGGGATACGGGTACATCGACAGCACGTAGTACGGGGGCCGCGGATCGTCGTTGTCGATCTCGTAGGTTCCCTCGTCGATCCAGCGCTGCTGCCAGCGCAGCTCGATCGAGGTGGGGTCGTAGCCATCAGCCATGGCTGGCCAGGCTAGCGACGCCAGTGGCGTCGGAGGTCGAC
>JAHEJN010000040.1 GCA_024638845.1 Acidimicrobiales bacterium | reverse complement strand
CGGAGGTGTCCTCGCACGGCTCGTGGTGGCCGTAGGCCGACGCCGCGTCGGAACCGTCGATGTACGCCCGCAGCCGAGCGGAAGCGAGGTTCGAACCGTAGGCGAGATAGCTGACCGACGAGTCGTTCACCCCATCGATGGTAGGGCAGGGTCGATGGTCGGGCGGCGGTTCAGAGAGCTCCGTCGTCGAGCGCGGCGAGCACCTCGTTCGCTCGACGGCGTACCGCCGGAAGATCGGCCAACCGCCGCATGCTCCCCATCTGGCGAGCCATGCGGTGGTTCGAACCGATGCTGTGCTCGTTGCGGGCGAGGAAGTCCCAGTACAAGGTCGTGAACGGACAGGCATCGTCTCCGGTGCGCTGCTTGGGGTCGTAGCGACAGCCTTGGCAGAAGTCGCTCATCCGATTGATGTACGCACCACCGGCGGCATAGGGCTTGGTCGCCATCATCCCGCCGTCGGCGTGGAGTGCCATCCCGATCACATTCGGGACCATGACCCACTCGGCGCCGTCGACGAAGCTCGCCCACATCCATTGGGTCATCGCCTGTGGATCGACGCCGGCCGTCAGGGCGAGGTTGCCGAGGATCATGAGTCGCTCGATGTGATGGGCGTATCCGTGATGGTGGACACGGTCGATGACCTTCGACACGCACTGCATGTCGGTGGACGACGCGCCGGTGAAGGCGGGGGGCACCGGTCGACGCGCGTCGAGCGCGTTCTGTTCGCGGTAGTCGGGCATCCACAGCCAATAGAGACCCCACACGTACTCGCGCCAGCCGATCACCTGTCGGACGAACCCTTCGACGCTGTTGATCGGCGCATCGCCCCGTCGGTGGGAACCGACCGCGGCATCGACCAGCTCCCGCGGGTGCAGCAACCCGAGATTCAGCGACGAGCTCAAGACTGAGTGGGCCAACTTCCACTCGGTGCTGAGCATCGCGTCCTCGTGGGGGCCGAAGGGTCCGAGCGCAGAGTCGACGAACTCCTCGAGGCGAACGAGGGCCTGAGCTCGTGTTACCGGCCAGGTGCCGTCGGGCGGCGCGCCCCAGCCGCGGGGTAGTCGGTCGAGAACCGTTCGGTCGAGGTCGTCGAGGGAGAACCGCTCGATCGTGGGCCACGAACGGCCATCGGTGGGCGGGGGCTCGCGGTTGAGCTGGTCGAAGTTCCACTGCCCTCCGGCGGGGCCGTCGTCGGTCATGAGCACATCGAGGCGCTGCCGCTGCCAGCGATAGAAGTCCTCCATCTTGAGGCTGTTGCGCCCGGCAGCCCAGGCCGCGAACTCGTCGTACCCGCACGTGAACTGATTGTTGGCGACAAGCTGCACTCCAAGCCGTTCGAGCAGTTGGCGGCCGTCGAAGCTCATCGGCTCCATGGCGATCAGCTCGGTCACCTGGAGCTCGCGGCAGTGCGCTCGAGCGCCTTCGGCCAGCGTCGGCGCATGGCGGTAGTCGACGTCGAAGCCCTCGGCCTCGAGCTCGGCAGCGAAGTGAGCCATGGCCGAGACCACCAGGTGGAGCCGTTGGACGTGCCACCGTTTGCCCGTCTTCTTGGCCTCGCTCTCGACGAACAGCACGCGGCAATCGCCGGGGCGGCGGTGCTCGAGCGAGGCGATTCCCCGGTTCAGTTGGTCACCGAGCACCCATACGGTGGGTCGATCGGCGCTCATGGGCGGTTGGCCAGAATCAGCATGGCGGCCGCCAACACCGAGCGCACCGACCATCCCACGGTCCGAATCCAGTTCGTGACCACGAGTCGACGGGAGTGCGCAGGGTCATGGGCCTGCGAGAGTGCGCGATGCATCGGAACCTGCAAGAAGACCGTGCTGGCATGCACGACCGCGAGCACCAGGAGCGCCACAACCGGAAGGAGGCGCCCGAGATCCTCGCCGGGTGCGGCGACGATGAGCAGGGCGGTAGCCCCCTCGACGGCCATGAACGGCCCGACGACCCAGGCCGTGAGTCGCGTGTGCGCCGCCTCGTAGCGGACGAACTCCCCGCTCCCGACCAGATCGAAGAGCGGATAGTGCACGACCTGCACGAACCAGATCAGCCCGGTCATTGCGGCGGTTGCCGCCAGGTGCACCGCGAGCAGCAGCAGCAGTCCGGTGGTCATGGCCTCGCTTGGGCGCGGGTCGCCACCGACTCTGCAGCGGCCGCGAGTCGTTCAGCCAACAGCTTCCAGATCACTTTGTGGAACGGCAGCAGCACCCACCAGTACGCGCGTCCGCTGATGCCACGGGGGTGGAAACGAGCGAGCTGACGAAGCTCGGAAGTGGTCGGCGACACCTGCGTCACCCGCCATTCCAGCCAGGCTTCCCCTGGCACTTTCATCTCGGCACGGAGTCGCAGCAGCTCGGGCGGGTCGTAGTCCTCGACGCGGAAGAAGTCGAGCGCGTCGCCGACGCGCAGGTGATCGGGGTGGCGACGCCCGCGTCGCATGCCGACACCACCGACGAGCTTGTCGAGTGCGCCCCGTAGCGTCCACAGGGGTCCGGCCACGTACCATCCGCGGCGCCCGCCGATGCCGGACACGGCTGCGAAGAGCTGTTCCGCGGTGGCGGTCGACGTCACGGTCTGGGTGTCGAGGTAGACGGTTCCACCGGCCCAGTCGGGATCCTGTGGCATCGGCGACGCAGGCGTTGCGTAGCGGGCACTGTCCATCCAGCTGGTGGCCACGTTGACGTCCTTGACGCGACTCAGCGCCCGGCGCAGTGCCTCGTCGAGGTCGTGAGGCTCCCGATCGATCACCCGCCGGATGTCGCGCTCGGGACTCACGACCACGTCGTTGATGAGACTGTCTACCAGTGGTCGGGCCAGCCCGTACGGGAGTGGAGTGACCACGTTGACCCAGTGGGACGACAGGCGCGGCGTGAGCAGCGGAACCGGGAGAATCAGGCGACGCTTCAGACCGGCAATCGCCGCGTAGCGGTCCATCATGTCGCGATAGGTGAGGACGTCGGGGCCGCCGATCTCGAGGATCTCGCTGCCGTAGCCGCCGCGCTCGATGACCGCCACGAGGTAGTACAGGACGTCGCTGATGGCGATGGGCTGACACCGAGTCTTGGTGACCCATCGCGGGCAGACCATCGCCGGGAGCACCTCGACGAGGTTGCGCAACATCTCGAACGACGCACTTCCCGAGCCGATGATGACCGCCGCGCGCAGCTCGGTGACGGGCACGTTGCCGGCTGCCAGCACGCGGCCCACCTCATGACGGCTCTGGAGATGAACCGAGAGGTCGTCCTCGTCGTCGTCGCCGAGCCCACCCAGATAGACGATCCGCGAGACCCCGGCCGCTTCGGCCGCTCGGCGCGTGTTCTCGGCGCCGATGCGATCGGTCTCCTCGAAGTTCCCCGAGTGCCCCATGGCGTGGACCAGGTAGTACACGACCTCGACGCCGACCAGTGCCTCGTCGAGCGACTCGCGGTCGAGGACGTCGGCGGTTCGGACCTCGACCTCGTCCCGCCAGTCGACGAGGTCGAGCCGCTGAGGACTGCGCGCCAGGCACCGAACGTCGTGCCCGGCGGCGAGGAGCTCCGGCACCAGCCGTCCGCCCACGTAGCCCGTGGCACCGATGACCGCGACCTTCATGGTGAGCTCGCCGGCGGGTGGTCGGCCGTGGCCAGTTGGTCGATTCGATGGAGCGCCAGCCGGCACACGGCAATGTAGGGCGCGGCGATCAGCGGCACACCGAAGCCGACGCGACAACGATTCGATCCGAGCGGGTCGACGACGTGGTCGGTGGCACCGACTCCTGCCACCCTCCAACTCCAACGCTGCCCGGCAACGTGCTCGGTGATCTCGAACGGGACATCGATGCCGATCACCGTCGTCACGGTACCGGTGGCTCCCAGCTTCAGCGAGCCGCCGTTCACCTTCGCAGAACGGATCGACGGCCCCCACCGCGGCCAGGTGTCGGTGTCGACCAGGAGGTCCCACACGACTTCGGCCGGGGCTTCGACCTCGGCGTGGGTCCACAGCTTCCGCATGCCGCTACCTAGGCCGAGCGCCGCACGCGAATCGGCATCGCGACCGATGAGCGCTGGTGGGTGGTGGCGGCGTACTGCACCATCAGTCCGGCGGCAGCCATGGCGCCCAACCCGAACCAGCCGAGAGCAGTGAAGGACCCCGCGCCCACGAGCACGCCGCCGAGCGACGGACCGGCGATCCGACCGATCGACATGACCGCCTGCGCGTCGCCGACGCGATCCGACGGGTGCGACGATCGATCCGAGAGCAAGAAGTAGACCTCGGGAATGGCCACCCAGAAGGCCATGCCCCAGACCGTCATGGCCACGAAGGACAGCCACGAGTAGGTCGAGAGGGTGAGAGCAAGGGCGCACAGGCCGGTGAGGGCCATCCAAGCCCCCGGCACACGGCGGCGGCCGGCGAAGCGAGCACCCGGTATGCCCACCAGTGCGTTGGCACTGATGGCAACGGCGAGCCAGACGGGACTCATTCCTGCGTTGTCGGTGGCGAGAACGTTGGCGAACACGAACACCGATGAACCGCCGGCGGTGAAGAGGAACATGGCGGTGAGGATCGTCTTCACGCCACGCGCGGTGATCGGGTGCCGTTCGGAGGGAAGCGTCGCATCGACCTCGAGTGGAGCCAGCAGCGCCAGAGCGACGAGGACCGCCAGAACCCCGTACATCCCGCGCAGGCCGTCGACCGCCACGGCCAACGCGATCACCGGCGACGCGACGACGGCGGCGAGGGGCCCGATGGCGGCGATCTCACCCCGTCGTGTGAGATCCGACGCAGAATCGCTCCATGCCACCCACGTGATGAGGCCCATCGCAACGCCCGCCCCGAGTCGCAGGCCCACCAGCGCGCTGAACCACGGTGAGACGGCGCTGAGTCCGTTGGCGACCACGAACGCGCCCAGAGCCAGCCGTGCCAGACGGCGGGACGGGACGAGCTTCCGCCCGCCGGCCAGGTTGCCGACGGCGAAGCCGGTCATCTGCGAAGTGGAGAGCAGGGCTGCCGCCCCGGCCGTGACGGCGTACTCGTCGACCACCTGGGCGATCACGAACGGCGTCGCCGTGAAGGTCGCGGCAATCGCGGCGACTGCCACGAGCAGACCGGGTGACGCCGAAGGGCGAAGTGCGGCCGCCGCGCTCGTGGGAAGGGAGACCGTCACAGACCACGCAGGCTACCGTCCCGATCCGTCGCCCCGACCGCCCCTCTGCCGCTCAAACCCTCGTCAACAGTTCGAGCTTCCGTTGGTCGAGAAGCGAGAAGTCCGAGGTCGACGCGATGTCGAGGGCCACCTGGCGATCGTTCGTCTCTGCGACCAGACCATCACGATCGAAGAGCACGAAACGGTCGAACACCTTGGCGAACTCACGGTCGTGGGAGATGGTGACCAGAGTGGCCTCGAGCTCACTGAGGGCGATTTCGATGGCCAGGATCGACTCGAGGTCGAGGTTGTCGGTCGGCTCGTCGAGCAGGAGCACATTGGGCCGCTCGGTCTCCAACAAGATGAGCTGCACCCGCGCCTTCTGGCCGCCGGAGAGCTCCCGCAGGGTGTGCCGCACGTGGTTGGCCAGGCCGTAGCGTCCGAGCGCCTTACGGGCGTCGTGCTCGTTGCCGAACCGTTCGGCCACCACGTCGAGGAGCGGCGCATCATCGGCGACGCTGCGGGCAGAGGTCACCCGGTTGTCCTGCGAGAAGTAGCCCACCCGCGCGGTCGGCCCGAAGCGGACCGGGCTGTCGTCGAGGTCGGTGCCACTGGCCCGGCTGACGTCACGCAACATGCGGAGCAGCGTCGACTTGCCGACGCCGTTCTCGCCGAGCAGCAGCACGCGCTCTTCGTTCCACACCGTGAGGTCGAAGGGCAGGAACAGCTCGGGGACCTCGAGGTCGGTCACGGTCATCGCGACCTTGCCGGACCGGGACCCGACGAATCGGGTCGTGATCTCGCGCTCAGGGGGCGGAGCCGTCGGCGGACCGGCATCGCGAAAGCGTTCCCAGCGTGTCTCGGCGGCGTCGGCCCGCTTGGCCATGTCGGGGCTGATCGACGCTCGTTGCTTCATGAGCTTGTAGTAGCGGAACAGGCGCCGCTCCTCCTCGTGCCAACGATCGAGGTCCTTGGCCAGCTTCTCGGCCCGCTCGCGTCGGGCGGCGGGCAGCGTCGTGTAGGTGCCGCCGTGCATCCACGACGCGTTGTGCTCGAGGACCAGGATGCGATCGACGGCAGCAGAGAGCAGGGTTCGGTCGTGAGAGACCATCAGCACGGTCTTCCTCGTCGCGCGCAGCTCGCGTTCGAGCCAGGCCTTGCCGTCGAGATCGAGGAAGTTGTCGGGCTCGTCGAGGATGAGCACCGGCACCGGCGAGGCCAGGAACGACGACAGGATCACGCGCTTGCGCTCGCCACCCGAGAGCTGGGTGAGTGGACGGTCGCGAGCCTCGTCGTATCCCTGGCGCAGAACCGCTCGGGTGATCTGGTCGAAGCCGGCCTCGATCTCGTAGCCGCCGAGGCTGCTCCAACGATCGAGGGCATCGCCGATGGCCATCCCGGCGTCGACATCGGAAGCGGCACGAGCGTAGAGATCCTGCAACACCTCGTACTGGTCGCGCATCGAGCGCGGCAGCCCGAGGGCCAGCGCGTCGCCCACCGTCGGCTGCTCCATGCCGTCGAAGCCCGGATTCTGACGCATGTACGCGAGCTGACCGTCGACGCTGATCACGCCCTCTGCCGGTTCGAGATCACCGACGATGAGCTCTAGGAGGGTCGTCTTGCCCACCCCGTTCGGGCCGATGATCGCCGTGACCGCTCCCGAACGAGCCTGGAACGACAACTCGTCGACGGCGGGTGTGCCGTCGGGATAGTGGAAGCTCACGTCGCTGACGTCGATGCTCATGACGGTCCAGTGTGCCCACACCGAGGGCGGTGCGCAGGACTTTCGACCCTGCGCAACTCCTCCCGGGGCGACGACACTGGGATCCGTGACCAAACGCATTCTGATCCTCGGTGGAGGCACGGGTGGAACACTCACCGCCAATCGCCTCCACAAGAAGTACCGCGGCCGGATCGACATCACCGTCGTCGACGAGAACAACGACCACGTGTATCAGCCCGGCCTCTTGTTCGTGCCCTTCGGACTCACGCAGTCCGAGGATCTCGTCCGGCCTCGGAAACGACAGCTCCGAAGGGGCGTGAACTTCGTCGAGAGCGGCGTCGAGTCGGTCGACATCGAGTCACGAGCGGTGACCCTGGCCAACGGCGACGTGCTCGGATACGACGTCTTGGTCATCGCGACCGGGGCGCGTCTCGTGCCCGACGAGACCGAGGGTCTCACGGGTCCGGGCTGGAACGAGAAGGTGTTCACCTTCTACGACCTCGAAGGGGCCCGCAGTCTCGAAGAGGCGCTCGATGACTTCGATGGCGGGCGCCTCGTCGTCAACGTCGTCGACATGCCGATCAAGTGCCCGGTGGCTCCTCTCGAATTCTGCTTTCTCGCCGATTGGTACTTCCACGAGCGGGGCATCCGGGACCAGGTCGAGCTCACGTATGTGACTCCGCTCGACGGCGCCTTCACCAAACCGCGGGCGTCCGAGCTGCTCGGGGGGATGCTCGACGAGCGCGGGATTCACGTGATCACCGACTTCAACACGGGCGAGGTCGACGGCGCGGCCGGCACGATCGTCGGCTTCGACGGGCGCGAGGTCGAGTTCGACCTGGCCGTCGTCGTGCCGGTCCACTCCGGCGCCGAGTATGTGGGTCGTTCACCGGGACTCGGTGATGCTCTCGACTTCGTCGAGACCGACCCGCACACGCTCCAGTCACAGGCCGCGCCCGAGGTCTTCGTGATCGGCGATGCGGCCAACCTGCCGGCCTCGAAGGCGGGCTCGGTGAGTCACTTCGAAGGTGAGGTCCTGGTCGAGAACATCGTACGCTTCCTCGCCGGCGACGAGCTCGACTCGAGCTTCGACGGACACGCCAACTGCTTCATCGAGACCGGGTTCGACAAGGCCCTCCTCATCGACTTCAACTACGAGCAGGAGCCTGTCGACGGCCACTATCCGACGGCGGTCGGGCTCCCGCTCCTCAAGGAGTCGCGACTCAATCATCTCGGCAAGCTGATGTTCCAGTGGTTCTACTGGCACAGCCTGCTGCCCGGCCGCGACATCCCCGGGATCGGCGCTGCGATGCCGACCGCCGGGAAGCATCTCGACTGACCACCAACCGAAACCCCCCGAAGGAGCAATCATGCCTACGACAACCATTGCCGAGGTCGCCGTCGAGGTGACCGACGACGGATTCTTCGTCGATCCCGATCAGTGGACCGAAGACATGGCGCCGATCCTCGCCGCCGAGGCCGAGATCCCCGAGCTCACCGACCGCCACTGGCAGGTCATCCGCTTCATGCGCGACGAGTACTTCGCCAAGGGCACCGGCCCGACGGTGCGCATGCTCGGCAAGACCTCGGGCGTGTCGGTGAAGGAGCTCTACCAGCTGTTCCCGATGGGCCCGGCCAAGACCGCCGCCCTCCTGGCCGGCATCCCGAAGCCCCGCGGTTGCATCTGATCGCCGGCGATCACTCCCCGTCTACGAAAGGACAGCTCATGGCTCTCAGTGACTCGAAGGTCTCCATCGTCATCTCGCAAGGCTCGCTCGAGGGCATCTACCCGGGGCTGATCATGGCCAACGGGGCCCGCGCCGAGGGCATGGAGGCGAACCTGTTCTTCACGTTCTTCGGTCTCGACGCCATTCACGCCAAGCGCCACGAGCACATCAAGCTGGCGACGGTCGGAAATCCCGGCTTGCACTTCGCCACCTGGGCCGGGGGCATCCCCGGGGTGTCGACGCTGATGACCCACTACATGGAACGCAAGATGGACGCGCTCGAAATCCCGCCCATCCCCGAGTTCGTCGAGCTGATCTCCGATACGGGAGCGGGCCTCTACGCCTGCCAGGCATCGGTCGATCTCTTCGGGCTCGTGAAAGACGACTTCATCGAGCAGGTCGACAGCATCATCACCGTCGGCGAGTTCTACGAGATGGCCGACGGCGGCCATATCATCTTCACCTAGGGTCGACTTCGGTCACGAGCGATCGTCGGCCATCGACTCGAGCATCGCCTTCATCTGGGCGTGGACGGCGTTCACCGCCTGGAGCGGGCGGATCATCACCTTGAACTCGGTGATCCTGGCGTCGTCGTCGCAGGTGATGATGTCGACACCGTTGGCGACCTTGCCTTCGATGGTCGTCTCGAACTCGAGCACTGCGTGGTGGCCGGTGGCGATCTCCTTCACATACCGGAACGTGCCGGATTCGGGTGTTTCGGCCTCGCCGCTCGGTTCTCCGCCCAGCGTGCCGAACGCGGCCTGGAGATAGAGCGACGTGATGGCCGCACCTCGTTGGGGTGTGAACACGATGGGCGAGAAGAAGACGCAGTCGTCGTGCAGCAGCGCATCGAAGCCGCCGTCGAGCTCCCCTTGCAGATGACGGTGCCACCGTTCCAGGCAGAGGTTGATCGGGTCGTCGCTCATGAGAACCGATGCTACGACGTGCGTGCGACTCGGCGGTCTTGGGCTCGCTGCCACTTGTGTTGGCGACTGCGGCACGCCTTGCGACAGAAGCGTTGGTTCACCGTCCGGCGCTCGAACAGCTCACCGCAGCGCCAGTACTCGCACACCGCGAGCCGCTCCGGATCGAGGTCGGGGTCGGGGTCGTCGAGGTGTCCGGCTTCGCCGGGGGCGTCGTCGATCACGAGGTGACCGGTGGGGGCGAATCGAGCACCAGTTGCGCAGCCGCGACGTCCTCGACCGCCATGCCCACCGAGTCGAACACTGTCGTGGCCGTCTGCCACTCGGCCTTCGGTGCGGCGAGCGCCTCGCCGATCTCGGCGGTGACCGTGGCTCCGGATCCGCGGACGTTGCCGGCCTGATCGGCGCTGCCGGCGCGTGACTCGACGAACACGAGGCCGGCCATGGCCGCGTCGTCGAGCTCGCGCGCGTCGTTGCCGTTCCATCCGACCGCGTTCACGTGAGCCCCCTCGGCGAGCCACTCGCCCCGCAGGATGGGCTCGACCGCCGCCGTCGCCGTCACCACGATCGATGCGCCACGGACGGCCGCCTCGGCGGTGGTGACCTCGGCCCCGACGTCTTCGCCGAGGGCACGAGCGTGGGCCTCGTTTCGGCCCCAGACCCGAATCTGGTCGATCGGGCGAACCGCCCGCATCGCGTCGACGTGGGCTCGGGCCTGAACGCCGGTACCGAGCACGGCGAGGGTCGACGCAGCCGGGTCGGCGAGCAGCCTCGTGGCGACGGCCGACACCGCGGCCGTGCGCATCTCGGTGATGAGGCGGCCGTCGAGCACAGCGCGAGGTTCCCCGGTGACCGGATCGAACACGACCACGAGGGCGTGGTGCGTGTGCAGACCCGGCGCGGTGTTCTCGGGATAGAACGTTACGAGCTTCACGCCCATCGAGTCGCCAACCGCGGGCATGAGCCCCAAGAACCCGCCGTGGGCCTCGACCTCGACGAACTGACGCACTGGTTGGATGACGCGACCGGCCGAGAAGTCGATGAGGGCCCGTTCCATGGCCTCGATGAGGGCAGGCATGGACAGACGTCGAGACACCTCGTTCTCGTCGAGGAAGTCGATTGCAGCCATGGACCGACACGGTACTTCCCTACGGCGACGCTCCTGTCAGACCGAGCTCCGACGCAACAGCTCGTCGACCAGTTCGCCCCACCAGCCCATCGCGATGGACAACCCGATGAGCACACCTACGGTCGACGCGCCACGAGTCACCGGCACCGACTCGAGTGGACCCGCCAGTCGCGGCCATGCGACGACCAGCACACCGGCTGCAAGCGTCAGCAGGCAGACGCCCACCACATACGCAGTGATCGGTGCGAGCGCGCCGGCCGGGGCGCCGGGAGCGGCGTCGAGCACCTCTGCCAGCTCGGAGCCCACACACGGGCGCCAAATCGCGGCCGCGACGGCTCCCCCGAGAGCCGATCCCCCGGCGACGAGGCCCACGCTGCCCCGGCCCGACGACGACATCCCGACGGCGATTGCTGCAGCCGCCAGGAGTACCCCACCGACGACGGCGTTCACGCCGGTCAGGTCGATGGACCAGACCGAGGCGAATCGAAGCCACGCCACCAGCGCAGCACCGCCGACGAACACGGCGCCTGCGATCGGTGCGCGACGACCCGCGGCGAGCACGAACACGAGCGACGACAACAGGATGGGCAGGGTGCAGGGTTGGCGGATCGCCTCGACGCCCTCGAGGAAGCTCCCCACCTCGGATCAGCTCAGTTCGGCGAGGAGCGCGTCGACCGTGGCCGCCAGCTCGTCGTAGGCGCCCTCACCGATGTGATCGAAGCGGACGCGGTTCTGCGAGTCGATCACATAGGTTCGAGGCCAGAAGCGGCGCGAGCCCTGCCATGCCCTGAAGTTGGTCTTGTCGGTGTCGAGGGCAACCGGCCACGTCACGCCGAGGTCGGCCACAGCCGTGGCGACGTTCTCCGGAACGCGTTCACGGTCGAACTCGTGGGCATGGATGCCGATGATCTCGAGGCCGGCGTCGTGGCGGGTGGCGTACAGGTCTTGCAGGTAGGGCAACGTCGCCTTGCAGTTCGAACAGCCGAATGTCCAGAACTGCACGATCGTCACCTCGCGGCGAACCTCGTCGAAGCTCTCCCCGGACGTGTTCAGCCATCCGCTGATGTCGACGATCTCTGGTACGGCGCCGAGGTCGGGGAGCTCGGCCGCGGTGAGAGACGGTTCGATGGACGTCGACGGCCCGAGATCGGCGCCTGCGGTCGGTCGCGGCGACGGGACTGCCGTGACCGGCTCCGAGTCGTCGGAGCTCAGGAGCGTCCATCCGACGATGGCCACCGCGGCGACCACGGCGACGGCGGCCGCGACACGAGACGGACTGGTTGGCATGGGACCCTTCGATGATCGGCGAAGACTCGATCTGTACCCCGAACGACGCCGGCGCCTCGGCCGTTCCCGAAAACGACGAGACCGCCGACCCGGAGGTCGGCGGTCTCGTGCAGAAGAGGGGTTGTGTCAGATGACGCGAACGTTCTGCGCCTCTTCACCCTTGCGACCGGGAGCGACGTCGAATTCGACCGTCTGACCCTCGTCGAGCGACTTGTAACCATCACCCTGGATGTTGGAGTAGTGAACGAAGACGTCGTCAGCTCCGTCACGTGAGATGAAGCCGAAGCCCTTCTCGGAGTTGAAGAACTTGACCGTACCGGTGATTGCCATGCTTCTCTTTTTCTTTGATTCGCGAGAGATCCGATTGACCTCTCGCACTGCACCGAAGTGCTTTCGTGAGGATCACGGTACGCCGTGAGCGCAGCAAACCGACGCATGCCCCGCAATCAGCCGATGGAACAGACGGCGATGCCGTTGTCGTCGAAGACCTGCCAGTAGTCGAAGGACACGCTGACCGCAGTGCCTTCGGCGCCGTCGGCACCCACGTGACTGGCCAGGCGGTGAGGACCCACCTGCACCTCCCGACCGGCCTTTGCGCCCTGGAAGGTGAATCTTCCGAGCGTCGCCTGCGTGGGGGCATTCGGGTCGAGACGCACGGCGTCGGGGCGGATGCCGATCTGCACGCGCCTCCCGACGTGGGCGGCCAGCGCCGGTGGCCACGCCCGGAGCCGCAGGCCCTCCGAGATCACCCAGTACCCCTCGCCGGCGTCTTCGACCGTTGCATCGACGAGCGAGATGGGTCCGGTGAGGGTGGCCGTTGTCCGGTCGATCGGTTGGCGCCAGAGCGTGAGGGGCTCGCCAGCCTGCACGATGTGGCCCCGTTCGATGACGGCGATCCGATCGGCTATCGCCATGGCCTCGACCGGGTCATTGGTGGCCCAGAGCATCGTGACGCCGTAGCCGGACTGCAGCAACTTGATCTCGTTGCGCACGCGGATCCGAGTGGGTGGGTCGAGCCGGGCGAGCGGTTCGTCGAGCAGGAACATACGAGGGACTCGTACGAGGACGCGGGCGATCTGGACGAGCTGCTGGTGGCCCGCAGAGAGCTGATCGGGGAAGCGCTCGAGGATGTGCTCGATGTCGAGGGCCCGGCTCTCGGCGTCCACCCGGTCGGTGACCTCTCGAAGGGGGCGCTTGCGCAGCGTCAGTGGGAAGGCGACGTTGCGCCGGGCACTGAGTCGACGGAACAGCGTGTTGTCCTGGAAGGCCATGGCGACGTCGCGTTCGTGTGTCCCGAGGTCGGTGACGTCGACGTCGTCGAACAGGACCCGACCGTGGGTGATCTTGTCGAGTCCGGCGATCACCCGCAGGACCGACGATTTGCCCGAACCGGAACGTCCGAGGACGGCCATGCACTCGCTGTCGGCGACGTGCAGGTCGACGTCGGTCAGGATCTGGTCACGGCCCTGGCGGCGCGAGACCGACTCGAGCGTGATCGATGCCAATGGGACCCCTTCGGTCGACCCGTATGGTCGGCCGGGCAAGGACGCGAGTCAAGGCACCCCCGGGCGCCGATCGAAGGCTGCCTAGTCTCAGTGTGGTTGCTGCCGGTACCAGTCGGTGAGGCGCTCGAAGCCGAGCTCGAGGGAGACCGCCGGAATCCAGTCGAGAGCTTCACGGGTACGGCGCTGGTCGAACCAGTGTGCGGTGGAGAGCTGTTCGGCGAGGAAGCTGGTCATCGGCGGATCGTCGGTCCGGCCCAGCCGGTCCCAGAGGCGTTCGATCACCAGACCGGCGATGAACGCGACCGACGGTGGCACCCGGAGGGTGGGACCACCAAGGCCGGCAGCCGAGACGATGCGACTCACGAGCTCACCGATCGGGCGAGGCTCTCCGTTGGACACCACCAGTGCCTCTCCCGAGAGCGCCGGTGCGTGATCGACGGCGGCAACGAGCGCATCGGCCGCATTGTCGAGGTAGGTGCTGTCGACCAGTGCGGCGCCTGTACCGACCATGGCGAGCCGGCCGGCTTGGGCGCGCTCGACCAGGCGGCCGACGAGTTGCGTGTCGCCCGGGCCCCAGACCAGGTGCGGACGGACGGCCAGGACGGCGAGCGACGACGAGCGGGTTCCGAGGGCAACCCGTTCGGCCAACGCCTTGCTCGTTGCATAGCTGCCTCGGGTGGCACTCGGATCGGCCGGCGCCGCCCCCGCGCCCACGAGCGCGTGGCCGCCATGGGCCACCGACGGCGACGAGACGTGGACCAACCGCGTGACTCCTGCCCTCCGGGCGGCCTCGGCCACCGCGCGGGTACCGTCGACGTTCACCCGCACGAAGTCGGCCCACGGCCCCGTGGCGGCAACCTTGGCCGCCAGATGCACCACCGCGTCCTGACCGGCGACCGCCTCTCCGACGAGACGAGCATCGGTGATGTCGCCCAGGATCTCGCGACGGGGGTCGGGAGTCCCGCATGGCCGGCGCTGGAGGGTGGTGACCTCGTCGCCGCGCGTGAGAAGCCGCTCGACGACTGCTCCACCGATGGCGCTGGTGGCGCCCGTGACGAGGACTCTCACTGGCGCGCCCACCGCTTTCCGGCCAACACGTCGCTGGCCCATCGGGCGACGCGCGACCGGTCGATCTTGGAGTTGTGTCGGCGATCGACGGGGAGCGCGCGAACTTCGAGGACGGCTGCAACCGGCAGATCGAGCTCGCGCTCGACCTCGGCTCGAACCGCATCGGTGAGCTCGGTCCGAGCGAGGCGACCTCGGCGAGGGGCGCCCTCGGTCTCGACGACCACCGCGATCACCTGCGTTCCGACTGGTCCGATCGCCACTGCGGCGGCTCGCCTGACCGGTGTTGTCGCTTCGGCGGCCAGTTCGACCGGTACCGGTGCGACCGGGCCGCGATCGGTGATGATCAGATGTTCGAGCCGACCACCGATCCAGAGTCGACCCTCGTGGTCGAGCAGGCCGACATCGCCGCTTCGATGCCAACCTTCGGGCTGCGTGGACCGGTGCTCGGTGAGCCACAGCCGGTCGTAGCGGTCCTTGACGTGATCGGCACGGATCACGACCTCACCCTGCACGCCGACCGCGGCCGAAGGAACACCGGAGGCCACCCCGAGGTGGTCGAGCTCGCACACCGCAACGGTCACGTCCCGGCACGGTCGTCCGACGCACACGCCGGCGCCGCCCGTGGCCGGGCCGAGCTCGCGGAGGGAGATGTCGGCCACCGGCAGGACTTCGGTCATCCCGTATGGCGTGTGCACGTCGGCGTTGGGGAACAGCTCGAGCGTTCGGCCGAGCAGGGCGGGATTCACGGGCGCCCCGGCCGACATGACCAGGCGAACACCTCCGAGCTCGGCACCGTGCAGCTCGTCGGCGGTGCTGACGACGTTGGCGAGCGCGGCGGGTGACGTGAACACCAGGGTTGCGTCGATGTCGGCCACGGCGTCGCCGAGCGCGGCGGCGGTGAGCGTACCGGGGTGGGCGATGTGCATGTCGGGCACTGCGGAGGTGATGCCGAGCGCAGGACCGAACAGGGCGAAGGGAGCGAATGCGGCCACCAACCGGTCGTCCGATCCGATCGAGTAGAGGTCGCGGAGCTGGTCTCGCTGGGCCTGGAGCTGATCGTGCCGGTAGACGACTCCCTTCGACGGACCCGTCGAGCCGGAGGTGAAGACGATCACGGCGTCGTCGGTGGCGTCGGGCGCATCGGGTTCGGGGCGACCGGCGGCCCGTGCTTCGAGCTCGGTCATCGTCGACTCGACTCGAAGCGCCGACCGCGACCACGAGCCGCCCTCGTCGACGGCAATGCGACGGCCCGGCCAACGCAGTACGCGAGCGGCCGACAGCGCACGCGTGACCCCGACCAGATGCCGGGGGTTCGCCGATGTCAGCGCCCGGCGCATGTTGGTCGGGCCCAGCCCCGAGTCGACCAGGACGGCGACCGCGCCGATGCGCCAGCACGCGTAGAGCGCAACGGTCAGATCGATCCCGGGCGGGATCATGAGCGCCACGCGGTCGCCGCGTCGGATGCCGCTGTCGATCATGCCGGTTCCGAACGCCATCACCCGAGCTCGGAGATCGGCGAAGTCGATGACACGGACATCGTCGCCGCCCAGCTCCGCCACGGCGATGGCCTCGCTGTCGCGTCGCCGGTCGAGCTCGTCCCACAGCGGCACCCGCCCGGTCGACGCGGGTTGCCCGGACGCGGCCAGGGCAGGACGGTTGATCCAGGCCAGCACTGCCCCTACCACGTCGGCCTGCTCGCTGACGAAATGACTGGCCCCGACGAACCGATGCACGTGGGCGTGCGGCAGCCTCGTCTCGAGGTCGTGCAGGTACAGATCGGAGAACACCGGGTCGGAGGGGCCCCAGAGCAGGAGTGCTGGCGTCTCGTTCAGCTCGTCGAGCCCGGCGGCAATCGCCTCGAGGGCTTCACTCGACGGGTGGGAGTCGTCGAGCGGGATGTCGGCGACGAAGTCGGCGATGGCCTCGCGCCGAGCAGGGGTTGCGTACGGGGCGAGGAACCCGGCACGGACGTCGGCGGTCAGCCGGGGCCGCGACAGCTCGACCGCCCCGCGGAGGAAGGTCGTGGTGTTGACCGTGACGGTGCGCAGTAGACCTCGAGTGCGCGCGGCGCGGATGAGCGACGGCGCCGGCGATCCGGCGGGCTGATGCACCGCGGTGTTGGTCAACACCATCCCGTGCAGCGACCCGGGCGTACGGCGGTGGGTGTGGAGGGCCCAACCCAGCGAAATCGGTCCGCCCCAATCGTGGGCCACGGTGACCACCGGTCCGTCCAGGCCGAGGGCGTCGGTGAGGGCAACGAGGTCGGCGACTCGATCAGCCAGCCGTCTCCGACAGCCGGTGCGTTCGGAGAACCCCATGTCGAGCTGATCGACCGCGATGACTCGCACACCGGGCGGCGCCGCGGCGACGAGGTTGCGCCACAGGAACGACCACGACGGGTTGCCGTGCACACACAGCAGCGTGAGCGGCGCCTCGTCGGCTCCGTTGTCGAGAAGGTGCCACGTGCAATCGACACCTCGATGGTCGGGAGTGGTGACGAGGCGGGACCACGCAGGGTCGAGTCCGACGATGCCCGGAGGGGGCAGGTGCGCCGGAGCGGCGAGGCCCGACGTCACCAGAGCAGTTCGATGACCGCAGCGTTGAGGCCCGAACCGATGCCCATGCACAGCACGCGATCACCGGCGGTCAGCGTGTCGGCGGTCTGCGCGAGCGTGAACGGGATGGCAGCGGGGCCGATGTTGCCGAAGTTGGGGAACGTCCTGGGCACTCGGTGGCCGGGGAGACCCAAGGTGTCGATCATGGCGGCGGTGTGGACCTTGGAGACCTGATGGAGGATGTATCGATCGAGGTCGAGCCAGTCGGCCTTGTCGGCTGCGTCCCACGCCACCTTGGCCAGATCGGTTCCGGCATCGAGCAGGGCCCGGGTGTCGGTGCGCATCTGGTCGAGTGAACCGACACAGAGCTCGTGGTACTCGGTCGCAGCGCGGAAGAGCCCGCGCACCACTCGGTGACTGCCCGGGTTCTGCGAGTGCCGCCCGAGCACCATGGCTGCCGAACCCGAACCCAAGGTGAGCGACGCGAAGTTCTCGAACAGATCCTCGACCGTCGAGGCAGGATCGAGCAGGCGAGCGATGGTGTTCTCGTAGATCTCGCGGGTGCCCTCCCCGTCGACGACGAGCGCGTAGTCGATCTGACCGGCTTCGAGCATTGCGCCCGCGAGGTGCATGCCATTGAGGAACCCGAGGCAGGCGTTGCCGATGTCGAAGTTCATGCATGAGCTGGGCAGGCCCAGCAGATGGTGCACGGTCACCGAGCTCGACGGTTCGAGTCGCTCGCGACACACCGACGTGTCGACCATGAGCCCGATGCGACCGCGGTCGATGCCCGAGCGGTCGATGGCCAGCTCGCCGGCGGCCGCGGCCGCGTCCATGAAGGAGAAGCCTTCGGGCCATTGACGGCGCTCGTCGATGCCGGCGAGGGACTGCAGCAATCCGGGACTGGTGTCGGTGCGGTCGTAGTAGTCGGCCAGGCGATCGTCGACTTCGGCGGACGTGACGACCTCGGACGCTTCGCACGCTGCGAGGGAGACCACCGCGACGTCGTCGAATCGGAAGTTGGCGTTAACGGTCATCGGTCCCTCATCGAGTGTCCAGCCAATGAGTGTTGCAGCCGCACGACGAAAAGACTCACTCTTGCCCGAGGAGGACGGGATTCAGGCGGCCCGGTGCGCAAGCACGACCCAGGTGCCGGCGCCCATGCGCACTTCGTCGCCCACGCGGTGCTCGTCGAGCACCGCTGCTGTCGCAGCAACCGCGCGGGCACGGACGTCGTCGGAGGCCCCGGCCAGTGCCACCCCGGCGACGGGATGTTGTTCGATCAGGCGTTGGGCCAGCACTTGGGTGTCTTCGTCCCGGGTGAGCACCGCCTCGGTCGGCCCGTCGTGGAAGCTCACGTCGGTGAATCCGGCCGCGGTGAGCAGGGCATGCGTCCGGTCGGCATCGGCCAGCGCGAACGGGCTCGGCGCGGCCGGATCGGGCGGGGCGAGACCGAGTACCGACGCGGCGGTCATCACCGGCCCGGTGATGAACGGGTTGGCGGCTGGCGGCTTGAAGCAGATGAAACCGAGGCGACCACTGGGCACCAACCAACCGGCAATGTTGGCGAATGCGGCCGCTGGATCGTCGAAGAACATGACGCCGAAACGGGAGTAGGCGACGTCGAAGGGCGCACCGACGGGTGTGTCGGTCTGCGCGTCGCCCCCGACGAAGGTGACGTTGTCGATCCTCTTGGCCTCGGCGCGGCGCCGGGCTTCGGCCAGCATCGGGGCCGACAGGTCGATGCCCACCACCGGCCCGGGCGCCACTGCCGCCGCCAGTGCGAGCGACGTCGATCCGGCTCCGCAACCGATGTCGACGACCCGTTCGGCCCGGCGGAGAGCCAGTGGGGTGATCGCCGCGGCACCGAATGGTTCGAGCGTGGCATCGAACCGGTCGGCGTGCCTGACCCATGCATCACCGACCACTTCGTTCCACACAGCAGACTGTTCGCGGTTCGTCATGATGCACAGTAACTCCCACGCGAGGACGTCGACCGCACGACGACCAACTAGTTTCGTGAAATGACCGACGACCTCTCCCACTTCCGCACATGCCCACTGTGTGAGGCGACATGCGGCCTCGAGCTCACGGTTCGAGACGACGCGGTGGTGCGTATCCGTGGCGACCGTGACGACGTGTTCTCGAAGGGCTTCATCTGCCCGAAGGGCTCGGTGCTGCACCGCCTGCACGAGGACCCCGATCGCCTCCGCAAGCCGCAGATCCGTCGGGGCGACCCCGACGATGGCGACGCCTGGGACGAGGTCGAGTGGGACGAGGCCTTCGCCCACATCGAGGATCGTCTCGTCCCCCTGCTCGAAACCCACGGGTCGACGTCGGGCGCCCTCTACCTCGGCAATCCGGGTGTGCACAACCACGCGGCCCTGGTCACGGCTCCCCTCTTGATGCACGCCCTCGGTACCCGCAGTCTGTACACCGCCAGCACCGTCGACCAGATGCCCAAGCACGTGTCGAGCGGGTTCCTCTTCGGATCGCCCAACACCATTCCGGTTCCCGACATCGATCGCACCGACTTCCTGGTCATGCTCGGCGCCAATCCCCTCGAATCGAACGGGAGCCTGGCCACTGCGCCCGACTTCCCCGGGCGGCTCGCCGCGCTGAAGGAGCGGGGCGGACGACTCGTCGTGGTCGATCCGATGCGCACCAAGACCGCCGATCTGGCCGACCAGCACCTCGCCATTCGACCCGGTACCGACGCCCATCTCCTCTTGGCGCTCCTCCACGTGGTGCTGACCGACCCGGGGCCGGATCTGGGCCACCTCGACGGCCACGTGTCGGGCATCGACGAGCTGTCGGCCGCGGTTGCGCCGTTCTCACCCGAGGCCATGGGCCCCCTGTGCGGAATCGACGCCGGGACGATTCGCGGCCTGGCGGCTGACATCGCCACTGCCCGCTCGGCGGCGGTCTACGGGCGCATCGGGACCCACACGGTGCCCTTCGGCACCCTCGCGTCGTGGGCGGTCGACGTACTGGCTCTCGTCACCGGAAACCTCGACTCGCCCGGCGGCAACATGTTCCCTCTCCCCGCCCACGGGGCTCCAGAGTCGGCCGCGCCCGGAGGTCGAGGCTGGGTGACCGGTCGCTGGCACAGCAGAGTCGACGGATACCCCGAGGTGAAGAGCGAGTTCCCGGTGGTGGCCCTGGCCGACGAGATCACCACGCCCGGAGACGACCGCACACGTGTCCTGGTGACCGTCGGCGGCAACCCGGCCCGCTCGACCCCCAACAGCGAGCGGCTCGAGGCGGCACTCGCCGAGCTCGACTTCATGGTGTCGATCGACCTCTACCGCAACGAGACCACTCGCTTCGCCGACGTGATCCTGCCGCCACCGTCACCGCTCGAGCGCAGCCACTACGACGCCGCGTTCTACGGCCTGGCCGTACGGAACGTGGCCAACTTCTCCGACACGCTGTTCGACGTCGATGGACCGAGCGAGGAACAGATCGTCGCTCGTCTCGCATCGGTGCTCACGGCGTCGGGAGCCTCGGCCGCAGAGACGCTCGCCTTCGTGCTCGAGATGGAAGTGGCCAAGGAGGTCGCCCGGGCGACCTCGCCGATCGCCGGCCGTGAGCCGGCAGAGATCCTCCCCCTTCTCTCGGGTGAGACCGTGCCCGACAAGATCATCGATCTCCGGCTGCGGGTCGGGCCCTACGGCGACGGCTTCGGCGCTCATCCTGGCGGCGTGTCGATCGCCGCGTTGCGACGGGCCGAGCACGGAATCGACTTCGGCCCGCTCGCGCCCCGCCTGCCCAACGCGCTGCGTACCGCGTCGGGCACCGTCGAGCTGCTCGTCGATCCCATCGTCGCCGACCTCGGCCGCCTCGAAGCAACCCTCACCGAACCCGAGTGGACGCGATCCGACGGGCTGCGGCTGATCGGTCGCCGCACGCTGCGCTCGAACAACTCGTGGATGCACAACGTTCGCCAGCTGGTGAAGGGCAAGCCCCGCTGCACGCTTCAGATCCACCCCGACGATGCGGCCCGGCGCGATCTCACCGACGGCGCCGATGCTGTCGTCACGTCTCGTGTGGGCCACCTCACGGCGGCGGTGGAGATCACCGATCGCGTGGCACGCGGAGTCGTGTCGCTACCCCACGGCTGGGGTCACGGTGCTCCCGGCAGCGCGATGCCCGTGGCCGCGGCCCACGCCGGGGTGAACGCCAACACCCTCACCGATCACACCGCCATCGACCCGCTTTCGGGCAATGCCGTGCTCAACGGCGTACCCGTCGAGGTCGCAGCCCTTGCGATGAGCTGACGACCGGGGCGATCACGCTCACAGGGCCTTCGACTCGAGCTGATCGAAATACGGTCCGTACAGCGTCGACTCACTTCGAGCGGCCTCGATCTGTTCGTGGACGCGTGCGACATTCCCGGCTCGGAGCTCGACGGAGGCAACCAGGGCGCGGGCGACGAGCCGTCGCTCGTCCTCGACCCAGGCCAGCATCTCCCTGGCGAGGTCACACGCCTCGACCGTGCCGAGCTGGTCGCACAGAGCCACGGCGAGAGCCCACGCCCGCGGCTCGGGCCCGGCGAAGGGTTCGGCCAGATCGAGGAGAACCTCGGACCACGCAGTGACCTCGTCGGGGCGACCGGTGAGGAAACCGAAGCACTGCTCGAGGTGGGACAGTTGTGCCAGGGTCAGATCGATCGCGAGGTCGTCAGTGCCAACCGCCTTGCGGCCCACGCGCAGGCCGAGGCGGCCGAGATACGACCCGACATCCTCGCCGGGCCGTGGTTCGATTCGGTCGGTGGCGTGCCAGAGCGGACCGCCCCACAAGGCTTGTTGTCCCACCTCGGCGCTCGCGGCTCCGGCTTCGATCCGGTCGAGCCAGTGGCGCACGGTCGCGGGCCACTCGTCGTCGTCGATCTCACTGCGAACCGGGGCGTTGAACGACAGCGACGTGCACGCCGCAACGCTCGCCCACCGGGTGGAGGCCTCGGCCAGATGCCGATCGAGCAGCCATCGGATGTTGCCGTCGTGGGCCACGCGATCCCATCCGACGTCGAGGCGGCGGTAGCTGGAGAGGGAGAACGCATAGTGGGCCTCGAAGACGAGCTTCAATCCGGTGGCGCGGGCGGCATCGCGATACGACGGCGAGCCGTAGGCGCTCACCCACCCCGACAGCCGGCCCGACGGTCGAACGGCCAGGGTGGCGCCGGTGACCACGTCGTGGTCGTCGAGGATAGGGCCGAGCTCGGCCACGTGATCGGGAAACCAGAGGTCATCGTCCTGGAGCGGGAAGATCCGATCGGACCGGGCGGTTTCGAGGGCGGCCGCCCTCGCCGCACCGCCACGGTTGTGACCCTTCGGCAGGTCGAGGACTCGGACCCTCCGATCGGTTGCCGCGATCTCTTTTGCGACCTCGAGCACCGCATCGCTCGCACCATCGCAGGCCACCACGATCTCGATGTCGGCCACGGACTGCGCGCGAGCGCTCCGGAGCGCCAGAGGCAGGGTCGTGTGCCGATCGTGGGTGGGGATCAGCACCGTGGCGTAGGGCGAGCGACTCACTCGTCCCGGATGGCGCGCGTCCGCGAACCCCGCGCCACGTTCCATTCGTACGGGATCTGGGGCGTGTCCATGGGGAGACGCCAGTGATCCGGATCTTCGTACTCATACGGCAGCGTCGGAAAGTTGATCACCAGCGCGTCGTCGGTGCCGAGGTTCTGGAGACCGTGCCAGATGCCCGTCGGCAGGATCACCAGGGCCGGCCGTCGATCGCCGAGATGCACCTCGTTGATCGCGCCCTCCGTAGGACTCCCCTCGCGCCCGTCGAAGAGGACCGCCTTGATGTGGCCGCTGTTCACGAACAACCGATCGATGCTGCGTTGGTGGCAGCTCCACGCCCCGATCGCGCCGGGATAGAGGCGCGACTGGTAGCTCTGCAACACCGGAAGACTGGTGGGATCCCACTCGCTCCGGTACATCTCGGTGATGACACCGTGATCGCGGGGTACATGGCGGATCTCGGTTATCGCCACGCCGTCGATCGGCTGTTGGAGCACGTTCCACTGCCGATCGACGAGCTGACTGTCCTTCTGCGCAGTGTCGAACATGGCACCCCCGCTTCCTGGCGGCGACTCTAGAACATTCGATCGATCGCGCGGTGCCCGCCCCTACGCGATGATGGAGCCCCGAGGAGGTGTCGATGAGCACCAACGAGACCGATGCCGTGTTCTCGGGCTCCGTTCCCGAGTTCTACGAGCGATACCTGGTGCCGTTGATTTTCCGGGAGTATGCAGACGATCTCACGCGCCGGGTCCATCGGCTGTCCCCCACCGATGTGCTCGAAGTCGCAGCGGGGACCGGTGTGGTCACTCGAGTGTTGGCCGACACGCTCGACCGATCCGTGGCCATCATTGCGAGCGATCTGAACGAGGCCATGATCGATCACGCCCGGAGCGTGGGGACGTCACGGCCGGTGCAGTGGCGTCGAGCCGACGTCATGGATCTCCCGTTCGCCGACGAGAGCTTCGACGCCGTCGTCTGCCAGTTCAGCGTGATGTTCTTCCCCGATCGGGCTCGGGCCATGGGCGAGGTGTGCCGGGTGCTTCGGCCCGGTGGTGCCTTCGTGTTCAACGTTTGGGATTGCATCGAGAACAACGAGCTCGCCGACGAGGTCACTGACGCGGTCGGCACGCTGTTTCCCGAAGACCCGCCTCGGTTCCTCGCCCGAACACCTCACGGCTACCACGAGCCTGCGCAGATCCAGGCCGACGTCGCGGCCGGCGGGTTCTCGACGCCGGCCGATTTCGACGTGCTCGAATGCCGCGGCCGGGCGGCCACGAGCGACATTCCGGCGATCGCCTACTGCCAGGGCACACCGTTGCGCGACGAGATCGAGGCGCGGGACGCGGGTCGCGTCGGCGAAGCAACCGCCGTTGCGACCGCGGCTCTCACCGAACGCTTCGGCGCCACCGGTCTCGACACCAGGATCCGGGGCTTCGTGATCACCGCGACCAAACCCCGACTCACGCCTGTGGAGTGAGGAGTGCCTTCTCGCCGGTGGCCACGCGGCCGTAGCGGCGGACGTGATCGGGGTCGACGGCATCGTGAAGCGACAGGCGCATGCCGTAGGTGCTCGCGAACGTGGTGGTGATCTCGGCCGCGACTCGTCGACGGAGTCGTTCCACGACCTCGGGAGTCTGCTTCATCAGGAACGGCGTGAGCAACCATCCGCCGACCGCCCAGGTCATGCCGAAGTCGCGACGGAGTTCGGTGGGACCCCGGTCGAGGCCACCGTAGATGTAGACCTGCTTGAGGGTGTCCGAGCCGTAGATGCTGAACCCCCCACTCTCGCCCGCCACGCGCTCCATGCACGACAAGACGGTGCTGGCGAGCGTGCCCCCGCCGATGGCGTCGAACGCGATGGTGGCACCCGTGGCGCGGAGCGCTTCGGTCAGGTCGGCGCCGAAGGAGTCGGCGCTCGAGTCGCAGACGTGCTCGGCCCCCTGGCTGCGCAGCAACGCGACGTGATCGGGCTGGCGGACGATGTTGACGAGACCGACCCCATCAGCGATGCAGATGCGGTTGAGCATCTGCCCGAGATTCGATGCCCCGACTGTGTGCACGAGAGCCGTGTGGCCCTCGGCCTTCATCGTCTCGACCATGCCCAACGCCGTGAGGGGGTTGACGAAGGCAGCCGCCGCATCGGCCGCGTCGGTGCCGTCGGCCATGGCCAGACACTGGGCGACGTTCAGCGTTCGGAACTGGGCGTACGCGTTTCCCGACAGGAACCCCACGACCTTGCCGAGCAGTGCTTGGGCCGCCTCCGACGAGCCGGCGGCGATGACGACCCCACCCCCCTCGTTTCCGACCGGCATGGATTTCCCCACCCGGGCTCCCATGGCGGCAACTACTCGATCCGAGAGCGGAGCAGTGACCGCTGGGAGCTCGCCGTCGACGGCCGTGGCGGCGTCGAGGTCGGCCATGGCGAAGAGCATTCCGAGGTCGGACGGGTTGATCGGAGCGGCCTCGATCCGCACGACCACGTCGTCGTCGCCCGGAGCAGCCACATCGCCGCGCCGGATGCCGAGGGTGACGTTGCCGTCCTCGGAGATCGTCGATCGGAGCTCGAGGGTCGTGGCCGGGACGTCGGTGGAGTGGTTCATCGGGCCATCATCGCACCGTTGTCGGGGGGAGTCTCGAATCGAGGGTCGGGGAAGCGATCAGGTGCGGAACGATGCGGCGGTGGCGGCGATGCCGTCGTCGAACGGGGTGGCATCGCTCCAGAAACGATCGGCGAACTTCGACGAGTCGACGACGAAGGGCCGCTCCCACTGGTAGAGCATCTCCTTCACCTCGCGCACGTTCACGTCGAACAGACCCAGTGCAGTCACGAGGAACTTGGGCATCACTTGGATCTTCAAGGGTCGACCGACCGCCGTCGCAAACAGCTCGAGTAGATCGCGCAGCGTACGATCGGGGGCGTTGGGAACGTTCCACGCCTCGCCGAAGGAGTCGGGCGCATCGGCAACGGTGATCAAAGCCCTGGCGATGTCGGGAACGTAGGTGACCGAATGGGGCTGGTCGGGGTCGCCCAGGATCTGCGCCGCCTTGCCAGCGGCGATCCGGCCGAAGGACCGATCGCCCAGGGCCGAGTTGCCGACACCGGGGCCGTAGAAGTCGCTCGCCCGCACGGATACGACCGGCACCCGGCCGGCCGCGTGTGCTTCCTGCCACATGCGTGTGATGTGTGCGCGCGTGGCAGGCTTGCGGCCGTACGCGGTGAGTGGCAGGTCTTCACGCATGGGCTCGTCGACCGGGCCGTACATGTAGCAGTTGTCCATGAACACGAAGGACGCGCCGGCCGACTCGGCGCCGGCCAGCATGCCCGCCATCATCGGGGGCCACCTCTCGGGCCAGCCTGCGTAGTCGAGCCCGACGCAACCGTAGACGACCGCAGCTCCGGCACATGCCCGAGCGGCCGCTTCCGGGTCAGCGACATCGGCCGCCACCACCTCGACGGCGAGGTCGACGCTCGCCCGACCGCTCCGCGTCACCATCCGCACGGGTCGGCCGTCGCCGGTCAACCGTTCGGTCAGCGCTCGTCCGACCGGGCCAGCTCCCAGCACGACGTTCAGCTCATGTGCCATGGGCGTGCCTTTCGTTCGTGTCTGCGTCGCAGGATATTGCACGACGACGACGGCGTCGTAGTGGTCGAAGGTGTCTCCCCGCGTGACCTGCGGGTCGAGACCGGCGACCGGGCCGTGATCGTGCCCGGGGTACGTCATCGCGTCGACCTCTCCCGGGATGCCCGGTTCCACGTGCAGTTCTACCGCGAACCCGGCGACGCCTGATCGAGCGGCACGGAGCTCGGCAGAATTGTCGCCGAGCGCGATCGAAGTGGCAGTGTTGAGCGTGCCTACCGAACCCCGAAGAC
>JAHEJN010000216.1 GCA_024638845.1 Acidimicrobiales bacterium | reverse complement strand
TCGATCTCGTAGGTTCCCTCGTCGATCCAGCGCTGCTGCCAGCGCAGCTCGATCGAGGTGGGGTCGTAGCCATCAGCCATGGCTGGCCAGGCTAGCGACGCCAGTGGCGTCGGAGGTCGACGGCGATCGCGCTAGAGTCGCGGCTCCGAGGGGCTGTAGCTCAGTTGGCTAGAGCACCTGCATGGCATGCAGGGGGTCGTGGGTTCGAGTCCCATCAGCTCCACGTACATAACTCCAGCTCAGAGGCGATCCACCCGCCGGGGAGGGTCGCTGCGCTTCCAGGGAGCCAACGAGTCGTAGCTCGCTGTCGACCGGATTCAGCACATGCTTGGGTTCGATCCCAAACCGACGAACCGCGGTGGATTCAGATGAGCACCGGGGCGGTCTGTGATGGCGTTGTGAGCTGCTAGTTCTCGGTACGGCCTGTGGCGCGTTGTCTGTGACGTTCGATGGTTTGCGCATAAACGGTTTCGAAGCGTGCGACGAGTCCGTCCCAAGACAGTTCGGCGCGTGCGTGGTCGAGCGCGTTGGTTCCTCGTCGGGCCATCTCGACGGGGCTATTCACCGCGGTGATGAGCGCATCGGTGAGCGCGTCGAGGTCGTCGGGCGGAACGAGCCAGCCCGTGGGTCGGGCCGGGTCGAGGTTGACCATGGAGAGCAGCCCGCCGCTCGCGCAGGCGATGACCGGGAGGCCGACGGCCATTGCTTCGAGGGGTACTTGGGGGTAGGGGTCATCAACGGAGGGAACGACGAGCGCGTCGCACGCGGCGAGTGCGTCGGGTAGGTCGTCGTGGCCGCGCCAGCCTGTGAAGTAGATGCCGTCTGTGCCGACGGCTTCGGCGACGGTGGCGGGGTGCTCGCCTTCCCATTCGCCGGGGTGGCCACCCCAAATGACGAGCGAGGCCGGGCGGGTGAACCGATTGCGGGCGTGGGCGAATGCGCGGATGAGGGCGGGCACCCGTTTGAAATGCAGGAATCTTCCGACGAAGAGCAGCACGGTTGCGTCGTCGTTGTCGCCCAGGAGCCGGTCGAGATCAGATTCGCGGTAGGCCAGGGCTCCTGGAGGCCCGGTTTCTGACCAGCCGCGGGGTTCTTCGACCAGAGCGCGGCGGAATGTGGCCCGGCGCGATCCAGGCAGACGGGGCTGGGGCCGGAAGCGGTCGATGTCGACGCCGTTCGGGATCACGGTGACGTCCTGCGGTTCGATCCCGAGGATGGAGATGGCGGTGTCGCGGTTCTGGGGCGACACGGTGATGAGGTGGTCGGCGGCCTGCGCCTGGCGGGTCAGTTGTGCATCCCAGAACTCGCCGTGACGCCACGACTGCCAGCGTGTTGCGTGCAGCATTTCGAGTTCTGCTTGGTCGAGACGGCTTGCGGCGTCTTCGAGGTGGGCCGCGGCCGTCGGCATGGTCTCCAGCGTCTCGCCGAGCGTGGCCGCAATTTCCGCGCGTTGCCTGATTGCCTCGACGAGTTTCATCTCGGTGCCGTGCAGATGTGCAACCAGCGGGACATGAGGCCAGTAGCGGCGGGCGGCGTCGAACTGTGGAGTGAGGTGGTGGAGATGGAACACGTCGGCGCGATCAGCGTCCGCCGCGTCGAACGGTGCCTCCCACACCGAGGACAGGTGCCCGGCGAGCTCGGGCGGCACCGACGCGAACACCGCGTCGGGGACATCGACGCGGTCTTCGTAGGAAGGGTGCATCGGTATTGGTGCCGCTATGGCGTCACCGCCTGCCTCGAAGGAGCGGACCGCGTCGTTGTAGTCGAGGACCTGTACGTCGAGACCAGCGAAGAACGTCGGGGCATGGGTCTGTTCACCCGCGTCGCCCAACGATCCAACCGCTAGCGAGACCGACCAATCGGCCCGGACAAGCGCCGGAGTGAGATAGCGCACGACATAGGCAGCACCACCACGCGGGAAGAACAGCAGCCCCATCACGACCCGACCCCGCTCCATCCGAGGACTCTAGAGGAAGTTGCGTTGAGATAGTGGTGATCTCAGAGCCTCGGGAGCATCGTGACGACAACGCTCAACCGTTCCGCTCACAACGCCCAGCCCCGACACCTCCCCCGCCCCCTGCAATC
>JAHEJN010000121.1 GCA_024638845.1 Acidimicrobiales bacterium | reverse complement strand
GTTCACCCCCGCCGAACGGAGCTTCTCGATCACCTCGAGGTTGCGGGGGCTGTGGAACCACGTGTACACCGCCTCGGCCACGACGGGCCCGATGCCGTCGACGGCGGCCAGGGCATCGGCGTCGGCGGTGGCGATCGCGTCGAGGTGACCGAACGAGGTGGCCAGCAGCTCCGCGATCGTGCCCCCCACATGCGGGATGCGCAGCCCGAACACCAGGTTGGCGAGCGGCCGGGACTTCGACGTCTCGATCGCGTCGGCAAGATTGTCGATCGACGTGTCGCCGTACCCGTCGAGCTCGCGTAGAGCGTCGAAGTCGAACGTGTAGAGGTCGCCGGGATCGGCCAGCAACCCCAGGGTCACGAACTGGTCCACCCGCTGCTCCCCGAGATGTTCGATGTCCATTGCGGTGCGCTGCGCGAAATGCTCGATCCGGCCTCGAACCTGGCGGGGACAGTCGTAGTTGACGCACCGGGTGCGGGCCTCACCCTCGGGCCGCACGAGGCGCACGCCGCACACCGGGCAATCGCGGGGGAAGGTCCACTCGGGCAGCCCGTCGGGGCGATCGGCGAGGACCGGCCCGACCACCTCGGGGATGACCTCCCCCGCGCGTCGCACGATCACCGTGTCACCGGGACGAACGTCTTTGGCCCGGACCTGGTCCTCGTTGTGCAGCGTGGCGTTGGTGACGGTGACGCCACCGACGAAGACGGGCTCGAGGCGCGCGAACGGAGTGGCCGAGCCGCCCGCACCGATCGACACGAAGATGTCGAGCAGCTTGGTCGTGCGTTCCTCGGGGGGCAGCTTGTAGGCGATGGCCCAGCGGGGAGCCCGCGACGTCATGCCCAGCTCGCGTTGCACCGACAACGCATCGACCTTGACCACGATGCCGTCGAACTCGTAGTCGAGCTCGTGGCGCCTGGCCTCGAACTCCTCGACGAAGGCGATCACGCCCTCGACCCCGTTGGTCACCAGACGTGCGTGCTCGTTCACCGGCAGACCGAGGCGGCGCAGGTAGTCGAGGGTGGCGTGATGCGAGTCGAGCTCGGGGCCGCTGACGAGCTCGCCGAGCTGGTAGGACCAGAACGACAGATTGCGCTGCGCGGTGACGTTCGGGTCCTTCTGGCGCAGTGAACCGGCCGCCGCGTTGCGCGGATTGACATAGGGGTTGTTGCCGGCGTCGACCTGGGCGCGGTTGAGCTGGTCGAAGGAGGAGAGCCGTAGGTAGACCTCGCCCCGCACCTCGATCACCTCGGGGATCGCCGTGCCCTTCGGTGGCGCCAGCACCGCCGGTATCTCTCCGATCGTGCGGATGTTGTGGGTGACGTCCTCTCCGGTGCGGCCGTCGCCGCGAGTTGCCGCCTGCACGAGCTCGCCGTTCTCGTACACGATCGACACCGCCAGGCCGTCGAACTTCAGCTCGCAGACATAGGCGTCGATGCCGGCTTCGCCCTCGAGTCGCCGATCGAGGCGGGCCGCCCACTCGGTGAGGTCGTCGATGTTGAAGGCGTTGTCGAGCGACAACATGCGCTGTCGGTGGCGGACCGGGGCGAACAGCGTCGACACCGGCGCGCCGACCGTCTGGGTGGGCGAGTCGGGAGTGACCAGTTCGGGGTGTTCGGACTCGAGGACGCGCAGCTCGCCGATGAGCTCGTCGTAGTCGGCGTCGCTGATCACCGGGGCATCGTCTCGGTGATAGCGCTCGAGGTGGAAGCGCACCTGGTCACGCAGCGACGCGATTCGGGCCTCGGGATCGAAGTCGGTGCTCGAAGTCACGGGGCCGACTCTAGGACTCTCGCAGGGCCCGCTGACAGCCTCGGTAGTCTGCCCGGATGACCGACCGAGTCACGCTCTGGGTGCTGCGACTCCTGTGGGTCTCGCTGCCCTATTCGGCCGGTGCGCTCTTCGTCGACGCGCTCGACGGTAGGTCGTCGGGATTCGGCTCGACGGCAGCGGTGGGCCTGTGGACCCTCTGGGCGATCGGGCTGGTCGCCGTCCTCGTACCTCACACCACCTCGCTCACCTTCCTCCGCATCGTGGCCCCGGCATCGCTGGCGGCCACCATGTGGGCCGTGACCGCCGACTCCGAGCTCGCCACCGAGCTGCTCGCCGTGGTGGTCACCGGCGTCATCTCGGTCATCGTGATGAGCGCACCGGTCGGCGCCGCCTTCGTGAACGGCACCGCCTACGGCGACGAATGTCGACTGCCGCTGCGTCCTCCCGGGCGGCTGCTGCTCGGGCCGATCCCTCTGGCCTGGGCGGTTGCGGTCGCCGGGGCAGTAACCGGACCGCTGCTGCTGGGCGCCCAGCTCTGGGCCGCCGGCACGATCGCCGTCGTGGTCGGCGTACCGCTCGCCGTCGTCGCCGTTCGCGCGCTGCACGGCCTGGGTCAGCGGTGGCTCGTGTTCGTGCCGGCCGGCGTGGTCGTCCACGACCTCTCGTCGCTGGCCGATCCCCAGCTCTTCCGCCGGGCCGACATCGACCGCTTCGGACCGGCCCTGGCCGACACCGACGCCGAAGACCTCACGCTGATGGCACCGGGCCTGGCGCTCGAGCTGGCGTTCGCGATTCCCATGAAGATCGTGCGGAGGCCCCGACGCGGTCATCCACTCGACTCGGGTAAACGCGTCGCCGCGCTGCTGGTGACCCCCAGCCGGCCCGGCGCGGTACTGCGGGAGGCCGAGTCGCAGCGCATTCCGGTGGGCTGACGGCCGCGGCGCCGGTCAGTCGCCTGGCCGATCGGCCGTGGCGCCGCCGACCACGACCTGCTCACCGTTGCTCGCCGCGTAGAACACGAGGCTCTGACCGGGGGCGATGCGACGATGCCGAGTGGCCCATTGCACCGTGGTGCCCACGACAGTGCCCTCGGCGACATCACCGTGGGCGCTGGCCTGCACCAGCACCGGCTGCCGGACCGGGGCGCCGGTCCACGCCAGATCCGACAGGAGCGTGCTGTCGGTGAGGAGCTCGTCGGCCGACCCGATCGTCACCCGTGCACCCTGTACGTCGACATCGATCACATACCTCGGTTCGGGGTGACCGCCGATATCGAGACCCTTGCGCTGGCCGATGGTGACGAGCTGGACACCCGCCACCTCACCGACACGGGTTCCATCGGTTCCGACGATCTCGGCCGGTGTCAGCTCGATGCGCTCGTCGAGGAAGGCACCCCGCCCCTGAGCGGAGGTGATGAAGCACACATCCTGGCTGTCGGGCTTGGCTGCGGTGCGCAGGCCGAAGCGCTCGGCCATTGCTCGAACGTCGGCCTTGGTGAGGTGGCCGATGGGCAGCAGCAGGCACTCGAGCTGCTCCTCGCTCAGCATGTGCAAGACGTACGACTGGTCCTTGGCCCGATCGGCCCCACGGGCGAGGCGCGGCGCGCCCGAGCCGGTGCGGACGACCCGCGCGTGATGGCCGGTGGCGACGGCATCGAAGTCGAGCGCGGCCGCTCGCTCCAGCAGCCGGTCGAACTTGATGTGCCGGTTGCACTCGATGCAGGGATTCGGGGTTCGCCCCTCCTGGTGGTCGACGACGTACGGGCCGACCACGAAGCGCTCGAAGTCGTCGCCGAAGTTGAAGACATGGTGGTCGATGCCGAGATGATCGGCGACCCGACGGGCGTCGTCGACGTCGCTGACCGAACAACAACCCGTGTCGCTGGCTCCGCCCCAGAGCTTCATGGTCACGCCGGTGACCTCGTGGCCGTCGGCGGCGAGCAGGGCGGCGGCGACCGACGAGTCGACCCCGCCCGACATCGCGACGAGCACCTTCATCGAGCGAACTCCAGCAAACGGTCGTAGGCGGCCGGGACCACCTGCAGGGCATGGTCGACGTCGGCCTCGGTGCTGCACCACCCGAGCGAGAACCTGACTGCGCCGAGCGCGACCGGGCGGGGCACGCCCATGGCGGCCAGCACATGGGACGGCTCCTGGGCGCCGCTGGCGCACGAAGATCCGGCCGATGCGAACACGTCGTCGCGTTCGAGCAGCACCAGCAGGGCTTCGGTCTCGACGCCTTCGACGGTCACGTGGCACGAGCCGGCCACCTTGTGCGATCGATCACGGTCGGGGCCGACCGCCGTCTCGGACAGGCCGGCCACGGCGTCGACCAAGCCGTCGGCGAGGCGATCGCGGAGCGCGCCGATCCGGGCCCCGGTGGCGGTTCGGGTGTCGATCGAGGCTCTGGCTGCCGCAGCCATGGCCACGATGCCGGGCACGTTCTGCGTCCCACTGCGGCGGTCGCGCTCCTGGCCCCCACCGATCAGCTGGGCCGCCAGGGACACGTCTGGTCGCACGACCAACGCACCCACGCCCTTCGGACCACCGAACTTGTGGGCGCTGACCGAGATCAGATCGGCCCGCGCGGCCAGGCGGGCCACGTCGAGCCAGCAGAACGCCTGGATTGCGTCGGTGTGCAACCGGGCTCGAGGGGCCAGCTCGGCGACGAGGTCGGCCACCGGGTCGAGCGGTTGGATCACCCCGGTCTCGTTGTTGACCAGCATCACCGAGACGAGGGTGACCGAGTCGTCGAGGGCATCGGCCAGCGCCTCGAGGTCGACCAGGCCCGAGGCATCGACACCCACGACGCGGCCACCACAGCGCTCGACGGCGTGCAGTACGGCGTGATGTTCGGTGGCCGGGCACACCACGGTTCCGCCGTGGCGACCGTGCACACCCATGACGGCCAGGTTGTCGGCCTCGGTTCCACCGGCGGTGAAGACCACGTCGCCGGGTCCGCAGCCGAGGCCCTCGGCCAGCACGTCGCGGGCGTCGTCGAGGGCCCGGCGCGCATCACGGGCCAGGCGGTGCGCGCCCGAGGGGTTGCCGTAGGTCTCGGTCATGGCCGGAACCATGGCCGCGATCGCCTCGGGGCGGACCGGGGTGGTCGCGGCATGATCGAGGTAGGCGCGCGAGGTGCTCACCCGCTCAAGGCTAGGGCGGGGCTGCGTTGGCCCGCTCGTGCGGGCCAGGACCATGATGGGTGCATGGAAGCACCTGGCTGGTTCCGGCGGGCCATCACCACCCCCCACGAGGACTGCACCGTCGAAGTGGCCGGCACGCCTGTGCACTATCTCCGCTGGGGCCCTGCCGGTCGACCCGGTCTGGTCCTGGTCCACGGTGGGGCGGCCCACGCCCACTGGTGGGCCCACGTCGCCCCGCGACTGATGGGCGACGACGAGTACACGGTCGCCGCCGTCGATCTGTCGGGGCACGGCGACAGCGGTCGTCGGGAGGAGTACGAGCTCGACCACTGGTGCGCCGAGGTGCTCGCGGTGGCCGACGATGCCGGTATCGACGGCCCACCGGTGATCATCGGCCATTCGATGGGCGGGTTCGTCTCCATCGCCACAGGTGCGCGCCACTCCGACCGGGTCGCCGGCATCGTCGTGATCGACTCGCCGGTCCGCTACCTCGACCCCGAGGAGGAGGCCGCCCGGCGTGGGACCGACTTCGGTGACCCGAAGGTGTACCCCGACATCGACACCGCGGTCTCCCGATTCCGCACCGTGCCCGCTCAGGCCCACTACGAGCCCTACGTCATGGACTACGTCGCTCGCCATTCGCTTCGCGACGCGGGCGACGACGGCAGCGTCACGTGGAAGTTCGATCCGCGTGTGTTCGGCCGCCGCCGCAGCAACGGCGCCGTCGACCTGCTCGGTGACGTTGCGTGCCGGGTTGCGCTCCTTCGGGCCCAGTACGGCTTGGTGACGCCCGACATCGGTGCGTTCATGTACGAGAAGCTCGGCCGTGTCGCGCCCGTGATCGAGCTCCCCCAGGCCGGTCACCATCCGATGCTCGACGTGCCGCTCATCCTGATCACCGCGCTGCGCACGCTGTTGGCCGACTGGGAACACTCGACCGCGCTCCCCCGGGGCGGCTGAGCCGTCGTGCACGACGAGGCCGGGTACACCACGGCGACCTACGGCGATGCCTTCGCCGACGTGTACGACGACTGGTACGGCGCGATCTCCGATCTCGACGGCACGGTCGACAGCATCCTCGAGCTGGCCGGCGGCCGACGGGTCCTCGAGCTGGGTGTGGGCACCGGCCGGATCGCGTTGCCGCTGGCCCGACGGGGGTCGTCGATCACCGGCATCGACGCCTCGGCGGCCATGCTCGCGGTCCTCAGGACCAAACCGGATTCGGAGGCCGTCGAGGTGCTCGAGGGCGACATGTCCGAGCTCCCCGACGTTCCGCCGAGCGCGTTTGGCGTGGCCTTCGCCACGTTCAACACGTTGTTCAACCTCCCGTCCGAGGCGGCCCAGCGGCGATGCTTCGAACGGGTCGCGCAGGTCCTCGAACCGGGCGGGCATTTCGTCGTCGAGGCCTTCCTGCCGTCCGATCCCCCCGCGACCCCCGAGGGTCGACTCGACGTGCGCTCGGTCGAGGTCGATCGCGTGCATCTCACCGCCACCTGGCGCGATCCTCACAGCCAGACCGTGCGCGGCCAACACATCGAGATGTCCGCCGCGGGAACACGACTCCGGCCGTGGCTGCTGCGGTATGCGTCACCCGAACAGCTCGACGCGCTGGCTGCCGATGTCGGGCTCGAGCTCTCGACCCGTCATGGAGGCTGGCGAGGCGAACCCTTCGATCCACTCGGCACCCGCCACGTGTCGATCTATCGACGCCGGCCCCGAACCGGGGAGACCCCGTGACCCACATCCACGTTCCGACGGGTCAGAAGACCGGGTTGGTCCAGGTGGTGGCAGCCCAGAGGGAACCGAGGAACATCAGCCCCCCGAACACCACCACGGCAGCATCGCCGAACCAGCGGTTGCCCACGACGTTGGGCGATTCCCAGAACAGCCAACCGACCAGGAGGCCGCCGAGGAGGCCGCCGACGTGGCCACCGATGCTGATGCCGCTGATACCGAAGGTGAGCGCGAGGTTGAACAAGAGGATGGGTGCGAGCCCGCTGTCCCAGACGTTGATCCCGCTGGCCCGCTGGGCGATCATCAGCGCACCGAACAGCCCGAAACCCGCCCCCGATGCACCGACGGTGAAGGCCGTGGGTGAGACCAGCAGCGCACCGAAGGAACCGGCCAGGAGCGTCGCGAAGTAGAGCAGGCTGAACCGCCACCACGAGAGCGCGGCCTCGAGCTGTCGTCCGATCAGCCAGATCAGGTACATGTTGAACCCGATGTGGATGAGATTGGCGTGCAGGAAGGCGCCGGTGATGATGCGGTACCACTCGCCGTTGACATCGATGGCCGGACCGAAGATGGCGTAGTCCGTGATGACCGACGAGCGTTGACCGATCCCGCTTCCCCCGCCGAGGCCGACGGCGAACACGGCCACGTTGAGGGCGATGAGGATCATCGTTGCGATGCCCTTGTCGGGCGTGCCGAATGCCGCCGCACCGGTGCGCACCTGCTGTTTTCCCGACTTGAGGCACTCGGGGCAGTGGAACCCGACCGACGCCTGGTTCATGCACCAGGCGCAGATCGGCCGATCGCAGCGCTGGCACACGACGCCCGCCGTGCGATCGGGATGCCGGTAACAGGTGGTGGTCTGCTGCGCCTCGGTCACACCAAAGAAGGTAGCGGGAGCGAACGGTGATATCGGCGTCACGGCCATAGGGTGGCCGGGTGATCCACGT
>JAHEJN010000039.1 GCA_024638845.1 Acidimicrobiales bacterium | reverse complement strand
CGCTCGAAGCGCCGCCGGAGAGAGCGAAGGCCAGAGGCCGAGGGAGGTCCGCCACATGTCGCCCGTTGCCGGGGTGGTCGGTTCTCTCGAGCAGTGTGACCATCGGTTGCTCCTCGTTGCCACCAGCCTGGTGCAGGAGCGCGCCGCCGTCGATGGGCAGAGCCGCCCGTGACATGGGTCGTTCGGCCCATGCGACGAGTCGAAGCGGCTGCGCCGCGTCGAGAATCAGATTGACGCGTCGACGATGATGTCGTTGCGATCGTCGGATGTGACAACGACTCGGTCCAGGGAGTCGATGACGAGTGACGTAGCGCCGGTGATCTTGGCTCCTCCGGACGACGTCGGACCCCAGGTCGCAGCCGCGCTCCAGGTGCCGCTTCGGTCGACGGCCCACAGCTGGTACTGCTGACGCGCCGGTAGCCCGACAAGATCGAGATGGATCTCGGTACCCCATCCCCGCGCGCTGGTGAACACGGCGGCTGAGCCGGCCTGACTCGTCGTGACGGCTGTCGCAGAAATCGGTACGGCAGCGCCTCCCGGCTCCGTCGGCGCGGTGTTGTTCTCGACGAACAGGAAGCCGGCGAGTATGAGGAGTGCTGCGGCGGCGCTGCCCAACGCGGCGACCCGCCAGCGTTTCCTGCTCGTCCGTAGCTGCCGCTCCTCCCGTCGGACCCTCGACGCTATGTCTGACGCGATGTTCGGACCGGCCACGTCGTCGAGCTCGGATCGGTCGATCTGGGCCAGCAGGCCGGAGATCGGAGCGAACGACCTCACGTCGTGGGCGCAGATCGGACACTCGGCGAGGTGACGCTCGAAGGCCCGACGATCGTCGGCCTCGAGTGCACCGAGGGCATACGCGCCCGCCCATTCGCTGAAATCCTCATGCCTCGTGTTCACGTCACAACACCTCTCGCTCTTCCAGCGCCGCCCGCAGGACCCTTAGTGCGTAATGGAGACGAGACTTCACCGTCCCGTCGGGGATGCCCAACCGGTCGCCGATCTCCCGGGTCGAGAGCCTTTCCCAATAGGCCGCCACGATGACTGTCTGATGTTCCGACGACAACGATCGCAGGCCGTCGGCGATGAGCGAGCGGTCGACGAGCTGAGCGACCTCGAGATCATCGTGTCCTTGTTCTGGGGCTTCGGCCGTGGGGATCGAGCGAAGATGACGTCGCCGTCGCTCGTAGTCTGTCGCCGCGACGTTTCGGGCAATCCCGAAGATCCATGCGCGCTCGCTCCCGCGTTCGCCGTCGAACTGGTGATGCTTGCGCCATGCTGCCAGCACGACGTCCTGCACCACCTCTTCGGCCGCTTCGGGATCGGAGAAACGCCGGCGAGCCCAATGCTCGAGCGCCGGCCCGTGCGCCAGGTACAGCGCGTGGGCCAGCGAGTCCGAGCCCCGTTCCAGGGGCAGATCCCCGCGCGTCACTTCACGTCCCGTCGGCCTGCCGGGGGACGCTCACTGGCCGATGGCGCTTCCGGAAGCGTCCACCACGTACCAGATGTCGCCCACGCCTTGGCCGTTGGTGTCACCGGGCGCCGCGTCATTGGCGAAGTAGTACAACGGCCAGCCGTTGTAGGTCGCCTGCACATCGCCGTTGGTCCGCTCGCTCGTGCCCAGCAGGGCGGCGTCGAGTCCGTCTCCGACATCGGTCACCTCCCCGACCACCGGCCAATTCTCCTCGCACTGGTCGTAGCAGGTGCTGGCGCCTTGCGCGTCGGGTACGAACAGATACAGCGTGTTTCCTGCATCGTCGACGATGATCTCGCCGAGATCCGAGCTCGCCAACGCGATGCCCGCACTTGCAGCTGCGGAGGCGGCGTCGGTGTCGTCGGGCTGCTCGTCTGCCGGTTCGGTGGTCGCCTGTTCCTCCGCTGTCGGCGTCTCGTCGGTCGTGGCGGTCTCGGTATCACCATCGCTGCTGCAAGCCGCCGCCGACAACGCCAGAACAGCAACGAGCGCGGCCAGTCTTCTCACAATCATTCTCTTCCTCCGGAGACGATGAATCTGTCGGAGGGTGATACGCCTCGATCGGCCGATTCGGTTCAATCGAATTCCGTCCCCCGAGTCCGGAGCGAGACGCCAGGTCCGTCCCCGGAATCGGAGGCGTCGACCTAAGGTTCCCGATCAGTGACGCGTCCGACCGAGCAACGACGCCAATTGGTGATCCTTGCGGTGACCCTGGTGCTGGCGATGTCCACGTGGTTCTCGACGGCCGCCGTTCTCGGGCAGCTACGCGAAGCCTGGGACCTGTCGCGGACCGAGGCGAGCTGGTTGACGATCGTCGTGCAGCTGGGCTTCGTCGTCGGTGCTGTGGTGCTCGCGGCGACCAACCTCGCCGACCGGATCGCGCCGCGACGGCTCATCCTCCTCGGCGCCGGCGGCGCGGCCCTGGCCAACGCCGCCGTCGTCGCGGGTGACAGCTATGCGATCGCGATCGTCGCCCGCGCTCTGACCGGCGGCTTTCTGGCCGGGGTGTACCCGCCCTCGCTGAAGGTGATGTCGAGCTGGTACCGGACCGGCCGAGGTTTCGCCCTCGGAGTCATGATCGCCGCGTTGACCGTGGGGTCGGCGCTCCCCCACCTGCTCAACGCGGCGGGCGGCCTGCGCTGGGAGGCGACGTTGCTGCTGGCGTCGGGCCTGACCCTGTTGGGCGGTCTGCTGGCCGACCTCCTCGGCCGCGACGGTCCGTACACCTCGAGCGGTGCAGTGTTCGACCCGGGTCAGCTTCGGGCGATCGTCGCCAACCGTGATTTCCGCCTGGCCAGCGCCGGCTACTTCGGCCACATGTGGGAGCTCTATGCGATGTGGGCGTGGATCGCGGCGTTCTACGGCGATGTGTTCACCTCGACCCGCGCCGCGAGCGTGGTTGCCTTCGCCGTCATCGGTGCCGGCGGTCTGGGGTCGGTCCATGCGGGGAGGATGTCTGACCGTCTCACTCGCAGCGAGGCCGCGGCGTTGGCCATGCGGTGGTCGGCGTCGGCGGCGGTGGTCACGGGCTTCCTCGTCGATGCACCCAAACCGATCGTCGTCGGGGTGGGCCTGTTCTGGGGGTTCTGGGTCGTTGCCGACAGCGCGCAGTTCTCGACCATTGTCACCGAGGTGATCGACCCCAGATACGTGGGGACCGCTCTGACCGTGCAGCTGGCGACCGGCTTCGTGCTCACCGTGTTCACGATCTTCCTGGTGCCGGTCGTTCGCGATGCCCACGGATGGGGATGGGCCTTCCTGCTCCTCGCTCCGGGCCCCGTTCTGGGAGCGCTCGCGATGCGCTCGCTCCGCTCCGGCTTCTGAAGCCTCGCCGTCAAATGGTTGCGGAGACTTCCGGCGCGAATTCCATCACCTGGAACATCGCACCCTGGGGGTCGGCGAGCACCGCGAACGGTCCCATCGGGCTCTGGGTCGGTGGCAGGATCACCTGTGCGCCCATTTCTGCCGCATGGTCGACGGACGCCTGGCAGTCGGCAACGGTGAAGTACACCGACCAGGTGTCGGGGACATCGTCGGGAAGATGCGCGGGCGTCTCGATCATGCCACCGACGAGAGTGTCACCGAGGCTGAAGACCGTGTAGGGCACGCCGCCGGCATCGTCGGTCGCGGCCTCCCACCCGAACACCTGGTGGTAGAAAGCGTGAGCCTCGGCCGGTCGGCGCGTCATCAGCTCGACCCAGCTGACTGCCCCGACCACCATCGAGAAGTACCTGCCCGGTACCGGCCCTTCGGAGAACAGCGCGAACATCGCCCCACTCGGGTCGCTGACGACACTCACTCGTGCTCCGTCGGGGATCTCGAAGGGCGGAGCGAGAACACTGCCACCGGCCGACGTGATCTCGGCGAGTGTGGCATCGATGTCATCGACGAAGAAGAACGTGGTCCACACCGACGGAGACCCCGCCGTCTCCGGCGACTGGGCCATCATTCCGCCCACCTCACGATCGCCGACCGACCCGATCAAGTACTCGCCCATCGGGGTTTGGTTCGTCGCCACGGTCCAATCGAACAGTCTTCGGTAGAACGCTTCGGCGGCAGCGATGTCCGCAGTCGACAAGTCCACCCAACACGGGAGCCCATTGGCAGCAGTTGCGTCCATCTCGCGCCTCCTCGCAGTCTTCCTCCACCGAACCTATGTCGGAGCCCCACATGAGGACCAGGGCCCAACGGCACAGCGCTGGTGCCGAACGGCGCGACCACAGGACCTCGAGTCGACTCGTCGGCGCAGTTCCGGCGATCGAACGTAAGGTCGTCGCATGCACGAGGCTTCCTGGCTCCTCGTTCACAGTCCGCTGGTCGGTCCATCGTCGTGGAGACCGGTCGACGACGAGGCACGAGCGCGAGGAGTCGATGTCATCCGTCCGGACCTCACTTCGGTTGGCGATGCGCCCGCACCGCGGTGGGAGCACTTCGTCGATTCGGCCGTCCGCGCGACCGATGGTCGATCAGATCTCGTCGTCGTCGGACACTCCGGCGCCGGAGCGATGCTGCCTGCCATCGGCGCGAGCATGGGCGACCGTCTGCGCGCCCTGGTGTTCGTCGATTCGGTCGTGCCGCCGCCACGGGGGGCGCACACCACATCGGAGCGACTTCGGGGTTCGCTCGACGAGAAGACCGCGAACGGGCGGTTGCTGCAGTGGTTGGACTGGTGGCCCGACGACGTCGTCGCGGAGCTCGTTCCCGGCACCGAGGGTCGTTCGGAGCTGCGCTCCGACATGCCGCGGTTGCCGAGATCGTTCTACGACGAGGACGTCCCCGTGCCTCTGGAATGGTCGACCGGGCCGTGTGCGTATCTGCGGCTCAGCTCGGCCTACGACGAAGAGCTCGACGCGGCGGGGCGCATCGGGTGGCCTTGCGCCGCGATCGACGGAACCCATCTGAGCATCTTCACCGATCCGAGCTCGGTGCTCGACGGCATCGAAGCTCTCCTGACACGCCTTGACCGAAACAGCCATTGACAGTGGCCGCGAAAAGCATACGTTCAGGGAGGACTTGCTCGAACTCTCACCGCGTACGGCGTGATCGGTCAGACGAGCTGACCCGCCGGTGACGTGGGCCCGGTGGAGGCTGGCTATTGGCGGCAGCGCTCCACCGGGCCCATGTCGGCCAAGCGGTACTCGACCCGCACCGCAGCATCGTGAGCGCGTCGGCCCCTATCGTGCTGCGTTGAGGTCGCCCGGGGCACCTCTGCGATCGACGCCCTCGAACCGGGCGGTGACCCCGAATCGGCGCGGCCCAGCCACCTTCGTGGTGCAATGACGAGATGACCGACACTGCCGACTGGCACGAGTTCCCATGGCAGTCGGTGGAGTCGGCGGAGCTTCTTTGCGTGGCGGGCGAGAGCGCGACCGATCTGGATTGTCGCGTCGAGGGCGCAGACTTCCGTACCGGCCAGGCGGAACCGACCGCCGAAGTGGTCGTGTGGGCGTACAACGTGGAGCGCGGTCTGCGTCTCGACGCCCAGCTCGAGTCGGTGATTGACGGATCCGGCATGCCGCGTCCGGACATCTTGCTCCTGAGTGAGGCGGATCGGGGATGCAGCCGGACGAGGGCGCGCAACGTCGCTCGGGAGTACGCCCGTGCGCTGGGCATGTGTTACGTGTACGGCGTCGAGTTCGTCGAGCTACCGAGGTTCTGGGGGCCGGGTGGCGGGGCCGTCCGCAGGAAGTGCGAGCATGGCAACGCGATCGTCTCCCGGTTCCCGTTGGGAAACGTCAGGTTGATCAGGCACTCACGGACCCGCAGCTGGCACAGCTCGTGGCAGCGACTTCTCCGGATCGGCCAGCCCCGGCTCGGTGGTCGGGTAGCGCTCGCGGCCGACGTCAGTGTCGGTGACCGGACGTTGCGGGTCTACTCGGTTCACTTCGAGTCGGGGCAGGGCGGGCGAGGGGTACGCAATCGCGACGAGATTCGGATGGCGCAGGCGATCGAGCTCGTCGACGACGCGGCTGGGCTGGACTCTGCCGTGGTGATCGGGGGCGACATGAACGTCTCGGGATACCTGCGGGCGCTCACAGAACGCGACCAGGACGAGCCGACCATGGCGGCGTTGGCCGGAGCGGGTTTCGAGGATGCTCACGCTCGAATCCCACCTGCAGACCGCGTCACGAGCGACTCCGGTGTCGTGATCGACGCCGTGGTCGGCCGCAACCTCCGCTTCGCGGGCTCTGGGATCGGCCCTGAAGCGTCCTGGAAGGGGCTCTCCGATCACCGGCCCATCTGGGTTCGGGTGGTGCTGTGACGACGCCCCGACGAACCGGCGAGCGAACGCAGGTCGCCGGCCCGACCAAGCCTCGAGTGCCGATAGCAGCCTGGTTTGCCATCGTCGTCTTCGCCCGCCTCTACACCGTCTTGATCTGTGACATCCCCGAAAGGGTGTTCGGTATCGACGAGCTCTGTCACAGCTGGATTCGAGGCATCCCGAGTTACCTGTGGGTCGAGATCATCCTGTACGGACCCGTGGTCTGGTTCGCGCTTCACATGGTCAAGACCGACGTGTTCCGGGAGCCGTCGGCTGTGGTGACGAGTCGCCGGGTGCAACGCCGGGTCGAGCTCATCGCCACAACGGCGATCGCCATGTGGCTCTACGGAGTCGGGATCCACGCGGCCGACATCATCGAGGTCGTCTCCAGGGAGAGGGCACAGATCACCGACGGAACGGTCTATGACGTCGCGTACTTCCTGGATGAAGGCCTGTCTCACTACGTCCAGTTCGTCTCGCTGTTCTTCGTGATCGGCTTGTTCGTGATCTTCGACCGGACCGGGAGGACCGAGGGTCGCCGCCTCGCCCTGCTACTCGGAGTCGCGCACGGGGTCGAGCGAGGGCTGGGGATCATCGAAGGCGAGAAGTGGTTCTTGGCACCGCTCGTCATCGTGTGGATGGCTGTCGCGCTCTCGGTCAGACGCCGACGAGTCGGCCCTGCCGCCATCGAGGAGTTCTTCTTCAGATATGCCGCTGCCTTCGTCCTGGCGCTACCGGCTTGCCAGGGTGCGTACTACGCGCGTTTCGGTGAGTTCGTCCCCCCGTCTCAGCTCGAGGACGGGGCCTACGCCCAAGTGGCCATCGGTGCCATTGTGCTCACCCTGCTGGCAACCGCCGCCCTCGTCGAAGCCGAGCGTCGGTGGCTCAGCTCGTCAGACCCCGAAGTCTAGCCGCCCCCGAAATTGTCGCATTCCGCGTTGGCGTAGGCCTCGATGTTGTCGAGCGCCTCGTTGAATGCAGGGCTGTCGATTGACGACGAGAGCTCGCCGAATGCTACGGCTTGCTCCTCCGTCATCGTGGCCAGTGACTCCGGATTCGAGAGATCGAGCCCGAGATCGGCGATGCCGGCCATGACCTCATTGAGGCCGTCGGAGACGATGGCTGCGTCGTCCTGAAGGTCGCCGGGCAGTGAACTGAAGGTGTCGGCGTCGATCGCGACGTCTCCGCCCACGAAGATCGACGCCATCGAGAAGAACACATTGGCGATGTCTTCGCACTCGCCGCTCAGCCCGGGGATGTCGCCGATCTCGTCGGGGATGCCGTCGGCGCCGAACGCGCCTCCGCTGTCGTCGCCACCGTCGCCGCCGTCGTCGCCGACCGCGGCCGAGTCGGATGCCGCGGTGTCGTCGCTGAACGGGCTCCCCGATTCGTCGCTGCCTCCACACGCCGCGCCGATGAGCACCATCGCGGCGACGACCGCCAAAATCCGCAGGTATCCGAGCATCACGAGTCCTTCCGCACAGGTTCTCCATCGAGTATGTCGCGTTTGGCCGGGTGCGTCTGCCCAACGGGCCACCGATGCCGCGCTCTGGGCCAGTCGTCATCGGCACCGCCTCGACTCGAGGCATCCCGGGCGAGCGGTGGATGCGAGGGTTGCAGTCGGTGCGATCGCAGACTCAGATGGTCGGTAGCTCGAGGTACGAGCACGGTGAGGAGAGAGCCATGGTGCAACCGATACCCGCGGGCCTCGAGGGCCGGATAGTCCCCTATCTCATGGTCGATGGAGCCTCGGCGGCCATCGAGTTCTACCAGCGGGCCTTCGATGCCACAGAGAGCTACCGACTCGAGATGCCTGGCGGCGCGATCGGCCACGCGGAGATCGTCGTCAACGGCGCCACCGTCTTTCTGGCCGATGCGCCCGACAGCATGGAGGGTGACGCGGCCAACCCCGTCAAGCTCGGGGGAAGCAGCGTGATGCTGCACCAGTACGTGGCCGACGTGGATGCTGCCACCCAGCAGGCGGTGGCCGCCGGCGCAACGATGTTGCGCGAACCCGAAGACCAGTTCTACGGCGACCGCGCCGCCCTCGTCGCCGACCCCTTCGGCCACCTGTGGTCACTGCACTCCCATGTACGCGATGTCTCACCCGACGAGATCGCGGCGGCAATGGAGGCCATGCGCTCGACGTGAGCGCCGTCCACCACCAGCCGAGGCCGGCCGAAATTCGGGGTCGGCACTGGCCTGCGGGTGAGATGATGGTCTCCTTGCGCCGAACTCCTCGGTGGGAGAGAGAGCGACGAATCGATGACCGACATAGCCGAATTCGCCGGATCGGGGCGATCCGGAGTCCCGATGCTCCTCGGTGGACTGGCAACGGTGCTGGCCGGCGCGGGCCTGGTGGCGCTCGGTGTCGTGGCCGAAGCTCCGGCGCTGTTGGTTCCGGGCATCGTCGTAGCGCTCGCCGGTGCGGTCATCCTTCTCGGGCTCTACATGCTCCAGCCGAACAAGGCTGCGGTGCTGACGCTGTTCGGCGCGTACCGCGGCACCGACCGCATCGCCGGGCTCCGATGGGCCAACCCGCTCTACAACTCGGCCAAGGTCTCGCTACGGGTCCGGAATTTCACCACTCAGCCATCGAAGGTCAACGACGCCAACGGCAATCCCATCATCATCGCTGCGGTGGTGGTCTGGAAGGTCACCGACACGGCGCGGGCCAGTTTCGGTGTCGACGACTTCGTCGATTATGTGGAGATCCAGTCGGAGTCCGCGGTACGGCAACTCGCTCGTTCCTACCCGTATGACTCCTTCGACGACGACGTCGAGGTCAGCACCCTCATCGGCGACACCGGTGAGGTGAATCAGAACCTGGCCATCGAGCTGCAGGAGCGGGCCGACGACGCGGGCGTGGAGATCCTCGAGTCACGGCTCACCGATCTGTCGTACGCGCCCGAGATCGCCGAGGCCATGCTGCGCCGCCAACAGGCCTCAGCCATCGTGGCGGCGCGAGCCAAGATCGTCGAAGGTGCGGTTCTCATGGTGCGCGATGCGGTCGAACAACTCGAACAGGGCAGCGGCGACGGCGACGCCATTCCCCTCGACCGCGATCGCAGGGCCACGTTCGCGTCGAACCTGATGACCGTCATCGCCAGCGACACGCCCACGACTCCGGTGGTGAACGTGGGCACGCTCGGTCACTGACCACGGACGCTCGATGCGACCGCGTATCAGGACATGATCACCGGACTCATGTAACCCAGCACACCCTGAAACCCCGGCGGATGTGGGGACGCTCCATGACTGACATGCTCGGCTTCACGGCATCGGCCCTGGTCATCACGTCGGTCACGATGCGATCGGTCGCCTGGCTTCGTGTGCTCGCGCTCATCGGGTCGATGACCTTCATCAGCTATGGCATCGCCCTCACGGCGTGGCCGATCGTCGCAACGAACCTCGTGACGACGGTGATTCACCTGCATCGACTCCGGGCGATAGCCCACTCTCGGGTCACGGGCGGCGTCTGACCACGCCGACGTCAGCCGGAGGCCCTGGTCGACTACTCGAGGAGGCGACCGATGTTGGCCTGCACGTCTTTCATGAGTCGTTGGTGGCCACCTGCGAAGAACAACCAGCGCCGGAGACTGAACCGATGACCGTGCAGTGGTCGGTCGACGATCCCGAGGGCAACGGGCGTGTTGATCTCCTCCTGGAGCACGGCTGCCGTTCGGTCGTCGGAATTGCCGATCAACCAGACGAACTGCCCTGAGAGGTAGGGCCGGGCGCGGTCGGGTTGCGAGAACTCGACGACTACGCGGACGTCGCCGTCGGCGCGTTGTCGGCGGAGGGACACGTCGAATCGCAGCAGCGGTATCGGCACGGGCTCGAAACCCTCGACGAAACGTGTGTCGCCATCGGTGGCCGTCGACTTCGTCGTTCGGTTTCCGAAGATGCCTCGTTCTCCGATGAGTGGGGCCTCGGCCAACACGTGCGCCACCGCATCGGCATCGACGCCAGGAAAGCGGAAGGTCTGGCTGAGTGTTCGCAACACCGGCTCATGCTGCATCCGTCGGCTCCTCTCGATTCAACCGTAGATGCTCGGGTTGCTCGACGGCGCTCGTGCCGATCGTCCGGTTCTCGCTCACCAGCTTCTTTGTGCTCGTCGCCGCAGAACTGGTACGGAGGTGTCGGAACACCGCCGACCCGGATGCCATCAGCATGCTCGACGACCAGACCTTCCACGATGACATCGAGGGTTACTGCGGTCGGCTGAGCTACCGGCCCGGCGACGTCGTGACCGTGCACGTCTCGACGCGCCGTTCACGCTTCGACGTGCAGGTCGAACGCTGGGGTGCGGTCCGCGAGCCGATGTGGAACGCAGCCGACGTCGCCGGTCACTACGTCGAGCCGCCTTCCGACGCGGATTCAGAGGGGTGTCGGTGGCCGGCGTCGGTCGAGTTCCGCGTCGGCGACGGATGGCGTCCCGGATTCCATCTGGTGACGCTGACCGCGCACGATGCACCGGTCGGGCGTGAAGTCACCCACGCCGCCTTCGTCGTGCGCCGGGATCCGGCCGATCCGACCCGGGAGCGCGTGCTGTACGTGCTGGACACGAACACGTGGCATGCCTACAACACCTGGGGTGGGCGCAGCCTCTACACCGGCGGCGTGAAGGTGTCGCACGCCCGTCCCTTCGGCCGAGGCATGTTGTGGCGTCGCGAGGTCGACCGAGACGACCGCAAGGCTCGCCCGGTCCGTCGGGGCGAGGAGCCCGACGTCGACGGATCGATCTTCCAGCGCTACCGAACCGAGCACGGCTACCCGGCCGCCATCGGCTCGACCGGATGGTTCAGCCACGCACGGCGCTTCGTCGAGTGGGCCGAAGGCGCGGGATACCGCTTCGACTACGCCGTGTCGTCGGACCTCGAGCTCGACCCCGATGCGCTCACGGGGTACGACAGCGTGCTCTGCGTCGGTCACGACGAGTACTGGTCGGCCGGGCAGCGGCGAGCCGTGGAGGAACATGTGCGCCGCGGCGGGCACTTCGCCAGCTTCTCGGGCAACACCATGTTCTGGCAGGTCAGGTTGGAGGACACGCCGGCCGGCATCGCCATGGTGTGCCACAAATACTCGGCGCATCTCGACGACCCGGTGCTTGCGGCGGGTCGCCCGGAGGAGATGAGCGGGATGTGGGCCGATCCGCTCGTCGGCCGACCGGAGTGGGAGCTGCTCGGTGCCGGGTCGGCGTTCGGCTTGTATCACCGCTTCGGCGCGGCCATCCCACGCGGGATCGGAGGCTTCGTCGTCTACCGCGACGACCACTGGCTGTTCGAGGGAACCGGTCTCACCTACGGTGACGTGCTCGGCGCCGATGCCGGCGTCGTCGGGTACGAGACGATGGGTTGTCCGCTCACCTTCGACGACCTCGAGCTCCCCGTGGCCAAGCCCAGGCCGGAATTGCCCGAGGGCATCGAGATCGTCGCGTTCACCCCATCGAGCAACCTCGCTGTCGGCGAGTACCCGGCCTCGATCTCGGCGCTCACCGATCAGGGTGACCTCGAGTTCATCGCCGCGCGCGTGTACGGCGAGGCGACCGACACCAACCTCGCTCGTGTCCGTCACGGCAACGCGGTGATGCTCACCTGCCGCCCCTACGGCACGAAGGGCGGTGAGGTCATGACGATCGGTACGACCGATTGGGTGTTCGGCCTGGCATCCGACACCGCGGTCGCCAGGGTCACCGCCAACGTGCTCGATCGCCTACTCGTGTGATTCACTCGTGTCAGCCCATCTCGGATCGGCCGAGGAGGCGGCGAGAGGAGCTCACATGCGTCTGATGCGAAGAGGGTCGATCTGTGTTCTGGTGGTCATGCTGCTCGGAGCCATGGCGTCGCCTGGCGCGATGGCGAAGCAGCCGGGAAAGGAGGTTCCGCTGAAGGGCGATTTCGCGGGTGTCGCCGCGGAGTTCTCGGGCAACTTCTCGCACCTGGGTAGCTTCACCGGCGTGGTCGATCTCGACCCGAGCGATGGCACCGACGACACGGTATGGACGGCCGCCAACGGCGACACCGTCACCAACCAGACAACGGGTTTCACCGTGTTCCCGGACGGTAGCTACGAGCAGACGATCGTGATCACCGGCGGTACCGGCAGATTCCAGGACGCCACCGGGAGGGCCACGATCACCGGCGCATTCGACTTCACGACCCTTGTCTACGACGGCCAACTGGTCGGAAGCATCTCCCAACCAGGGCCGAGAAGATAGTCGACCGCGCGCCCGTGGCGTCGGACAGGACCTCCTATGCCCGGCTGATGACCGAGAGCCGGGCCGTGCTCGAGCTCGCCGGATACGCGATGGCATACCCGTGGTTCTCGTTCCTGCCCAAAGGCGACGGCCACCCCGTCCTCGTTCTCCCGGGCTACAGCGCCTCTGACCGCTCGACCATCCCGCTGCGAAATGTCCTCGAGCGGCTCGGCTACCGCAGCCACGGCTGGACTCTCGGCACCAACCGCGGCCCGGACGACGCTGTGCGCCGCGCCATGCGCGAAAGGCTCGAGACGCTTCACGAGCGCTACGACCAGCCCGTGAGCATCATCGGCTGGAGCCTCGGCGGCGTCTACGCCCGAGGCCTCGCCCGACGTGATCCCGAGGTGGTGCGCCAGGTCATCACCTTGGGCAGCCCGTTCCGGTCCATCGAAGCGGCCCGAGGATGGTCACCGCCTCCGGTACCCGCCACTGCCGTTTACAGCAAACGCGACGCCATCGTGCACTGGGAGAACGCACACGAACCGCCCGGACCGAGGCGTGAAAGCATCGCGGTCACCAGCAGTCACTTCGGTCTGGGTCACAATCCCGCGGTGATCGTGGCCGTGGCCGACCGACTGGCCCAGGACCCGAACCACTGGCAACCGTTCGAACCGCCACCGCAACTGCGCCGCCTCTTCGAGCTCGACGACTGATTGCGTGCGATGGATGAGGCGCCACGGCCATCAGGCGTCGGGGACTCGCGGCGGGCAGAGGCCCGGTCCGATGCCGCTGCGGGCGGGATACCGTCCCCGTCGTGGCCGGTGTCGAGACCTCCGACACGCGTGTCCCGGGCTCGCCGAGCGCCGGCGCGGTGTTGCGGCTGCTCGCCGCGCTGCCCGGCCGGCGTGACGATGCCGTTGCGATCCTGAACGGGTTGTTCGGCGATTCGTTCGACGAACGTGGCTCTCGGTTCGCCACACCGATGACGATCCGAGCGGGAGACACGGCGCTGCCACTCGACCGTCACCTGTTGCCCGACCTGCTGGCCGGCGCCGTCGCGAATGTCAGCCCGCGCATCTGCGTGCTCGTCCACGGGCTCATGTCGACCGAGTCGATCTGGCGGTTCTCCAACGAGGCCTCGACCACATACGGGAGCCTGCTCGCCGCCGATCACGATCTGACCGTGCTGTCGCTGCGGTACAACACCGGCCGCCACATCTCCGTCAACGGACGCGAGCTCGCCCATCTCCTGCGCCAGCTGGTGCGGGTCTGGCCGGTTCGGGTGCGGGAGATCAACCTGATCGGCCACAGCATGGGCGGGCTCGTCGTACGATCGGCGTGCCACTACGGCCGCAGAATGTGGCCATTCGGTCGGCGGCTCCCGGTCGGTCGCCGGTGGACCGGCAAGGTGCGTCGGTTGGTGTTGATCGGAGTGCCGAACACCGGTGCCGGACTCGAAGCGTTCGTCAACTCGGCCAGCGCCGCGCTCTGGTCGGTGCCCGTCCCCGCCACCCGACTCGTCAGCCTCGGTCTCGACCGTCGGAGTGCCGGCATCAAAGACCTCCGGTTCGGCGCGATCGTCGATGACGACTGGATCGAGCAGGACCCGGGCGCTCGTCATCGCCCCCACCCGCACCGGCCGGTTCGCCTCCGTCGCGCCGATCATCTCGTCATCTCGGGATCGGTCACGACCGACCACGAGCACCCGGTGGCCAGGTTGATCGGGGACGCGCTCGTCACCCCGACGAGCGCGGCCGGTCTCTCCCCTGACGGAGAGCTGTTCCCGGGCGCGGCGAGGCACCTGTTTCCGAAGGTCACCCACAACGCGCTTGCCCACCACCCCGACGTCTACGAGGCAATCGCCGATTGGTGGTGACCGCACACGAGCTGCTGGATCGGCTCGGTCCTTCGGAGAGGGTGGAAGAGGGTGCTTGCGCTAGCTTCGGCTTCCACGGAGGTCGCAGTATGCAGTTCGATCGAGACGAGACCCGGCACCCGAGCGTCGCCGATCGCCGGGAACGCGGCAAGCGGGCAAGGAAGGTGTCGCCGCGTTCGGCGGCCGGAACGTGGGAGCCCCCTCCGGATCGGCGCGACCCGGTCGGCATCATCGAGGAGGGGACCAGGACGGCGATCCAGTCGTTGGTTCCGATTCGATACGGGCGGATGAGCGCCAGTCCGTTCACCTTCTATCGGGGAACGGCGGCGATCATGGCCGCCGACCTGCGTCCGACTGTGGTGACGGGGATCGACGCGCAGCTCTGCGGGGATGCTCACCTGTCCAACTTCGGGCTGTACGGCGCTCCGAATCGGTCGATGGTCTTCGACATCAACGACTTCGACGAGACACTGAAGGGCCCGTGGGAGTGGGATCTGAAGCGTCTCGCCACGAGCTTCGTGCTTGCGTCGAGAGAGAACGGTTGGGACGCCCAGGTTCAGCACTCCGTGGCGGCGATCTCCGCTGCCTCGTACCGCAAGGCGATGCGGACGTTCGCCGAGATGGACAATCTCGACGTCTGGTACAGCCGTTTGAGCACCGATCGCGTCGATGAGTTCCCGAAGCCGAGCAAAGCGGGGAGGAAGGCGCTCGAGAAGGCCGCCGGCAAGGACAGCGAACGGGCGGCACGCAAGTTGTCCGAGGTGGTGGACGGGCGGCGAAGGATCGTGCACGAGCCACCGCTGGTGGTCCCGTTCAAGGACTACTTCGACGACTCCGATCGGGATCGTGTGGAACGGGCGATCCCGGAGCTGTTCGGGAAGTACCGGGAGACGTTGCCGAGCAACCGGCAACACCTTCTGGGTTCATACCAACTGATCGACCTGGCGCTCAAGGTCGTCGGCGTCGGGAGTGTGGGAAGCCGCGCCTTCATGGCGCTCCTGCAGGGCCACGACGAAGAAGATCTCCTCTTCCTCCAGATCAAGGAGGCCGGCACGTCGGCGCTCGCCCAATATGGAGGACTGTCCTGGACACGGGATCCCGGTCGTCGGGTGGTCGAGGGCCAGCGACTGATGCAGGCGACTTCCGACATCTTGCTCGGGTGGTCGTCGGTCGGAGGAAACCATTTCTACTTCCGTCAGCTGTGGGACATGAAGGGATCGTTCGATACCTCCCTGGCCAACAAGGGCGCGTTGCACAAGTACGCCTCCGCCTGTGGCGGGACGCTCGCTCGCGGGCATGCGCGGTCCGGTGACCGCATCGCCATCGCCGGGTACCTCGGGAAGGGCGACGTGTTCGACACCGCCATCGCGGACTTCGGGGTGCGCTATGCCGACCAGGCGGAGCGCGACCATGAGGTGTTCATGTCCGCCGCTGAGAGCGGGCGAATCCAACTCGACACCAGCGTCAACAAGTAGACCTCAGACCGAAGTTGCAGATTGGTCGAAGGAGATCACTCATCGGTCCCCCGAGCGCCGGCGACTTGGGTTCGGACGCCACGCTGCGCAGTTGGCCAGGAAGAACCGCCGACCAGCGGTAGCCGCGACTGATCGGTGCTGGGTGGCCTGGTCGAAGTCGCAGTGAGGTGAGGATCGACATCGAAGTCCGCCGAGCAGATAATCAGGTGATCAACTCGGCATCGCAATGAGCGATACGTCGCGACACAGCGACAACGCACGGCTACCGGGCCGGGAACTGTCGCGGAGGGGCACCTCGGACACCTGAGAGGAGGATTCGCCCATGGCTGTTGACGGGGAACTGCCGACGTCGAGGGTGCTGAGCCGGGATGGCACCGAGATCGCCTACTGGATGACGGGTGACGGGCCGCCGCTGGTGCTTGTGCACGGCGCTCCGGCTGATCACACGCGCTGGCGGCCCTTGTTGCCGTTTCTCGAGCCGCACTTCACTGTCTACGCCATCGACCGGCGAGGCCGCGGTGCGAGCGGCGACACCCCCGACTACGCCATCGAGCGTGAATTCGAAGATGTTGCCGCCGTGGTGGACGCAGTGGCCGAAGCGCGCGGCGTTGCAGTTGACGTGTACGGACACTCACACGGCGGCATCGTGGCCTTCGGCGCCGCCGGGCTCACCTCGAACATCGGCCGGCTGGTTCTCTACGAGGGATGGCACGTCCCCGACCCCGACGTCTACTCGCTTCCACAAGGGCTCGACCGCCGCTTGGACACCCTCATCGCGGCCGGTGATCGCGACGGGGTCGTTGAATTGCTCTTCCGCGAGCTCGAGGACATGTCCGACGAGGACATGGCCACCTTCCAGGCGGCCCCGTCTTGGCCGGGGCGAGTCGCCGCCGCGCCCACGATCACTCGCGAGGTTCGCGGGGAGCTCACCGCCCGGCTCGATCCGGAACGCGCCCGCCGGATCACCGTGCCGGTCTTGCTCGTCACCGGTGACAGGAGCGTCGACCCCAGCAAGGTGGCCATCGACAGCGTGGCCAAGGCACTGCCGAACGCCCGCATTCTGGTTCTCGTGGGTCAAGAGCACGTCGCCGATGTTCTCGATCCGGCAGGCTTCGCTGCGAAAGTCATCCCGTTCATGCTGAGCGACGACTGAGCCTTGGCGCCTCCACTCGTCCCCGAGCGAGGGGCCAGAATTGCAGAGATGGAGGCGGCCGCGTGAAGCGGCGGGTTGTTTCGGTGTCGAGGTCGATGAGGCGACCGTTCCCGCTCTTGGGTGTGGTGATGACCATGTCGGTTCCGATAGGGGATCGGGTCTGGCAGATGTAGGCACGCTGGTTGGCGAAATCGATGTCGTCCCAGCGCAACGCTGCGATCTCGCCGCGTCGCATTCCGGTGAGGGCGGCAAGGTGCCAGGCTGCTTCGAGGTGTTCTCCGTGGACTGCTGCGAGGAACAGGCGGAGCTGGTAGGGATGCGGGTAGGGATGGACCAGCTATCCACAGATGGTGACCGTTGGCTACCTTTGGTCACCGTTGTGACCGTTGACCGTGCAGAGCGCAGAAAGCCGAGAGCACCCTACGCCGAGACCGTGCGGCCGTTGCTGATCGAGGTGGTCGCGGTTAGATGGGAAGCCCGAACGCCAGGATCGTGGCCATGGCCAGCCCAACGACCGACGAGTAGAGGACCATGCCCGTCGACTTCTTGCGCTGAGCCAGGTAGCCGGCGAGAACCGCCTGCACGAGGAAGTAAGCGGCGAACACCCGCGACGCCAGGTTGACGGCGACATTGATGTCGGTGAGGAGCAGCACGAGAATTGCCGGGATGAGAATCGCGAGGAAGGTGATGCGGCGCGGCACCTTGGCGGTGACGAGCATGTCGCTGCGCGACGAGGTCGCACCGATGATGGCCGCGGTCTGACTGCCGATGGCCGCGAGAAGCAGCAGCCACGGAAGAGCATCGCCGATCTGCTCCGAAGCAATGAAGATGGCCGTGCCGTCGACCTCGGTCTGAGGAGGCAGGAACAACACCATGAGGGAGAGGACGAGCAGCGTGAACACTGCCGTCGACAGGTACTGGGCGATGCGCATCGAGGAGATCCGGGTCTCCGCGGCGAAGCGGACGCCGATGTAGCGTGCTGCCTCGAAGCCTTGGACCATGGCGAACAGGCCGATGATCTTGCGGATGTCGTCGGTGCTCACTGATTCGGACTCGCCGAGCTCCCAGCGGCCGCCCACGGCTTCCTGCACGTTGAAGACGAGGAATGTCACCAGTACACCGATGACCGCGGAGATGTTGAACGCCGTGGTGCGATCACCTTGCTTGTTGAGCCAGTCCATTCCACCGAAGAAGCCGACGGCGGCGATGACGCCGAGGTAGACCGCCCCCAGGAAGCCCTGTCGACCCTCGGTGAAGGCGTCGATGGGCAGCAACAACAGGGCCATCAGCAGCAACGTGTAGTAGGCGATGTTGATGATCGAGGCGGCCAACAGCGCCCACTGCGCCGCCCGCTCGACCTTCTCGGCCGGATCGCCCGTCTCACGGACCGGCTCGTAGTTGCGGATGTTGTAGGCCATGACGAAGCCGGTGGCGATGGCCAACAGGCAGATGCCCAACATCGCCAGCGGAGCCGCGAAGCCCGCCAGCAAGACGATGGCCGGAGACAACACGATGAACCCGACGTCCATGATGTTGGCGAGCGGAACCACCGTCGCCTGGTACCGCTCGGACCGCTGTACCTTCGGCCGGTACAGCGCATAGGCCAACCCGAGCGCGACGAACAGCCCCAGACCAACGGCGATGTACTCGTCACTCAGGTTGCGCACCGCACGTCCCCTCCGCGCACCGGCTCGCCTAGAGATAGTCCCGGTCGGTGAGCCACCGGGAGGCGTACCAGCCGTAGACCGGTGGAATGTAGTTGGTGACCATGCGGTGACTGATGGCAGCGGCCACGGCCGCTCCCTCGGGCACGCCCACGGCCACGAGCCCAGCGGTGATCGCCGCTTCGCCGACACCGACGCCGCCGGGTACGGGGACCAGGCCGACGAACAGCGAGACTGCGCTGTTCACGAAGATCGCCTCGCCGAATCCGAGCGACTGGCCGTAGGCGGCGACCGCGGCGCCCAGCGTCATCGCAAACAGGATCTTCTGTAGGAGCGTGCCGCCGGCGATCCGAAGCAGGCGTTCGGGGTCGGTCACCGACTCCTTGACCGAGCTCAGGCCATCGCGTATGTGGGGTAGGACCTTCGCACGAAGCTTCGGGACGGCAAAGGTGACGATGACCCCGATCACGATGACCACCAGTGCGAGTACGACCAAACGGAGCACCGGCCCGCTGTCGATGTCGTCGAGATCCACGGTCTGGCCGATGATCCGGCTGGAGATGATCAGCAGCAGGATGTCGGCGCCCTTGGAGAACACCGTGACCAGCGGACCCTGCGCCACCGCCCCTGCCGGAGAGACGCCGAGCTTCTGCATGTAGCGGATGTTCATGGCGATGGCGCCGGCGTCGCCTGGGACCGCCAGGTCGATGAACGACAGGGCGTAGCGGAACTGGATGGTGGGGCCGAGCGGCACCCGGGCGGGAACCAGTCCGGTGAGCACCAGCCACTCGCCGACGTTGGTCAGCTGGGCCAGCACGAGGGCAGTGGCAAGCCACGCCCATTCTGCGTCCGCGACCTCTTCGGCGATCGTGTCGAAGCCGATGTCGGCCAGCGAAGTGATCAGGCCATAGGCCGCAACCAGCGTCAGCACGACCATGGCGACGTTCTTCCAGCTCACTCGTTCCAGCTGGACGAGCTCGAGGTCTTCTGCGCTGATGGCGTCGGCGGTCGACTGGCGCAGATCCTTGAGGCTCAACTTGTGGCGCTTCGCGTCGGCCTGGAGGGTGCTCGGCAGCGCCGCGCCCTGGAGCAGCGGGAGAGCCTCTGCGAGTCGAGCGTCGCCGATGCCGGCTCGCGCGGCGGAAATTGCCCGTTCCGAACCGACGACGACCGAGGTGGCGACGAGCATCTGGGCCACGTCCGCGGCCCGTGACTGCGAGGACGTCGAGGCCTGGGCCGCCGCCAGGTCATCGAGGGTCACCCGGTCGGCGCCTACGACGACGCGGCTGCGGTCGATGCTGCGGTGGACGAGGCCGGCGTCGTGCAACTCGTCGAGGGCTCGCCAGCAGCGGCCCAGCGTGGTGTCGTCGACGTCGGCGTCGTCGAGTTCTCCAAGACTGGCGCCACCGAGCCACCGGGTGACCACGTACGCGTCGCCCGTGTCGCTCTTGCCCCACCCCACCAGCTGCGGCACCGCCAGGTCGGCTTCTCGACCCTCGTGGAGCATGAGGCTCTCGTGCTCCGCCTGTTGGAGGCCGGACGCAGTCAGCGCGCGATCGTCATCCAGATACCAAACCTGCCGCCAGAGCCTCGATGCCGTCGCCGCGTCCGCCGCGTCTCGCCCGTACACCTTCACCTGCACTGCCGTGTCGTCGGCGATGGATGCCCGGAGCAGGCCGGCACCGACGGGCTGGTCGTCGAGGTACTCGACCTCGGTCGCCTCGAGCCCGATGCTCCGCAGACCATCGAGGATGCGGGCCTTGCTGGGGATGCCGACGCCCGACCCGAAGATCAGATGGATGGTCGCCGCCGCTGCCGCACCGAGCGCCACGGCGCCAAGCACCGCTGACACCGTGCCGTAGCTCATGACGAGCGCCGCGACCACCATCGCCCACATCAGCCGGCGACCGACCTTTCGCATCGGCAGCGACAAGTAGGGGTGGGCCACGAAGAGCACGGCGACCACCGTGCTCAACCGGACGACGGGATACGACGGGAAGCCGTCACGTTCGAGGAGCTCGGGGAGGATGTCGGGCCACTCTGGGCCGGCGAGCCCCGAGGCCCCCGCCGACGCCAGGAGTGTGACCGCCCCCGCAAGCACCATGTCGCGCACCAGAGCGTGGCGGCCGTGGCCGAAGAATGCGATGCCGATGATCAGCCCGACCGCGTAGAGCCCGGGAATGATGAACACGATCGTGAACGTGCCGCTGACCCAGCCCGGGAGTTCACCTGAGGCGAACTCGAGCACCCTCTGGTCGACGTCGGTATTCGACCGATACGCCCAGGCCAACAGCAGGAGAACGATCAGGGCCGTCACGAGCTCGACAGCGTCGGCCGGGCGACGAGCGCGCGGGTCGTCGGGCGGCGCGGCGAAGACCTGGTTGCGCGTCCCCGTTGTCTCGGCCCCGTTCGTCATGATTCGGCGAAGACCGTGGCCCAATCGTTCTTGATGCTGGCGACGGTCCATCCGAGCCGGGCGGCGGTCTCGAGGATCGTCTCGTCGGTCTCGAAGGTGCCCGCCTTGCTGGCGTAGGCGTACTCGCGGTCGGCGTCGTCGTGATCGACGAGCAGAGCGAGCGACGGGCCGTCGTAGGACATCGCGAACTCGAGCATCTCGGCATCGCCGGCCGAATTCCCGCCGGCCACGACCGGCCGCCGGCCGAGGATCCGCTGGATGTTGGGCGGCTTGCCCGGGCCCTCGTTCGCGCCGCTCGCCACCAGCTTGCCCGTGCGCACCAGTCGGAGAGTGCCATCATCGAGACGGTCGATCTCGTAGTCGATCTGCGACCCGACCGCACCCTCGGGCTTGACGCCATAGAAGTCGTCGCCGATCACCCGGACGAACTCCGCGCCGCCGGCGCTAACGATGTAGAAATCGAAACCCCGCGACCGCAGCTCCTCCATCAGCTCGAGCATCGGCTGGTACCGCTGCTGGCGGTACGGGACACCTCGATCGGGGTGCCGCGCCTCGGCGAAGAACCTCGCAACCCTCGCGTTGAACTCCTCCGGGGTCAGCCCGGTGTGCAGGTCGACCAGGGCGAAAGCGACCCGTTCGATCCCCAACTCGCCGAGCGCGGCACGATCACCGGTCAGGATCGCATGGAACTCTGGCTTGTCACCGAGCGACGGATCGGCCGCGACCGCCGCCTTCAACTCGCCCAGCAGGAACTCGAGCTGGGGATAGTTCGGCTTCTCGCACCACATAGTGCCGTCGTTGTCGAACACGGCGACCCGCTCATCGGGCGGGATCTCCTCGACGCGATCGAGGAAGGCGAGGATCGCCAAACGGGTCGTACCCTCACGCCATGACGGCAGGAGGCGATCACTCATGAGAACTCATGAGCTGGTCACTCCTTCCCCCAGCTTGGCGATCACCTTGTCGATGGTGAAGCTGGCCGGCTCCTGGCGACGGGGGAAATCGGCCAAGGACTGGACTTTGCCGGCGACGAAGACCTGGATCGGTCCCATCATGTAGGCGTGGTCGATGAACCAGTCCTCGTAGGTGTTCGAGGTCAGGTTGGCCCGCTCGAACGGGTCGGTCTTCAGGTTGAAGATCAACGGGATTCGGAGCTCGGTCAGCGGTTCGCGCCAGACCTGGAGGGTGCCGATGGCGCGTTGCTCGAGGAACACCACCTTCCAGTGGTGCCACCTGACCGCGCACAGGTCGCCGGTGTCGGAGAAGTAGAAGTAGTACTCGCGCGCACCGGAGTCGGACTCCCCGGTGATGTACGGGAGCTGGTTGTGGCTGTCGAGATGCACGTGATAACTCTTGCCGTTCAGGTCCGCGCCGGCCTTGAGCTGCTCATCGATGTCGTCCACACCGGCAGCCGCGAGCAGGGTCGCGAACCAGTCGAGGTGCGCGACCGGATCGTTGAGCACCGTCCCCTCCGGAATGTGGCCGGGCCACCGCACGACGCATGGCACCCGGTAGGCGCCTTCCCACATCGAGTTCTTCTCGTTGCGGAACGGGGTCATACCGGCATCGGGCCATGAGTTCATGTGCGGGCCGTTGTCGGTCGAGTACATCACGATCGTGTCCTCGGCGATACCCAGCTCGTCGACGAGATCGAGCATCTCACCGATGCGCTTGTCGTGTTCGACCATCTGATCGTGGTATTCCGACTGCCAGCGCCCCGCCTGGCCGCGGATCTCATCTTTGATGTGCGTCCGGAAGTGCATCGCCGTGGTGTTGAACCACATGAAGAACGGCGTCTCGGCCTCGTGCGCGTCACGGATGAAGCGTTGCGCCTCGGGCACCAGCTCTTCGTCGATGGTCTCCATCCGCTTCTTCGTCAACGGACCGGTGTCTTCGATGCGCTGCGTGCCGTCCTCATTGGCCCAACAGTGCATGACACCGCGCGGACCGAAACGAGAGCTGAAGTTCGGCACCTCTTCGTCGGTCGGGTAGTCGACGTTCTCGGGCTCTTCCTCGGCGTTGAGGTGGTAGAGGTTGCCGAAGAACTCGTCGAAGCCGTGGTTCGTCGGCAGGAACTCGTCTAGATCGCCGAAATGGTTCTTGCCGAACTGGCCGGTGGCGTAGCCCTGCTCCTTGAGCGCCGTGGCGATGGTTGGGTCCTCCACACTCAGCCCGATCGGGGCGCCGGGCAGGCCGACTTTCGACATTCCGGTGCGATACACACTCTGGCCGGTGATGAACGCGGCGCGGCCGGCAGTACACGACTGCTCGCCGTAGTAGTCGGTGAAAAGAACACCTTCGTTCGCGATGCGGTCGATATTGGGGGTTCGGTAGCCCATCAGCCCCATCGAGTAACAGCTCAGGTTGCTGATGCCGATGTCGTCACCCCAGAGAACGAGGATGTTCGGCTTTCCATTCGGCATGTGAGTGCTCCTGATCGATGTGTGCTCGGTGGTTCGACGATGCCGATCGCGACCTGTCCACTCGCGATTTGCCCGCCTCGACCGACCCTTCCACGAGAGCGCGACCCTGTCGAGCGCTGGAGAGGGATCACCCGGGGTGATCTTTCGGCCTGGGCCGCTCAGTGGTTTGGCCGAGGCTCGATCCTGTCCGCTACGGCTTCGTACACGTTGCCGTACACATGGTCTTCACCGAGCTTGTCGATCACGCCGTCGAGGCGGAGCAGTTCGAGGACGTCGGGTTTGACGCGGGCGAGTCGTACTTCGGCGCCGTAGGTGTCTGCGAGCCCGAGGATCTCGCCGAGCTTGTCGGATCCCTGGGAGTCCACGAAGTCGACGCCCTCGAAGGAGATGACGACGGTGTCGTATCGCGTCTCGGCGCCCTGGACGAGCTCGCGCAGGCGGTCCTCCAGCGCATCGGAGCTGGCAAAGAACAGGCCGGCGTCGAACCGCATGACCAGCAACCCGGGATAGGTCTCGCTGTCCGGATACTCGTCGACGCTTCTGAACGCCTGCGTGCCGGGCTGGCGGCCGAGTACGGGCATGTCGGGGTTGGCGTTGATGTACACGAGCCATCCCAACGACAGCACCACGCCGATGATCACGCCGGCAAGTACACCGGCGGTGAGCACGGCGAGGATGGCGGCGATGGCGATCCAGAAGTCGAACCGTGCCACGTGATGGAGCCGTCTCAACTCCGGCACATCCATCATGCCGAAGACGACCGCATCGATGATCAACGCCGCGAGCACGGCCTTGGGCAGCTCGGAGAACACCGGCGCCAGGACGAGCAGGGTGAGCACGATCAGCACGCCGCTCGTGAGCGAAGCCAGCGGTGTCTTGGCGCCGGACTCGTCGTTGAGCGAGCTGGCCGACAAGCTGGTCGACACCGGGATCCCCTGAAGGACACCCGAGCCGACGTTGGCCATGCCCTGGGCCACCGACTCCTGGTCGATGTCGATCCGGTACCCGTGTTTGGAGGCAAACGCCCTGGCGTCGCCGGCGGTCTGCGAGAACCCGATCAACAGCAGGCCCAATGCCGCGGGGCCGATCGTGGCGAAGTTCGTGATGATGAAGTCGAGGTCGGGGAGGCTCGGGGCGACGAAGCCCCGGGGGACGTCACCGACGAGCGCGATGCCGCGATCCTCGAAGTCGAACGCGACCGAGGCGCCGAGTCCGCCGACCACGAGCACGAGTGCGCCCGGGACCTTGATCGGTGCGAAGCGGATCGCGACGATCACCGCCAGCGACACGATGCCGACCACGAGCGTGGCGCCGTCGGTGTCGCCCAGGCCTTCGATCCAGTTGCCGAACTTGCGCCACGAATTGGCGCCGTCGATCGAGGTCCCGGTGATCTTCGGCAACTCACCGACGACCACCTCGATCGCCGCGCCGAAGAGGAACCCGGTGATCACCGCCTTCGACAGGAAGAGCGAGATCCACCCCATCTTGAAGATGGCCAACAGCAGGAACAGCAGACCGGTGACCAGGGTGATCGCCGCGACCAACTCGACCGCGTCGTCACCCGACGCCGATGCCAGGACCACCGCACTGCCGGCGACCGCAGCCAGCGCCGAGCTCGGACCGGTGGAGACCTGCTTGGCCGTACCGAACAACGCGTACAGGATCGTGCCGGCCGCCGCCGCGTAGAGACCGTGTTGGATCGGTACGCCGGCGATTCCCGCGTACCCCAGCGATTTCGGCACCACCAGCGCCGCCACCGCCAGGCCGGCGATGAGGTCGCCGCGTAGAAGCGACCGGTCGTAGTGGCGGCCCCATTCCAGAATCGGCAGGAACCGGGCCACGCCCGTCGGCGGGTCTGTCGCTGTCTCGACTGCTTCTTCCACGCTGCGTCCCCTCCCAGGCGATCGACGAGGCATTGTTGCGGCTTCGACGATCCGCCGTCCAGCGACCGATCAACTTCACCCCGGGTGAAGCTGGCAAGAGTCTTCCGCTCCCGCTTTTCGGTTCGTACCGTGGAGAGCCGACCACGGAAGGAACCGAAGAATGGCTGACTACGACACGTACATGGTGTTCGGCGCGGTCTACACCGACCTCGCCACGGCGGAGGCCGACTACGAGGCGGTGAAGTCGCTGTATTACGACTGGCAGCTGGTCGATACGTTCGACGCCGCCATCGTCGCCAAGCACGCCGACGGCAAGGTCAAGATCGTCAGGAAGCACGAGCAGCCCACGCGCAAGGGCGGTTGGCGCGGCGCGGGCATCGGTCTCGCCACCGGCGCGGTCATCGCGCTGTTCCCTGCGGCGGCGATCGGTAGTGGCTTGCTGGCGGCGACGACTGCAGGTGGGGCGGCGCTGGGCGCGATCGCCGGCCATGTCGCGGGCGGCATGGACCGGGGCGACCTGAAGGATCTGGGCGATCAGCTCGACGCCGGCGAAGTCGGGCTCGTCGTGATCGCGGCGGCCGACCTCGAGGCGAAGGTCGAAGCCGTTATCGAGAACGCGCAGGAGGTCACCAAGAGGGAGCTTCAGGCACTGGAGGCCGAACTCGATCAGGAAGTGGAAGCAGCCGACGACGAAACCATCGGCTGACCCCCGGCGCCGGAACGTCCGGACTGCGGAAGGGCTCCCCATTTTCGGGCGCGAATGACGGCGTCGTCGCGGGAGGTCACATCCAGCTCCTGGTAGATCCGCCGGATGTACGTCTTGATCGTGTTCTTCGACAGGAAGAGCTCAGTGCCGATCTCGCGCACCGTGAGGTCGGAGGGGAGGAGCTCCAGCACTTGGAGCTCACGGTCCGAGAACGAGACGACGCCGACCCCGGCATCGACCATCTCATCGAGTCGGTCTCGTACGACGGCGAGTTCGGCGGACAGCACACCCGTGTCGGCGATCTCGCGATCGATGACTTCCGCCTGTTCGACGTGGGCGCCGGCGAGCCTGACGAAGCCGAGCTGCAGGGCGGCGTCGGCGAGCAGGATGCGCGTCCGCATCGCATCGAGCGGCAACGCCATGGTCACCCGCTGCATCGGCACGTCGGCCGCCCGCAGCGCGTCGACCGCGGCGCGATTGTGGCCTGCGGCCAGGTCGACGAGCGCCTTGGCGGCGTAGGCGGGTGCCGCGAAGAACAGCGCCTCGATCCCGTTCTCTTCCGCGCTTGTACACGCCGAGGCCGCGGTCGCCTGCGCGGCCACGACGTCACCCCGTGCGAGTTCGGCGAGTGCGATCTCGGCGAGCGCGTAGATCGCGAGCGGCACGTTGGGAGGCTCCCACGCCACGATCTCGTCGAAGTACGGCGCAGCCCCGTCGACGTCTCCCTGCCAGGTTCTACCGAGTGCGACGAAGCCGGCGGCGAACGGGCGCCACGGGCTCGTGGGTCCCTCGAAGTGATACGCCGCTTCGCCATCGACGAGCGACTGCGCCACGCCATCG
>JAHEJN010000120.1 GCA_024638845.1 Acidimicrobiales bacterium | reverse complement strand
TTCTGCTCGAGAAAGCGTTTGCGTTCATCCATACCAACAGGCGGCAGGTCACGCTTCTTGACTGCTTCTGCCCGCTCGCGGAAGCGGGCGATCATTTCGTCGATGTCGAAGGAGTCGGCCATGGCTCAACCCTACTGTCGGTGTCGGTGTCGGTATCGACGGTGGGTGCCCGGCGAGCCGCGGCCCGCTCGGCGTTCAGCCGACGCCGAGCCGCACGACCGGTGTGCCGGAAGTAGAAGTAGGTGGCCACGAGGAGTCCCAGGGCCAACAACCCGAGCGCCACGGAGGCGTTCCGGACGTCGGCTCCACTCTGCTTGCCGACAAGTTGTTCGATGGCCGGCTCACCGTCGACGGTCGCACCGGGCTGCACGTCGGTTCCGCCATAGACCTCCCCCACCGCCAACAACGCGAAGATCGCGACGATCGCCAACACCATCGAGGTGGCCACCCAGCGCAACGTGGTGGTGGTTTCCGACATGCTCCGAGGCTAGAGCCTCGACGGCGGTGGCGGCCGGTCGTCAGCGTTGATGGATGGCGCACCAATACGTCGTTCGGCCCCCGACCTGCTCGCGGGTCAGAGGTGTGCCGTCGAGCGGGCAATGGCCCTCGAGATGGCGCTCCTCCTGGAGGTCGCCTGTGTGGCTTCCACCGCGGGCGAAGAGATCATCGAGAGTGGCGACGATCTCCTTGCCGAGCCGATCGATCTCTGCATCGGCGAGCGTCCCGGCTTCTCTCGTGGGCGCGAGGGCCGCTCGCCACAGGATCTCGTCGGTGAGCAGGTTCCCGAGACCGGCCAGCCGCCCCTGATCCATCAGCCGCGCCTTGAGCGGGGCTGTCGAGTTGGCCAACACCATCCGCAGGGTCGCGCCGTCGAGGTCCCAGGCATCGGGACCGAGGCGAGCCTCATCGGGATCGATCTCGACACCACCGAGACGGCGCGGGTCCTGGAGTCGGAGCGACCCGCCACCGCCGAACGCCAGGCCGAATCGGTCCCACGCCGGTTCGTCACGATTCGGCGCGTACTCCAGTCGGTCGATCACCGGCGATTCGTCGACGATCAGCCGGCCGGTCATGCCGAAGCGAAGCCCCAGCACCGAGCCGTCGCTGAGATCGGTGAGCAACAGCTTGCCCCGACGTCGGATGGCGGAGACCTCGAGCCCCGGCAGTCGGGCGCCGAGCTCCTCGGCCGTCGTGGTGCCCTTCAAGAACCAGTCGTCGGGTGCCGACACCCCAGCGATCGATCGACCGACGCAGAGCATGGCCGTGCGTCGGTAGTACTCGATCTCGAGGATCTCGGGCACGATCGGCTATCGCAGCGAGTGCTCGGCGTCGGCCAGGAGATCATCGACGTGTTCGAGGCCGACCGACAGGCGAATGGTGCCGGGACCGATGCCGGTGGCCTCGAGCTCGTCGGGAAGCAGGCCCACATGGGTGGTGGTGGCCGGATGCGTCACCAACGTCTCGGGACCGCCGAGCGAGGTGGCCATCTGCATCACCTGTACCGATTCGACGAAACGTTGGCCCGCCTCGAGCCCGCCGCGGAGGTCGAAGGTGATCAACCCGCCGGGCAGCGCCATCTGCCGCTTGGCCAGATCGTACTGTGGGTGCGAAAGCAGGCCCGGGTAGTGCACTCGGGCCACCTCGGGATGGGACTCGAGCATCTCGGCGAGACACTGCGCCGAGGCGCTCTGACGCTCGATGCGCACCCCGAGCGTGCGCAGGCCGCGCAGACCGTTCATCGCATCGAAGGGCGCCGCGTTGGCGCCGTGCAACACGGCGTAGTTCCACAGCCACGCCAGCAAGTCGTTGCTGCCCGACACCACGCCGAGAGTGGCGTCGTTGTGGCCGCCGATGGCCTTGGTCGCCGAATGCAGCGACAGATCGATGCCGTGGGTCAGCGGTTGCTGAATCGTCGGCGGAGCGAAGGTCGAGTCGACGACCTTGACCGGTCCGGCGATGGATCCGAGCGCATCGAGATCGACGATGTCGAGGCACGGGTTGGCCGGCGTCTCGGCGAGGATCAGCTGGGTGCGCCCGGGGACGACCGCCGCGGCGAAGGCCGCAGGATCGGTGCCGTCGACGAAGGTGACGTCGATGCCGAAGCGCGGGCAGTGGGCCTGGAGGAGCAGCTGGGTCCCGGCGTAGAGCTGACGCTGGGCCACGATGTGGCTGCCCTGGTCGCAGAGGCCGAAGACCACCGACGAGATGGCGCCCATGCCCGAGGAGAACGCGCGGGCCGCCTCGGCCCCTTCGAGCTCGGCGATGGCGTCTTCGAAGGCACTCACCGTGGGGTTGCCGTAGCGGGTGTAGAAACGCCGCTCCCCACGGTCGGTGGCCATCCGTCGGCCTTCGTCGACCGAAGGCGTCTTGAACGTGGTCGACGGGAACAACGCCGGTGCGAGCGAGGTGTCGTCGTCGCTGCGCCCCGACCGGATGGCGACCGTGTCGGGATGCAACGGCCGATCCGCTGCGGGGTGCCGGTCGGCGCTCACGGCGTGTCGTCCTCGGCCAGCTCGAGCAGCCGGTCGACCGCCTCACCGACGGCCTCGACCTCGAGCAGGAAGCCGTCGTGGCCCTCGTGGCTGTCGACCATCACGTGCTCGGCGTGGCCGCCGGTGGTGTTCACGGCCTCGGCGAGCTCGGTCTGCTGGTACGGCGGGTACAACCCGTCGCTGGTGATGCTCAGCGTGACCACCGGCGCGCGGAGACGCCGGATGGCCCGCTCGATGCCTCCCCGTCGCCGGCCGATGTCGTGGAGGTCCATCGATCGGTTGAGCACCAGATACGAGTTGGCGTCGAAGCGTCGCACCAGTTTCTCGCCGTGATAGTCGAGGTAGCTCTCGACCTGGAAGCGGTCCCACAGGTCGAACACCCGCCGGGGGTCGACCAGGTCACGACCGAATCGCTCTTCGAACACCTTCTCGGACCGGTAGGTGATCTGGGCAACGGCCCGGGCAATGGCCAGGCCCGCGTAGGGGCCGTCGCCGGGTTCGGCGTCGTAGTACTCGCCACCACGGAAACGGGGGTCGAGCGCGAGTGCCGTGCGGCCGATGGCGCTCCAGGCGATCTGTTGGGCGCTGGCCGACATCGTCGTGGCGAAGGCGCCGAGCGACGCGACGCGATCGGGGTACATGACGCCCCATTCGATCACCTGCATGCCACCCATGGATCCGCCGAGGACGGTCTTCCACCGGGAAATGCGGAGATGATCGGCCAACAGGGCCTGGGTGCGGACGATGTCGCGAATGGTGACGGTGGGAAATCGCGAGCCGTAGGGGGTGCCCGTCGAAGGGTCGATCGACGCCGGACCGGTGCTGCCCTGGCAGCCTCCGAGCACGTTGGCACACACGACGAAGTACTTCTCGGTGTCGATCGGTCGACCCGGTCCGATCAGCTCGTCCCACCAGCCATCGGTCGGGTGGCCCGACCCCTCGGGGCCCGAAGCATGCGAGTCTCCGGTGAGCGCATGCGAGACGAGGATCGCGTTCGATGCGTCGGCGGCGAGGGTGCCCCAGGTCTCGTAGGCGATGATCACCTCTTCGAGGACCCCGCCCCCGGCGAGAACGAACGGGCGCCCGCCCGAGATCTCGACGAACTGCCGATCGCCGACGTGATCTCCTGGCTTCCATGCGCCCGAGGCCGGGAGGTCGCCGCGGAAACCGCGAGGGTGGTGGTCGGAGGAAACCATGGGAGATGCCGGGCCCGGCGGCGTGACGGCGACACGAGGTTCGTGCGGTCGAATAGGTGATCGATGCTCGGGCGCCGAGTGTAGGTGCCTTGGCATGGGGTCGTCCTCCGGGGTTGACTCCGGGGCGGACCTTGGTGCTCGAGCTGAGCGTCACCGGCAAGCCGGCTGGCTCGGACTCGGGTTGCCCGATCCGCCGAAGCGTCCGGACCACATCCCCCCGCAGCACCGAAGTGTTGCGAAGGAGAGCACCTTGGGTGTCCGTCCCAGGTTGCTGGACCCACCGGAGTGGGCCACTCGTGATGTAACTACATGAATATGGTACCCGAACGGTGCCGGGTCAAGCGTTTTCCAATTTGGCCCGTTCCCGCCACCACACGAGAGCGTCGTCCTCGGCGCCGTACGCAAGCTGCATCTCGGCTGCGATCGCGACCAAGCTGGCCGGCTCGAGCCGGCTCGGATCGGGTGCGGCGTCGACCAGCGCCGCCGCACGATCCCACGCAACCGCATCGGCCTGCGGCAGGGGGATGTCGGCCAGGGTCTTCGCGCTGATCCGTACCGCTGTTGCGCTCATTCCCGTGCCCCGTCGTTGCTCCACCACGTGACGGCTCACCGCCGGCGCCAGCAGCACGGCCGCCACTCGTGCGAGATCCTGCGGGTCGTGGGGCTCGACCGAGACGACCGGCGTGATCGGGAGCAGCTCGCCGGTCGGGTCGATGACCGCCTCGATGATCCTGGTCTGAGTGGCCACGAGGATCTTCGGTACGAGCCGGGCCGAAGCCCAGTCACCGACCCGTTTGCTCTCGGCGGCGATGGCGTCGAGCGCGGCGACGGGGTGCATCCACCGCCGCTTGGCGATGGTCGCCGCCCGGTGGCCCCACTGGTGGGCGCCCACATCGATCGATCCGCTGGTGAGGACGCGAGGCAGCTCGCACGAGTCGGAAGGGGCATCGGTGATCGCCGCCGCAATGGCGTAGTACTCGTCGCGGAAGCCCGCCGTGACATGAGCCAGCGACCCGAGACGCCGAGTCGAATGGTCGGTCCCGAGTCGCGCATGACCTGAACCCAGGTAGCCGGCCCACCCGGTTCGGTCATCGCCTTCGGCCGGTACCAGCCGGGGTTCGAAGACGGCACCGTCGACCACCGCGACCGAGCCGTCCGGTTCGCCCCCGACGACGACGACCGGCGCGAAGGTCACGACACCCGCGGCGAAGGCCGATCCGTCGTCGCGCCAGACCGCCTCGATCGCACCGTGCTCGTGCACCAGTCGCCGGATCGGCTCGCTGTCTCGTGCCGCGGCGACCGACGTCGGCAGGATGAGACACACCCGAGCCCGATCTCGGGCTTCCTGCACCGCTCGGGCCATGAAGAGTGCCGCGGTGTCGGTGTAGGGGCCGGGGCGCAGCCCGAGCACCAATGCAACCCGGTCGGTGTAGGCGAGGTCGCGCCGAGTGGCGCGGCCGAGCTGGGAGAGGAACGGCGGGTTCCCGATCACCAGGTCGAGTCCGGCCGGCGCCCACGCATCGGTCAGGGCGTCGCCGACGACCAGCTTGGGGTTCGGAGCCGCTCGGAGGCCTTGGCGCACGGCCCAGACCCCGAGGGCTGCCTCGGCGACGGCCACCGCCGCCGGGTCGACGTCGGTGCCGTGCACCCGAGCGAGGGCATCGACGTGGGGGACGCCGCGAGCGACGAGGGCATCGAGCGCGGCGAGGAGGAAGACCCCACCGCCGACCGCCGGATCGAGGATCGCCTCGGGTGTGCGATCTCCCATCGTGAGCTGCACCAGCCCCTCGGCCAGCCACCACGGCGTGTAGTGCACGCCGGCGGCTCGCCGGGTCTCGCCGCCCGTGAGCATCTCGAGCAGAAGGCCCAGGTCGTGCGGGGCCAACCCTTCCGCCGCCACCGGCGCAACCACGCTCGGGTCGAGCGCATCGGCCAGCCGCAGTGGCGCGGCGAGATCGTCACCGTGGACCCGAAGCATCGTGCGGGCACAGGCCGCGACCACGGTGGTGGCCGGCGCCGAGCAGGAAGCGGCCCAGGCGAACGTGTCGTTCGGCGGCGCCGGCACGAGCGTGGCCGTCAGGCCGAAGCAGCCGGTAGATCGAAGCTGCGGGCGACTCTGCCACGACGCAGCTTCCAGATGAAGCCGTCGTAGAAGACGTGCAGGCCACCGAGCACGAAGAACACGAGGATGTAGGCGGTGGGGCTGCCCATCTGGCTCAGCACAGCGACGATCGCGACGATGGCGGCGAGGTACAGCGCGAGGAATCCGGGCCGACCGATGGGCGAACGAACGGCCCGTCCGACCAGTGCCGCATCGTCGGGGTGGTCCTGGTACCGCGACTTGAGGTTGGCGTAGACGATCACGAAGTACTCGAGCGCGTGCGATCCCACATAGCCGATGAGGCCGGCGATGGGTGACACCAGCATCACCCCGAAAAGCACGGCCGTGCTCAACAGGTAGACCTGCTTGGCCGGATTCGCCGCGTCTCCGACCCGTATCTCGCGGCGCACCCAGGCCACCGTGAGCCCGATGGCGGCGGCGACCACGAACGGCAGCAGAACCAGGGCGGCGGGGCGCAGATCGATGAGGACCTCGAGGGCATCACGGTTGTGGCCGGCGAGGCCGGTCTCGATGATGCGATCGGGGGTGGCCGGGTCGGCGGCGGCGACCACGGCGACACCGGCGAGCCACGACAACAACAGCGCCCGCTCGAGGCGGCCGTCGTTCTCGCCGACCTTGCGGCCATAGATCCGGATGAGGCCGTAGCGCTGGAACAACGTGTGCACGGCATTCCACACGCCGCCGACGATGGCGAGGGTGATGAGGCTCACGTTGAGAGTGGCGTAGACCAGTACGGCGAAGACCAGTGGGCTCCAGGTGAAGATGCGCCGCCGCAGGGCGAACTGGTCGGCATCGCCGTATACGAGGGCCAAGGTGAGCGGCTGATGGGTGAACGAGAACAACAGTGTCGCCGACATGAGCGCCGCCACAGCGTTGCCGTTGCCCTGAACGGCCAGCGCGGTCAGGGTGAAGGGCACCCATGCGAGGGCAATGACGATGTCGGTCGACGCAGAGTGGATCCAGCGAGCCCGCGTGAGTGGAAGCGATGGCGCGGCGACGGTGGTCATCGAGCGGTATGTGGGTCCCAGCCGCCGAGGTCGTCGAGGCGATCGTCGTTCGAGAACATCTCGACCACGGGGATGTCGACGCCGATGCGCTTCTGCAGCCGCTTCACCTCGAGCTCCTCGTCGTACAGCACGAGCGTGACCACCAGGCCCACAGCGCCGGCGCGGGCGGTGCGGCCCGAGCGGTGGAGGTAGGTCTTGTGATCCTGCGGCGGGTCGTAGTGAATCACCACGTCGACTTCGTCGACATGGATACCACGCGCCGCGACGTCGGTGGCGATCAGCACCGGGGCCCGACCCTCGGAGAATTCGGCCAGCGCCTTCTCGCGATGATTCTGACGAAGATCGCCGTGAATGGCGTTGGCGTGCAGACCGAGGTCCTTGAGCTTGCCCGCCACTCTGTCGGCCTGATGCTTGGTGTTGGTGAACACGAGGCAGCGCCCCGCCGACTGCGCGATGCGGCCCGTCACCTTCACCTTGTCCATCTGGTGCACGTGGACGAACCGGTGGATCATCTCGTCGACGGTGACCTGCTTCGACTCGACCTCGTGCCGAGCAGGATCGGTCTGGTAGCGGCGAACCAGAGTGTCAACGGCACCGTCGAGGGTGGCCGAGAACAGCAGTGTCTGGTGGTCGGTGTCGATGTGACGCAACAACCACTCGACCTGGGGCAGGAAGCCCATGTCGGCCATGCGATCGGCCTCGTCGACGATGACGCACTCGATGCCGCTGATGTCGATCTCCTTGCGCTCGACGAGGTCGATCATGCGGCCCGGGGTGGCCACGACCATCTCGACACCCTTCACGAGCTTCTTGA
>JAHEJN010000038.1 GCA_024638845.1 Acidimicrobiales bacterium | reverse complement strand
GCCTCTCCTGCCCCGAGCTCGCCGGTCACGAGCGGACGATTCCGGGTGCGTTCCATGAGGGCGTCGATGTCACGATCGATGACCATGTTGATGGCGTTGGCGCCGGCGGCGGCGAAGGTGCCACCGAGGACCGTGGCCACCATGAGCCACAACGAGGGGACACCTTGCTCGGCGACGATCATCGTGGGCACGGTGGTGACGAGGAGCAGCTCGATGATGCGCGGCTTGGTGAGCGCGACGAACGCTGCGAGCCGCGAGCGATGCGTCACCGAGAGAGACACTGTCACGCGGCCAGCGTAGCTGCGCGGGGTGGCCGACGGCCCAGTCGCGGTGTGACCCTCGTCGGGTCCGGGCGGTTCACGCGGGCCCGTAGGCTGGCGGGGTGGCATCGACGGTCGTGACCCCCGAGCGGTATCGACGCTTCACCCTCTGGGCCATCGTGGCCCTCAGCGCGATCGTGGTCACCGGCGCGGCCGTGCGCCTGACCGGATCCGGTCTCGGATGCTCCGACTGGCCCCGCTGCGAACAGGGCTCGCTGGTCCCCGACCAGGGAGGCGTGCACTCGGCCATCGAGTTCGGCAACCGGGCGTTCAGCATCGTGCCCGCAGTCGCCGTCGGCCTGACCCTCTGGGGTGCCGTCCGAAGGGTGCCCATGCGCCGCGATCTCGTGTGGTGGGCAGCAGGCCTGGTCGCCGGCGTGGCGGCCCAGATCGTGGTGGGAGCCGTCGTCGTCGAGTCCGAGCTGGTGCCGTCGACGGTGATCGTGCACTTCCTCCTGTCGATGGTCTTGATCTGGAACGCAGTGGTTCTCCACCACCGGGCGCGGACCGAGACGGCGGCGGTCAACGTCGCACGTGTGCCGTACCGCATCGTCAATGCCGGGCGAGTCGGCGTCGTGCTCGCCGCCTACGTGCTGGTGAGTGGCACCATCGTCACCGGTACCGGGCCGCACTCGGGCGACATCACCGCCGCCGAACGTCTGCCGTACTTCCTGCCCGACGTGGCCCGCCTGCACAGCGGCGGCGTCATCGTGTTGAGCGTCCTCGTGCTCGCCGTCTCGCTGTGGGCATGGCCGCGCCCCGCCGCCGACCCGGTGCGACGCAGCATCCTCTGGCTGCTCGGAGCGATCGTCGCCCAGGGGGCCATCGGCTACACGCAGTACTTCACCGGCGTGCCCGCAATACTGGTGGGCGTGCACGTGCTCGGTTCGATCGTCGTGTGGATCGCCGTGCTGTGGTTCCACCTGAGTCTGTTCGAGCAGGTCGAGGAGACCCCGATCGCGTCCAGACGCCACACGGCGGTGGTCGCGTCGTGACCGATACGGCGCCGGTCGAGGTCGAGGAACCAACCTCCGACACCGTCACCGACCCCGACCTTCCCTGGATCGTCCTGGTGTGGAACGACCCGATCAACCTCATGAGCTACGTCACCTTCGTGTTCCAGAAATTGTTCGGTTACAGCCTGGAGAAGGCCACCGAGCTCATGCTCGACGTGCATCACAAGGGCCGGGCAGTCGTGTCGTCGGGGCCACGGGAGAAGGCCGAGCTCGACGTGTTCCGGCTCCACGAACACGGTCTGTGGGCCACCATGCAGAAGGACCGCTGACATGGCCAGGCGGCGGCCGTTCAAGCGGAGGGCCGACGGCGGGCTGGACGTGCGTCTCTCGAAGCCGGAGCGTGAGGTGCTCGCATCGATCGCCCCGGAGCTTCGTGAGCTCTTGACCGGCGGCGACGACGACGCCCTCCGACGGCTGTTCCCCCCTGCCTACGCCGACGACCCCGACGCGGAGTCCGACTACCGCTCACTCGTCCACGATGAACTGCTTCGCAAACGGCTCGACGACCTCGACCTCCTCGAACAGACCGCCGACGCCACCCAGCTCACCGCCGAGGAGGCCGAGCAGTGGATGCACGCCATCAACGGGCTCCGCCTCGTGCTCGGCACCCGACTCGATGTCGGCGAGGACCTCGACGCGGTCGAGCCCGACGATCCCGATGCGGGCGCCCACGCGCTGTACGAGTACCTCGGCTACCTGCTCGAGATGCTGCTCACCGGTCTACGCCCCTGAGCGGCAGACCGGATACCAGAACCCGCCCGCCGTGCCCGGGCCGGTGTGAACGCCGATGCTCGGACCCACTCGATAGTGCACGAGCTCGACGATGTCGATCCGCTCGGCCAGGCGGGCCTCGAGGCCTCGGGTGAAGACCATGGCGTCGGCGTCGGCGGTGCACAAGGCAACCCGTATCGGGTCGCCGTCGGCGTGCATCTCGGCCGCCATCAGATCGCACAGCTCCTCGACTCCCCGACCCGATGCCACCTGCGCGATCTGCGAACCCTTCGTGCGCAGAACCGGGACGTCGTCGACCAGATCGATGCGGCGGCCCGCAGCCCGACCCCCTTTCAGGACGAAATCGAGCGCCTGGAGAATGAACACCGATCGTACGATCTCGGCGGTCGCCTCGGCCCGGGCGACGGCCTCGTCGACGCCGCCCCCCGACGCGAGGATCTCTGCCGCCTCCCACAGACAACAGGAGATGCCGAAGGAGGTCGTGCCGGTGTCGACCAGCCGAACCGGCACGTCGACCGCCTGTGCTCCGAGGCGGGCGCTGTTCAGCGTTCCCGACATCGACTCGGTCACGTGGACCGAGACGATCTCGGTGGCGCCGCCGTCGACCAGTCGCCGGTACGCCTCGGTGAACCGTCCCGGGCTGGGTTGGGAGGTCGAGACGTCGGGGATGACATCGTCGGCGAACAGGGCATAGAAGCCGTCGGCGTCGAGATCGACCCCTTCCTGATACTCGACGCCGTCGACCAGCACCGGTATGGGGACGACGGTCACGTCGAACCGATCGACGAGCTCCGACGGGAGCTGCGACGACGAGTCGGTGACGAGGGCGACGCTCACGCGGCCCCGGCTTCGTCCACCGGCCCGGCCTGGATGAACCGCGCGGTGATCACCGCACTGCTCACCAGCGCGCCAATGGGCAAGGCAACGGTCGGTGCCGGACCCCACAGGTTGGGAAGCCGCCTGCGCCACCACACGACCGAGGCGGCTATCCACACCAGCGAGGCAACCGAGTTGGCGGCGAAGGTCCGATGCTTCAAACGGGGGTTGGCGGCCACGCCCGCCCCGACGGCGAAGTCGAGCGGGAAGTACGCCGGGAACGTCGCCAGCACCTGACCGACGCTGGTGGCCACGCCCTTGCCACCCCGGAATCCCGTGGTCGACGGGAAGCAATGGCCGATCACCGCCGCCGCCGCCGCCGCATTCGCGCCGGCGGGTCCCGCCAGGCGACCGCCGACGCGACCGGCCACGAAACCCTTCGCCACGTCGGCGAGCATGACGGCGATCCCTGCCTTGGTGCCGACGACCTTGGCCACGTTGAGTGCACCAGGATTGCCGGTGCCGGCGTGTCGGATGTCGGTGCCACTGGTGGTGATCGCAACGATCTCGGCCGACGGGACCATCCCGAGGACGTAGCCCGCCGCAGTCGAGGCGAAGAAACCGACGAACCGATGCATCATGGTGACGGTACTCGTGTCGCTTCGCCTAACTGCCCCACCCCCTGTGATCGCCAGGGCCCCGGTGGCAGAATGGGAGACTGATCGGGTGCGTGCCCGAGCAGCCCCACCTCGCCTCGTGATCGTGGTCGGGGCCATCAACGTCGACCTCGTCGTCCGTGCGCCTCGTCTCCCCCGGCCCGGTGAGACCGTGGTCGGCCCGGGAGTCGAGTACTTCGGCGGGGGCAAGGGAGCCAACGCCGCTGTGGCCGCGTCTCGTATCGGAGCCGAGGTGGCGCTGGTCGGCGCCGTGGGCGACGACGATCTCGGACGCAATGCGATCGCCGAGCTCCGTGCCGACGGCATCGATGTGGACGGCGTGGCGACTCTGCCGGACATCGCCACCGGCGTCGCCCTGATCGTGGTCGACCCGGCCGGCGAGAATCTGATCGCGGTCGGTGCCGGGGCGAACGCCGCCGTCACCGCCGATCGAGTTCGCGAGGCGCTGCAGAGCCGCCTCGCTGATACCGGCTGCGTGTTGGTCAGCACGGAGATCCCCGACGACGCAGTCGTCGCGGCGGTCGAGACGGCTACGGCAGCCGGTGTGCCGTGCGTGCTCAATCCTGCTCCCGTCTCTGCCGGCGCCCGCGAGGCGCTCGGGCTCGGGCCCATCGTCACGCCGAACGAGCACGAGCTCGTCGACCTCGGTGGTGTCGACGCCGTGCTCACGGCCAGCGGGGCCGCGGTGATCGTCACCCAGGGGGCGGCGGGGGTGAATCTCTTCGCGGTGGGTCAGGCACCGCACATCACCATCCCGGCACCGACGGCGGAGGTACGCGACACCACCGGGGCCGGCGACACGTTCAACGGCGTGCTGGCGGCCCGGTTGGCCGATGGGATCGACCTCGAAGCGGCGGTCGACGACGCCGTGGCCGCGGCCAGCCGATCCGTCGAGTTCGTCGGTGCTCGCTCCGGCATGCCGACCGCGACCGAGCTCGCCGCCTGGGTGTCGACGACCCCACGCGATGCAGGCCAGGCTTGAGCCTGGCCTGCATCGTGTGGTCGGGACCGGCGTCGATCCGGTGACCTACCGCTTTTCAGGCGGTCGCTCTACCAACTGAGCTACCCGACCCTCACTCACCGCCGACTGTCGCCGGCGGTTTGCGGTCCTGACGGGATTTGAACCCGCGACCTCCGCCTTGACAGGGCGGCGTGCACTCCAAACTGCACCACAGGACCTTGTTGTTCCGCCTACTCGCGCCCTGCGGGCCCTCGTACGGCGGTTGATCTCCCGAAGCCCGAAAGGCTCCGAACACTGAATTGTTCCGCCTACTCGCGCCCTGCGGGCCCTCGTACGGCGGTTGATCTCCCGAAGCCCGAAAGGCTCCGAACACTGAATTGTTCCGCCTACTCGCGCCCTGCGGGCCCTCGTACGGCGGTTGACGAACGCACCCCCAACGGGATTCGAACCCGTGTTACCGGCGTGAAAGGCCGGCGTCCTAGGCCGCTGGACGATGGGGGCTCAACTCTCGCTGAGAAAGCCCGGCCACGATAGCAACCGTGATCGGGAATCGCTCAACCGATCACCCGCACGACCTGGTCGGCCACGGCGGCAGCCGCCACTGCGGGTGCGACGCGATCGACGACCGATCGGTCGAACACGCTGGGGATGATGAAGTCAGCAGACAGGTCGTGGTCGGAGATCGAATCGGCGATGGCCCGGGCTGCTGCCTGCTTCATGTTCTCGGTGATGTCGGTGGCCTTGGCATCGAGGGCACCGCGGAAGATCCCGGGAAACGCCAGCACGTTGTTGATCTGGTTCGGGTAGTCGCTGCGCCCGGTGGCCATGACCGACGGCAGGCCATCGGCGTGCTCGGGTCGAATCTCGGGGTTGGGGTTCGACATGGCGAAAACGATCGGCCCGGGGTTCATGCGCCGAAGATCGGAGGCGGTGAGGATGTCGGGCGCACTCACCCCGATGAATACGTCGGTGTCGACCACGACGTCGGACAGCGACCCCTCGAGCCGCTGCTGGTTGGTGTTCTCGGCGAACCACTGCTTCCACCGGTTGAGGTCGTCCCGACCGTCGAAGACCGCGCCCTGGCTGTCGACGCCGATGATCTCTCCGGCGCCGGCGTCGAGCAGCATCTTGCCGATGGCGACACCTGCGGCACCCACACCGGAGATCACGATGCGCTGATCCTCGATATTGCGGTAGGTCAGCTTGAGGGCGTTCCACAGCGCCGCGGTCGTGACCACGGCCGTGCCGTGCTGGTCGTCGTGGAAGACCGGAATGTCGAGCAGTTCCTTCAGCCGTTCCTCCACCTCGAACGCCTCGGGCGCCTTGATGTCCTCGAGGTTGATGCCCCCGAAGGTGGGAGCGATGCGTTGCACCGTGTCGACGATCTCGTCGGCGTTGGCCACGTCGATGCAGATCGGGAAGGCGTCGACATCGGCGAACGCCTTGAACAGCAGCGCCTTGCCTTCCATCACCGGCATGGCACCGAGCGGTCCGATGTCACCCAGGCCGAGCACGGCCGTGCCGTCGCTCACGATGGCCACCGTGTTGCGGCGGATCGTGTACTCGTGCGCCAGGTTGGGGTTCTCCTCGATCGCATTGCACACCCGGGCCACGCCCGGCGTGTAGGCCATCGACAGGTCCTCCACGTCGTTCACCGGCATGAGCGGCAGCACCTCGATCTTGCCGCCCTCGTGCATGCGGAACGTGCGGTCCCACCAGTCGACGAGCTCGACGCCCTTCACCCCGCGAACCGCGACCACCACCTCCTCCTGATGAGCCTCGTCGCGGCAGTGCACCACCAGCTTGCGATCGAGGACGGGTCCCCGTACATCGAAACCGTCGGCCGCCCCGATGTTGCCGCCCGCGTCGCCGATGGCGACACAGAGGCGACCGAGGGTGCCCGGTATGTTCTGCATCCTGACGGCAAGGGTGATCGAGAACGCGGCGGTGGTGGCGGTCGGCATGGCGAAACCGTAGCGACATCCGGGCACCACGCCATCTCGCCGACCGCAACGACGGCCGTCGCCGCTATCCCTCGAAGGCGAAACCGAGATCGGGAGCCGACACCAGGGGTGCGTACGCGATACCGGCGTCGGCCGCCATCGCAGCGCACGTGCCCCCCCGATCGAACACGGGCATGATCAGGACCGGCTCTGCACCGAAGTCGCGCACGACGTCGACCGCCTCGAACAACGAGGTCCCTCTGGTGACCGCGTCCTCGGTGATCACGACGCGGTCGCCCGGTTCGAGCGCTCCGGCGAGGCGACCGCTCACCCCATGATCCTTGGCCTCCTTGCGAACCGTGAACGACCGGAGCTCGCGGCCGTAGGCCCCGGCGAGCGCGGCCACGCCATAGGCGACCGGATCGGCCCCCACGGTGAGCCCGCCGATGGCGGTTGCCTCCGTCGGGATCACCTCGAGCGCGGCCTCGGTGATCAACCGGATGCCTTCGGGCCGACAGGCCGTCTGCTTGGCATCCATGAACCACGTCGTGGCCTTGCCCGACTTCAGCACGAAGTGGCCGCGACGGACCCCGTGGCGGAGGAGGTGGTCGCACAGGTCGGGGAATCGGGGTGTCGTCACCATCAGTTGATGGCGATCGACGATACGACATCGTTGACGACCGGCACCGCCCGCGCTCGATTGAGGTGCGAGCCCAGCACCACGTAGAGGCACCAGGCCCGGCCGTTCTCGACGAAGAACGACTGTGAGCCGCTCTGGCCGGCGAGATTGTGCTGGAGCTGGTTCTCGTCGAAGTCGGCGACGGTGAGGCGCGGCCGACCCTGGCGGGAGAACAGCGCCGTTCCGACCGACTCGCGTCCGTACTCGAGCAAGACCACCAGGATGTCGTTGAACGCCATCGTGGGCGTTGCGCCGCCGCCGAAGTCACCGATGTCGGTCGGAAGCGGGAACGTGGCCACGTGCACGAGACCGAGTCCGCCGCCGGCCGCACCCGAGACGGAGTCGTCGGCCGGATCGGGCGCGCGGTTGCTGACCCGCGCCTCGAACCCGGCGGGAACGTCGACGGCAAGTCGAGCGGTCTGACTCACGAGCTGCATGGCGCCTCCACGATCAGGTGACGAGAACGGTGGTGGCACCGACGACGGTCATGAGCGCGAGGAGACCGACGCGAACCCCGGACCGGTGTCGGTGCAGGGATCGATGAAACGCGCGGAGCTGGTCGACCTGATGGATGGGCGCGACGGTGAAGAGAGCCGCGCCGCGCACCAGGCCGAACGCTACGCCGATCGCCAGGCCGGTCTCGATCGAACCCGACAAGGCGGCGGCCGCCAGCATGGCCGGTACCAACCAAGTGGGCACGATGGTGGTGACCGCTGCTCCCAACTGGAAGCCGAACCCGAAGCCGTAGACCACGCCTCGGTACGTGTCGAGCCAGCGTTCGTTCACCTGCCGATGACTGCTCGGCACCGCCACCCCGAACAGGTCCAGGACCACGGCGACGCCAATCACCGCCGCGATCACGCCAACCGGCGTCGACCAACCGGCGAGCCACCCCACCGACCCGGCCGCGAGTCCGATGGATGCGCCGCCGATGACGCTGCCCGCGACGTACGCCACCGCGGTGACGAAGAACCGGTTGTTGCGTCCCCGCTCGCCGAGCGGGTGGATGCTCGACAGCATCGACTCGCCTCACGGCGACCACGTGGCCAGCACCGCGGCGGCGACTGCGGCCGACATCCCGAGCATCGCCGCCCCGGTCACGATGGGTCCTCGGGCGCGGGGCCCACGCCGTGGTGCAACCGGGGATCACCCGGCTCGATCCCTGACCGGAGCAGCTCGCTGTCGGTGTCCCGGTCGCGTCCTCCGGTGGCTCCGCCACGGGTCCGTAGATCACGAAGCACCGTGGTGTCGGCCAGGGCACGATCCATCAGTTCGCGGACCTGCACCCAGCCCGTGCTGGCCCCTTCGCCCACGACCGCTCCCGTCGGGCCGTCGACCAGCGCGAAGTAGGGCGCCATGGGCACGTCGTAGTCGTCCCATGCCGCGGTCGACATGAGCACCGGGACTGCGGCCGGAGCCAGCGCGGCGATATCGCTCACCGATTCCTGGTCAGGATCCTTGGTGACCACCACCAGCCGCACATCGGGCCGCAGACCGAGCGCTTCGGGCTCGGCGAACGATGCCCAGAACGACCGACACGTCAGACAGCCACTCGTCAGAAACGCCACCAGGGTGCGGTGCTCCTGACCTCGAACCGCCACGGCGATCGCATCGCCGCGGGGGCTCATCCCGTGCAGGTCGACACCGACTGCATCGCCCGTTCGGGGCATGGGCACGCCCGGCCGGGTCTGGAAGCCGGGTGCGCCTCCGGCTCCGCTGGCGGCCGGAACGACCCCGCTGCGCAGCTCGTGCAGCTGGCGGAGGATCTCGGCGTGACTTCGGAGCAGCGCGACCACCAGCAAGGTGAGCAGCGCCACGACCACGCAGAGGGTCACGACCGCGGCCGTCACGAGCGACCCCACACCACGGGTATCTCGTCGGCGGGACCGAAGTCCACGCTCAGCTGGGCCGGTCCACCGCTGGCACGGAAGCGCAACAGCCACTGCGAACCGCGCACCACCCCGATGCCGTCGACCCCCCGACCCGACCAGTCGCCGACGACCGGCACGTCGTCGGGGTCGCCGTACGCGAAGTCGAGCTGGGCCGGTCCGCTCGTGTTCGAGTTGCGGAGCATGAAGCGATCGCCGCGATAGACACCCACGCTCGTTCGGCCGTCGCCGTTCCAGTCTCCGACGATGGGGCTGTCACCTTGTCGTCCGTAACCGAACGACACGTCGGCAGGGCCGGGTCCCACCCGATTCTTCAGGTGCCAGGTGTTGCCCCGCACCACCCCGGGACCGTCGAATCCGTCACCGTTCCAGTCTCCGACGACTGGAGTGTCACCGGGCTTGCCGTACTGGAACACGATGTCGGCGGGCCCGCTGGTCATCGAACTGCGGAGGAACCAGAACCGACCGTCTCGAACGATTCCCGGGGTCTTCTGTCCGTCACCGTTCCAGTCGCCCATGACCGGCATGTCGTCGGGTGTGCCGAAGCCGATCGAGAACCGGGCTCCGGTTCCGCTGAGCGCATCGAGCAGTGTCCACTGGTTCGAGCCCGGCCGCTTTCGGGCGAGCAGCGATCGTTTCGTGCCGGTGAGACAGCCGCGGTTGTGGGTTCGTGTCACGTTGTCGGTGGCCACGGTGCGGGTGCAGCTCGGGTCGAAGAGCCACGGCGGGGTGCAGGTGACGACGCGGCAGACGATCGCACCCACGCACTTCACGTTCTGACTGCACTGGCCGTATCGAAACCGCGTGCAACACGCGGCCCGGTTGGCGCAGTTTCCCTTGGCACAACCGCAGCCGCAGTCGACACAGCTGAGGGCACAGACCCCCGAGGAGCCACAACCACAGCCGTTGCAGTCGGCGTTGCAGTCCATGTAGTAGCGCGGCCGCGCGTCGCCGCCGTGGTCGCAGAACCCGGATCCATCGGCCTTCCACCAGCCGGCGACGAGGGTGTTGGGCGGGCATTCGTTGGGACCGAACATCGCACAGCAGAACTCGGTGTAGCCGTCGCAGCAGGCCGAGCCGCACGGGCAGTCGCCGCGACAGCCACAGATGGCCGCGTAGGCGCTGTTGGGTTCGAGCAGGAACCGGCGGGGGGCTGCAACCACGGCACTCGCCGCCACCGCCGACGAGCTCAGGAACCCGCGACGGTCGAGGTGCCGTTCGACCAGCAGCGACAGGCGTTCGATGAGCGCGGAGCTCATGTTCGGTGGAGCTTCGCCGCCGCCAGGGTCCGCGGGGCCACCGAGTACACGGCGACCAACACTGCGGCGAGGATCACTGTCGAAGCGACGAGGACCGCAGCGTCGAGCGACAGCTCGGTCAGGTTGTCGACGGGGGCGGCCGCATCACCGAACGCGTAGGCGACCGCCGCCACCGCAACCAGGCCGTTGGCGGCGACGTGGAGCCACGAGGGCGGGGTGTCCTCGCGTCCGAAACAGCCACACGAGCCGTCGACGCCGGCCCGCATGGCCACGACGACGAACCCGGCGAAGGCCAGATACACGGCGGATACGGCGGCCGCGAGCACGCCGGTACCCATGACGAGGAACAGCGAGCCGATGGCGATCTCGACGCCGGCTCCCGAGCGGACCATCGACCGCGACACAGGGAACTTCGCCTGGCGAAGGGCGGAGGCGGCGGGCCACGGGTCGATCAGCTTCTGCGCGCCCGCTATGACCAGTAGCACCGCGCCGGCGGAGACGACACCGACAACCGAGTTCATGTGAGTGCGACCGTAGCGCGCCTCGGCACCGATCCTGAACACACCCAACCGAGATCAGTCGGTGTAGCGGACCGGTCCGGAACCGGCCTGGAGGTGGCCGATCTGCCAGGCTCGATGCCCGGCGCCGTCGAGCACGGCGATGGCCTCGGCGGCCCGCGGCGCCGGAACGACGACGATCATTCCGACGCCCTGGTTGAACACGCGGTCCATCTCGTCGGTCGCCACGTCACCCAGTCGCTGGAGCGCGCCGAAGATCGGCGGCGGCGTCCACGACGACCGGTCGATCACCGCGTGGACGTCGCCGGGCAGTGAACGGGGCAGGTTTCCGGGAATCCCGCCGCCGGTGATGTGGGCCACACCGAGGACGTCGACGGCACGCATCAGCTCGAGCACGGCCGGGGTGTAGAGAACCGAAGGCCGAAGGAGCTCGTCGGCAACCGTCGCGTCGGCACCGGGCCATGCCGGGTCGTCGACGGCGAGACCGGCCACGTCGAAGACGAGCCGCCGGGCCAGGGAGTACCCGTTCGACCGCAGCCCAGGGCTGGGCAGAGCGACGAGGACGTCACCGGGAGCGCCCATCGGGCCCCGTTGGGCACGTCGGCGTTCGACGACGCCGACCGCGAACCCGACCAGGTCGAACTCGCCGTCGGGCAGCACGCCGGGATGCTCGGCGATCTCGCCACCAACCAGGGCCGCTCCGACCAGACGGCATCCTTCGGCGATACCCGAGACCAGGGCCTCGATGTGGTCGGGTGTGACCCGGCCCACCGAGATGTAGTCGAGGAAGAACAGCGGTTCGGCGCCTCCACACACGAGATCGTCGACGCACATGGCCACGAGGTCGACCCCGATGGTCTCGTAGCGTCGGGCCGCCGCCGCCACCAGCGCCTTGGTGCCCACGCCGTCGGTCGCCGACACGAGGACCGGCTCGTCGTAGGGCAACGACGAGATGTCGAACAGACCACCGAAGCCACCGATGCCACCGATCACCTCGGGTCGGCTGGTGCTCTGGACGTGGGCCGTGATGCGCTCGACCGCCGCGTCACCCGCCTCGATGTCGACACCGGCCCCTGCGTAGGTCTCGCCCATGATCGTGTCAGCGATCGAGACGCTGTTGGGCCTGGAGCGACGGCATCACCGCGTCGTCGAGCAGGGTGCCGGCCCCGAGGCCGGGCGATGTGGCGTCCTTCCCCACGGCGTCGAGCGACGCTGCGGTCCGCAGTTCGATGGGGATCTCCACCGGGTACTCGCCGCTGAGGCACGCATCGCAGAAGCCGGCACCCACCGCTCCGGTTGCCGTGATCAACCGGTCGAGGTGGAGGTAGGCGAGGGAGTCGACGTTGAGGTACTGCTGGATCTCGCTCACGGAGAGATCGGCCGCGAGCAGCTCGGTTCGGGTGCCGGTGTCCATGCCGTAGAAGCAGGGCCACCGGTACGGCGGTGACGACACGCGGAGGTGCACCTCGTCGGCGCCGGCCTCACGCAGCATCTGGACCATGGCCTTGGTCGTCGTTCCCCTGACGATCGAGTCGTCGACGACGATCAGGCGCTTACCGGCGATGTCCTGGCGAAGCGGGTTGAGCTTCATCCGCACGCCCAGTGAGCGCAGGCGTTGGTTCGGCGCGATGAAGGTGCGGCCGATGTAGCGGTTCTTCACGAGGCCATGTCCGAACGGGATGCCGCTGCGGCGGGCGAACCCCTCGGCCGCGGGCACGCCGGACTCGGGTACGCCCATGACCATGTCGCCCTCGGCCGGGGCCTGCTCGGCCAGCTGTTCGCCCATCCGCACCCGAGCCTGGTGCACTCCCTGGCCATAGAGCATCGAGTCGGGTCGGGCGAAGTACACGAACTCGAACAGGCAGAGCTTCGGCTCGACGACGGTCGACTCGAACGGACGTGCGGTGCGGACGCCTCCAGCGTCGATCACCACCATCTCGCCCGGGTCGACCTCACGGACGAAGGTCGCTCCGACGGTGTCGAGGGCCGGTGTCTCCGATGCGAGCACCCAACCGTTGTCGAGGCGACCGAGGCAGAGAGGCCGGAAGCCGTTGGGGTCGCGGAGCCCGACGACGTGGCCGTCGTCGGCGAAGACGAGCGAGAAGGCGCCGAACAGTCGGGGCGCCACGTTGGCGACGGCCCGTTCGAGGTGGCGTTCGTCGCTGCGGTCGCTGTGGACGATCGAACGCAGCTCGCCGGCCACCAGCTCGGCGATGACGTCGCTGTCGGAGTCGACGGTTCCCGGCAACAGACCCGCCTCCTCGGTGAGGGCGCCGGTGTTGGTGAGGTTGCCGTTGTGGCCGAGAGCGAACTCGGTGGAACCGAGCGACCGGTACACCGGTTGGCTGGCCGACCAACAGCTGGAGCCGGTGGTGGAGTATCGCGTCTGACCGATGCCGAGGTGGCCCTGGAGCGCGGCAAGCGTGCGGTCGTCGAACACGTTCGAGACCAGGCCCATGTCCTTGACCACGGTGAGCGTGTCGCCGTCGCTCACCGCCATGCCTGCCGACTCCTGTCCTCGGTGCTGGAGGGCGTAGAGCGCCAGGTACAGCATGTGCGAGACCGCCTGACCTGGTGCGTAGATGCCGACCACCCCGCACGCCTCACGCGGGCTGTCGTCGGTGACGGCCAGATGATCGTGCTCGTTCGGGTCGGTGCCCATGCCCAGCTCCTCAGCCCTCGGTGGTACCGGCGCCGAGGGCGTCGGGGAGTTTTCGCGTCCAACCGTCGATGGCGTCGGTCAGGGCGATGTCGAACAGGTTCTTGACCATCAGCCGGTCGCCGGTGGCGAGCCCGAGCCGGGTGACCACCACGCCGGCGCCGGCCGCGAGCGCCTCGACCGTGGCCATGTCATCGGACGCCACCGCCACCACCACCCGACCCGAGGCTTCGGAGAAGAGGCCCGCGTGGCCGTCGATGCGGGCGAGGCGACAGCCGACACCGGCGGCAATGGCCATCTCGGCGATCGCGACCCCGACGCCGCCGCTCGAGACGTCGTGAACCGCCGACACCAGGCGGCGCTCGACGAGCAGTCGGCTGAGATCGGCCACCGAGCTCACCGCCGCGAGATCGAGCGTCGGAAGGGTGCCGCCCTCGAACCCCTGGTTCTTTGCCCAGATCGATCCGGTGAGGTCGCGGCTCGGCTCACCGAGCACCATGATGCGATCGCCCTCGTTCCACGCCAGGCCTGGCGGCACCGACGTGAGGGCGTCGACCACACCGAGCAGACCGATGACCGGGGTCGGGTCGATGTTGGCACCGAGGGACTCGTTGTAGAGACTCACGTTGCCCCCCACCACCGGGAGGCCGAAACCACGGCAGGCCTCAGCGAGGCCGTCGATCGCCTCGGAGAGCTGCCACATGACCTCGGGGTGTTCGGGGTTGCCGAAGTTCAGGCAGTTGACCACGGCCAGGGGCCGCGCACCGACGCAGGCGAGATTGAGCAGGGACTCGGCCATCACCATCGCCGTTCCGACGCGCGGATCGATGGCACACCAACGGTGGTTGCCGTCGGTGGTGAGCGCCAACCCCCGCCCGGTGTCGGCCCCGGTGCGGGGATCCTTCAGCCGCAGGAGCGTGGCGTCGGCGCCAGGACCCACGACCGTGTTGAGGAACAGCTGGTGGTCGTACTGACTCCAGATCCACGAATCGTCACGCAGGAGGGCGACCAGGTCGGCGCCGGGATCGGCGCAGTCGAGTGACGACGGATCGCGCAGCCGCCGCTCGCGAAGCTCGGTCGGGGCGGCCATCGGGCGGTCGTACAGGGGAGCGGCGTCGTGCAGCGACGGGGCCGGCACCTCGGCCAGGACCTCGCCGTCGAAGCCGTCGAGGATACGGAGCCCGTTGCCGTCGGTGACCCGGCCGATCACTGTTGCCAGCACCTCCCATCGTTCACAGATGGACAACACCTCGTCGAGGTGGCTCGGCTCGACGATGGCGAGCATGCGCTCCTGGGACTCGCTGGTCATGATCTCGAAGGGCTCGAGGTCGGCTTCACGTAGGGGGACAGCGGTGACATCGACGTCCATGCCCACGCCGCCGCGGCTGGCCGTCTCGCTGGTGGCACAGGTGAGCCCGGCGCCACCGAGGTCCTGGATGCCGACGGCCAGACCCGCATCGAGCAGTTCGAGGCAGGCCTCGATGAGACGCTTCTCCTCGAACGGGTCGCCGACCTGCACGCTCGGCCGCTTGGCGGCATCGGCCTCCTCGTCGGCAAAGCCGGCCGAGGCGAGCACGCTCACGCCACCGATCCCGTCGCGTCCGGTGCGCGAGCCCAACAACACGGCGAGATTGCCGACACCCGACGCCTGGCCCAGCACCAGCCGCTCGACCGGAAGCACTCCGAGACACAGGACGTTCACCAGTGGATTGCCCGTGTAGGTGTCGTCGAACACCACCTCACCACCCACCGTCGGCACACCCACGGCGTTGCCGTAGTGCGAGATGCCGTTCACCACACCCTCGGCGATCCAGCGGCTGCGGGCGTCGTCGAGGGGACCGAAGCGCAGGGGATCCATGATGGCGATGGGCCGAGCCCCCATGGTGAAGATGTCGCGGAGAATGCCGCCCACTCCGGTGGCGGCACCCTGGGCCGGTTCGATGGCCGAGGGGTGGTTGTGGCTCTCGATGCGGATGGCGACGGCGATGCCGTCGCCGACGTCGAGCACGCCGGCGTTCTCGCCGGGCCCGACGAGCACGGCGTCGCCCTCGGTGGGGAGGCGTCGCAGGTGGAGGCGCGACGACTTGTACGAGCAGTGCTCGGACCACATCACCGAGTACATGGCCAGCTCGAGGTGGTTGGGCTCGCGACCCAGGATCGAGACGATCTCCTCGGCTTCGTCGTCGGTCAGACCCAGTGCCCGATGGATCGGCTCGCTCATGTGGTCCGACGCTACCCCGCGACGCAGCCGGTGGTGTCGATCGAGTCGACTCAGTCGACGATGGTGAGCGGCGTGTCGATCCAGTCGCCGTTCCAGTCGCCGTACTCGATGCGGGTGTCGGGGGTTCCGTAGTCGTACACGAGGTCGGCGGCCCCCGAGATCAGGCGGTTCCCGAGGAACAGGCGGGCGCCCCGACGGACACCCAGCGTGTCGACGCGATCCCCGTCCCAGTCGCCGACGAACACGTCGTCGCTGGCCCGCCCGAAGCCGTAGGTGATGTCGGCCTCACCCGAGCGGAACCCGTTGTTCAGGTAGATGATGTTGCCCCGCCGGGTGCCGACCGTGTCGGCGGCGTCGCCGTCCCAGTCACCGACGAGCACTTCGTCACCTGTTCGCCCGAAGCTGAAGGCCTCGTCGGCGGGGCCGGGTGTGTTGGTGTTGCGGAGGAAGAGCAGATTGGCCCGACGGACGCCGATGGTGTCGACGCCGTCGCCGTCCCAGTCGCCGACCAGTGCTGTGTCGCCCGGCCGCCCGTACTTGACGATCAGGTCGGGCGCGGTGGAGTCCATCGAGTTCCACAGGTAGTAGTTCGGCGCCTCGTAGTACCCGAAGGTCTGCATGCCGTCGCCGTTCCAGTCGCCGATGAACAACCGGCGATCGCCGACGTCGAGGCTGCCGGTGACGGCGTGTCGGCCGTCGGCGTGCGCGTTGTTGACGAGGATGTTCCGCACTGAGGGCGGAACCACGACCACCGACTGACGTACCTGACTCACCAGTCCCATGGCCAGATCGCCCGGGCACGACGTGGCCTCGACCTCGCGATGGCCGTAGATCGCCGGCACCGTCAGCCGCTGGCCCACCAGCGGATAGGTGTCGTTGTTCTTGACACCCACCTGAACGGTGGCCAGGGGATTGGCACCCGACTGCGAGAACTTCCAGCTCACGATCGACGTGATGAGCGCCGCGGTACCCGCCGACGGGTTGACGGCCCCGTTGGTGCCTCCCGGCTGATGGCTGCCGAGCAGCGCGATCCCGACCGATCCGGCGTTGATGCCCGAGGTGTGACCCCCTTGGATGGGCTTCTCGATGCTCTGGGTGCGACCCTCCCAGATGGTGCCGAAGCGGTCGATCACGAAGTTGTAGCCGATGTCGCACCAGCCGTTCACCCCGGTGTGGCCGTAGTAGATGCCGATGAGGAGATCGTCGATGGCCGAGGGTGGATAGCTGTTCGAGCTGACAGTGTGATGGATGGCGGCGCGATCGAGGTATCCGGGCTCGGAGGGTCCGTCCTCGCAGTCCTCGTTGCCGTAGACCCAACCGGGGTTGCCCCACTCCTCGTTGGGTCGGATGGCCGGTTGGGCTCCGGCGGCGACGGCTTCAGCCGAGGTGAGCACCGGCGCACGCGCGGGAACCGTGAGGAAGTCGACCCGGATGTGGTGGGCCGAACCGACGCGTCGGGTGACCTCGACGCGATCGATCTCGTGGGAAAGCCAGATGGGAGCGGCGGCGAACCGGTCGACGGTGTCGTGCTCGCCGAGGTCGGCCGCATCGTGGCTGGCGGTGACGCCGTCGTGGCTCGAGACGAAGGCACCGTCGGCAAACGTACGTAGGACGAACTGCGCTTCGGGATCGCCCTGCCACGTGACCACGGCGATGCTGGCGCCGTCGGGGACGGTGAGCCCCGACACGGCGGCCGAGGCGACAGAACCGTCAGCCGAGGCCCCGACGGCGACACGGGTGACGGTGACGCCCCCACCGATGTCGTCGACCGACACCGTTGCGGCCACGGGCGCGGCAACCGCCGACGTCGGGACGGCGGCGAGCGAGATCGCAACGAGAAGAGCAGCGACGAATTGCGCGCCGACGGAGTGGGCCATGGACGAATCGTAGCGACGCGATCCGACCCGACGATCGACCCCCAACGACGTTGCGTTTTTCTTTTCTATGGGTTCGGGCAACTATGTACCCATGGCAGAAACCAAGAAGGCAAACAAACGCGGCCCGGTCGCGCTCACCGACGAGCACAAAGCGGCCATGGCCGAAGGCCGTAAGCAGGGCCGCGCCGTCCGCAACTACCTCGAGGCGCTCGAGGCGCACAAACCGCGACGCGGCCGTCGTCGCAGCCCCGAGTCGATGCGCAAGCGGCTCGCCGCGGTGAACGACGAGCTCCCCTCGGCTGACCCCGTCACGCGTCTCAACCTCATCCAGGAGCGTATGGATCTCGAGGCCGCGCTCGACGCGACCGAGACGGTGGTCGATCTCTCCGCACTCGAGGCCGAGTTCGTCGCCGCCGCGCGTGGCTACGGCGAGCGCAAGGGCATCTCGTACGCGGCCTGGCGCGAGCTCGGCGTCAGCCCGGCCGTGCTCGGCGCGGCGGGTATCAAGCGCTGAACGCCGACGTCGCGATATTCGTCGGGTCGGCGGCGCGCCGAGCACCTCAAACGGTTGCGTCGGCGCCCGCGAGGAGTCCGGCGAACAGCTTCTGGCCGTCGGCACTCCCGAGCAGTGGGTGACTCGCCCGCTCGGGGTGCGGCATCAGACCCACGACGTTGCCGCCGTCGTTGCAGATGCCGGCGATGTCGTCGATGGAACCATTGGGGTTGTCGGCGTAGCGGACCACGATGCGGTCTTCTGCGTGCAATCGGGCGAGGGTTTCGGCATCGCACGTGTAGTTGCCCTCGAAGTGATTGATGGGAATCCGCAGGGTCTCGCCCACGACGCACTCGGTGGTGAGAACCGAACGATTCGACGCCACAACGAGGTCGGCCAGGCCACAGCGGAACTTCAGTCCGGCGTTCTTCTGGAGCGCCCCCGGCAACAAGCCGGCCTCGGTGAGCACCTGGAAACCGTTGCAGATGCCGACGACCGGACCGCCGGCGCGGGCGAACTCGCCCACCGACTCCATCATGGGGCTGAACCGGGCGATGGCGCCCGGGCGCAGGTAGTCGCCGTGAGCGAATCCACCCGGAACGACGACCGCGTCGACACCACCGACCGAAGAGTCGCCGTGCCACAGCAGGCGCCCGACTCCGCCGACTTCGGCCACGGCCTCGATCACGTCGAGCTCGCAGTTCGTACCCGGAAAGACGACGATCCCGACGGTGACGGTCATGCCGGCGCCTGGGCCGCCTGTTCGAGTGACACGGAGGCGTCTTCGATCACGGGATTGCTCAAGAACCGCCGACACATGTCGTCGACCTCGGCCCGTGCCGCCGCCTGGTCGGTGGCACTGATGGTGAAGGTCACGAGCTTGCCGACGCGCACGTCGGTCACGCCGTCGAAGCCGAGGGTCGGCAGCGACCGCTCGATGGTGGAACCCGCCGGATCGGAGATCCCGGGCCGCAGGGTGACCTGCACGGTTGCGGAGAAGATCATGGGCTCATCCTCGCATACCGGACCGATCAGGAAGCCGATTCCCTGGCGTTCTTCCTCGCCTTGGCGACGCGGGCGCGATCGGTGCCGGTGAGCAACACCTTGCGGAGCCGGACCACGCTCGGGGTCACCTCGACGCATTCGTCGTCGCCGATGGTCTCCAGCGCCTGCTCGAGCGACAAGAGCTTGGGTGGGGTCAGCCGGATGGTGTCGTCCGACGACGACGTCCGCATGTTGGTGAGCTGCTTCTCCCGCACGATGTTGACGTCCATGTCCTCGGATCGGGCGTTCTCGCCGACGATCATGCCCTCGTACACGGCCACGCCGGGACCGATGTACAGCGACGTGCGTTCCTGCAACAACTGGATCGCATACCCGGTGGTCTGGCCAGTGCGATCGGCCACGACGGCACCGTTGGGCCGCATCCGCATCTCGCCCATCCACGGGGTCCAGCCTTCGAAGATGTGGTGCAACATGCCGGTACCGCGCGTCTCGGTGAGGAACTCCGTGCGGAATCCGATGAGCGCCCTGGCCGGCACGACGTAGTCGAGGCGTACCCAACCGGTGCCGTGGTTGGTCATGGTCTCGAGCCGACCCTTGCGTTCGCCCAACAGGCCCGTGACGGCTCCGACATGCTCCTCGGGAACATCGATCGTGAGCCGTTCGGTGGGCTCGTGCACCTGGTCGTCGATGATGCGGGTGACCACTTCGGGCTTGCCGACGGTGAGCTCGAACCCCTCGCGGCGCATGCTCTCGATGAGGATCGCCAGTTGCAGCTCACCTCTCCCCTGCACCTCCCACGTATCGGGACGGTCGGTCTCGAGCACTCGTATCGAGACGTTGCCCACCAGCTCCTTGTCGAGCCGATCTTTGATCTGGCGGGCGGTGACCTTGGACCCGTCCTTTCCGGCCAACGGCGACGTGTTGGCACCGATCGTCATCGACAGCGTCGGCTCGTCGACGGTGATGGCCGGAAACGGACGGGGATCGTCGAGGTCGGCCAGCGTCTCGCCGATCGTGACCTCGGGGATGCCGGAGATGCCGATCAGCTCGCCGGGTCCGGCCTGGTCGACGTCGACCCGTTCGAGCGCCTCGGTGACCTGGAGAGTGCCGACCTTGGCGCTGGCGATCGTTCCGTCGGACTTGCACCAGGCGATGGTGCTGCCCTTCTCGATCGTTCCGTGCTCGACGCGGCACACGGCGATGCGGCCGACATACGGAGATGCGTCGAGATTGGTGACCCACGCCCGCATCGGGTGGTCGGTGTCATGGACCGGAGCGGGGACGTGGTCGAGCAGCACGTCGAACAGTGGGCTCATGTCGGTGCCGGGTACGTCGAGGTCGATGGTGGCGGTGCCCTCGCGAGCGACCGTGTAGACGATCGGGAACTCGATGTGATGCTCCTCGGCATCGAGGTCGAGGAACAGCTCGTACACCTCGTCGATGACCTCGGCGATGCGGGCATCGGGTCGGTCGATCTTGTTCACCACGAGGATCACGGGCAGATCGATCTCGAGGGCCTTGCGGAGCACGAACCTGGTCTGGGGCAGCGGGCCCTCGCTGGCGTCGACGAGCAGAACGACCGCGTCGACCATGGTGAGCGCACGCTCGACCTCGCCACCGAAGTCGGCATGGCCCGGCGTGTCGACGATGTTGATCTTCACGCCCTGGTACCGAACCGCCGTGTTCTTGGCGAGGATGGTGATGCCCTTCTCCTTCTCGAGATCCATCGAGTCCATGACGCGCTCGACCATCTCGGCGCCCTCACGGAATCCGCCGGCCTGACGGAGCAGGGCATCGACGAGGGTGGTCTTGCCGTGATCGACGTGCGCGACCATGGCGACGTTGCGCAGATCGGCCCGGGAGGTGAGGGACACAGAGGGTCTTTCGGATCAGGCGACACCGGGCCAGTCGGTGAACCGACGGCCGGTGATGCGCTCATAGGCCTCGACGTAGCGTGACCGGCTGGCGGCTACGACGTCGTCGGGCAGGGTGGGGGGTGGTGGGGTCTTGTCCCAGGTCAGCCCGTCGAGGAAGTCCCGGACGGGCTGCTTGTCGAAGGACTCCGGGGTGCGGCCGGGAGTGTGACCTTCGGCCGGCCAGAACCGCGAGGAGTCCGGCGTGAGGATCTCGTCGGCAACGACGAGCTCACCGTCGATCAGGCCGAGCTCGAACTTGGTGTCGGCGATGATCACTCCCTGGGCTGCGGCCCGCTCGGCGCCCTGTCGGTACAGTTCGAGGGAGAGCTCACGGGCCTGGTCGACGAGGGGCCGCCCGACCAGCTCGGCCGCCTCGTCGAAGGAGATGTTGACGTCGTGGTGCCCGTCGGCGGCCTTGGTCGCAGGAGTGAAGACCGGTTCGGTCAGCCTCGCCGCCTCGAGCAGACCGGTTGGCATCTCGGCACCGTTCATCGTGCCGTCGCGTACGTACTCCCTGAACGCCGAACCGGCGAGGTAGCCGCGAACGACGCACTCGATGGGCAGCATCTCGGCCCGACGGCACAGCATGAAGCGACCGGTGAGGTCACGATCGTCGGCCCCCTCGGGAAGATCGACGATCGAGGTCGACACCAGGTGGTTGGGGGCGACGTCGGCCATGGCGTCGAACCAGAACGCGCTCATCGCCGTGAGCACGCGACCCTTGTCGGGAACGGTCTCGTGCATCACCACGTCGAACGCGGAGATCCGGTCGGAGGTCACCATCAACAGGTGGTCCTCGCCGGCGTCGTAGATGTCGCGCACCTTGCCCGAGTAGAGCAGGGGCAGGTCGATGGCCCAGGTCACGCTGCCACTCCAAGAGGTCGAAACGAACCGGTCGAGCCTACTGGCGGGGTCGTGAGCTTCGTCGAGGCGGCTCGTAGTCCGTGCTACAGGATCGACTCGGGCCGGTACCGGCCGGCATCGGGGAATCGCTCGACGACCTGCTGAACGCGCCCGGCAACGGCCGCAACTTGTCGCACTGCGAGGCCGGCCAGATCGATGGGCGCCCCGACCGATGCCTCGATGGCGGCGCGGTCGAGCGGGAATCGCTCGTCGGCACCGAGGTGGTCGAAGAACGGGTTCTCACCGCCCACCTCGCGAAGCGTGAGCGCCGCCTCGACGGCATGCTCCTTGATGATCTCGTGGGCGACTTCTCGCCCGAGACCGGCCCTGACCCCGGCAACCAGCAACTTCGTCGTGGCCAGGAAGGGCAGGTACCGCTCGAGCTCGTCGGCGACAACCGCCGGATAGACACCGAAGTCGCCGAGCACGGTGAGGGCGGTCTCGATCAGACCGTCGATGGCGAGGAAGGCGTCGGGCAGTGCGACCCGACGCACGACCGAGCAACTGACGTCGCCCTCGCTCCACTGGTCGCCGGCCAGGGAACCCACCATGGTCAGATGGCCACGCAGGATCGCCTCGAAGCCGTTGATGCGCTCCGACGATCGACTGTTCATCTTGTGCGGCATCGCAGATGATCCGACCTGGCCGGGCTGGAAGCCCTCGGTGGCCAGCTCGTGACCGGCCATGAGCCGCAGCGTGTTGGCCAGATTGGCCGGACCCGAGCCCAGCTGTACCAGGGCACTCACGACGTCGAGGTCGAGGGAGCGTGGGTAGACCTGGCCGACGGCGTCCAGGAGGTGCGCGAACCCGAGATGGGTCGCCACGCGATGGTCGAGCTCGTCGACCTTGGCGGCGTCGCCGCCGAGGAGGTCGAGCAGATCCTGCTGCGTGCCCACCGGGCCCTTGAGCCCGCGCAGTGGGTATCGCTCCAACAGCTCGTCGATGCGGGCGAAGGCCTGCAGCGTCTCCTCGGCCGACCCCGCAAGTCGCTTGCCGAGCGTGGTCACCTGGGCGGCGACGTTGTGACTGCGACCGACCATGGCCAGTTCGGCGTGTTCGGTCGCACGCGTCGCCATCATGGCCAGGACCGCAACCGTCCGGTCACGCACGAGCTCGAGCGCCGATCGGATCTGGAGCTGCTCGACGTTTTCGGTCACATCCCGCGACGTCATGCCCTTGTGGATGTGCTGGTGACCGGCCAATTCGCAGAACTCGTCGATTCGCGCCTTCACGTCGTGGCGCGTGACGCGCTCTCGCGCCTCGATCGAACCGAGGTCGACGTCGTCGACCACCGCTTCGTACGCGTCGACGACGTCGGGCGCGACGTCGACGCCGAGATCGATCTGGGCTCGCAACACGGCGATCCACAGACGTCGCTCGAGTCGTACCTTGTTCTCGGATGACCAGATCGCGACCATCGCCGGCGACGCGTAGCGGGCGGCGAGCACGTTGGGGATCGGCACGGGCGGGACGTGGCCTCTGGGTTCGCCGTTCATGACGGGGGCCGATCTTCGGCCGCTCGTAAGGCGATGTCCCGGCGAACGTGGCGGCCCGCCCAGGAGATGTCGTCGACGGCGGCGTACGCCGCGGTGCGTGCGGCCGAGAGCGTGGCGCCGGATGCGGTGACAGCGAGCACGCGACCGCCGTTGGTCACCAAGCGGCCGGCCGTGTCACGAGCCACTCCGGCGCAGAACACCGTGACGCCGTCGCGAGCGTTGGCCCGGTCGACCCCCGAGATGGTCTCCCCGGTGCGAGGGGCGCGGGGATACCCGGCTGCTGCGCACACCACCGTCACCCAGTGGCCGCCGAAGCGGGGTCCGGGTACCGATCCGAGATCGCCGTCGGCCGCGGCGGCGAGCAGCTCACCGAGATCGGACGTGAACTGGGGCAGCACCACCTGGGCTTCGGGGTCGCCGAAGCGGACGTTGTACTCGAGCATCTTGGGTCCGGTCGGGGTCAGCATCAGCCCGGCGTACAGCACGCCCCGATAGTCCACGCTCTGCTCCCGCAGCGCATGGAGGGTCGGCGCGACCGAGTCGGCCATGACCTCGTCGATCAGCTTCTGGCTCGCGAAGGGCACCGGCGAGTACGCGCCCATCCCGCCCGTGTTCGGACCGACGTCGCCGTCACCCACCCGCTTGAAGTCCTGGGCCGGCGACAAGGCCACCGCTGATCGACCGTCGCAGACCGCCAGCAACGACAGCTCGGGGCCCGTGAGCCCTTCTTCGATCACACACGTCCGCCCTGCGTCGCCGAAAGCCTCGCCCGAGAGATACCGCTCGACCGCATCGACTGCCTCCCGGCGATCGGTGGTGACGACGACCCCCTTGCCGGCCGCAAGACCGTCGGTCTTGATCACGAACAGGTCACCGAGGGTGTCGAGATAGGCGAGCGCCTCGTTCCTGTCGGTGAACGAGCCGTGGCGGGCGGTGGGCACGCCGGCGGCAACCAACAACCGCTTCATGTAGGCCTTCGAGCCTTCGAGCCGCGCTCCGTCGGCGCCGGGCCCGAACACCCGCTTGCCCTGGGCGCGGAGCTGGTCGGCCAGCCCCGCGACCAACGGTGCTTCGGGACCGATCACGAAGAGATCGGCGTCGAGCTCGGTCGGCGGCGCGTCGACCGAGGCGGGGATGCCTGGGTTTCCCGGTGTCACGACGACGTCGCAGGTGCGCGCCAGGACGTGGGCCAGAGCGTGCTCGCGCCCTCCCGCGCCGACGACCACGGCACGCACCTTCAGCCGACCTCGCTGAAGGGGAGGTACTGGGCGCGGCCCGGACCGACACCGACCAGCGAGACCGGCACACCCATCTGGTCCTGGACGAAGGTCAGGTAGTCGGAGGCCTCTGCCGGCAACTGGTCACGCCTCGAGATGTCGCTCAGTGGAGTGTGCCATCCGGGAAGGGTCTCATAGATCGGAACGGCCTGGTGGAGATCGCTCTGGTGATAGGGCATCGATTCGTGGCGGACCCCGTCGATCTCGTAGGCGACGCACACCTTGACCTCGTCGAGATCGTCGAGGATGTCGAGCTTGGTGATCGCAACGTCGCTCAACGAGTTGAGTCGCACGGCGTGGCGCAGCATCACCGCGTCGAACCAGCCGGTGCGACGCCGACGACCGGTATTGGTGCCGTACTCGCGGCCGACATCGACCAGGTGATTACCGACTTCGTCGAACAGCTCGGTGGGAAAGGGACCCGACCCCACGCGGGTGGTGTACGCCTTGGCGATCCCGATCACCCGGTCGATGTGGCGGGGGCCGACCCCGGCACCGATGCATGCTCCGCCGGCGGTGGGGTTCGAGGAGGTGACGAAGGGATAGGTGCCGTGGTCGAGATCGAGGAACGTGGCCTGGGCCCCCTCGAAGAGCACGTGTTGTCCGGCCTCCAACGCTTCGTGCACCAGATTCACCGTGTCGGTGACATGGGGCTCGAGCGTCGGCGCGCACTCACCGAGGTAGAGCTCGCAGATGTCCTCGGCCGTCGGCGGCAATCGGTTGTACACCTTGGACAGCAGGCTTCCCGTCTGCCGCAAGGCCACATCGAGCTTGGCCCGGAAGATCTTCTCGTCGAAGAGATCCTGGACCCGCAGACCGACCCGAGCCGCCTTGTCGGCGTAGGCGGGACCGATGCCCCGCTTGGTGGTGCCGAGCTTGTTCTTGCCGAGGTGACGCTCGAAGACGACGTCGAGGTCGCGGTGGTAGGGCAGGATCAGGTGGGCGTTGCCCGAGACCCGAAGCCGGCTGACGTCGACGCCCTGGCCATCGAGCTTGTGCATCTCGGCCAACAGCACCTGCGGATCGACGACGACGCCGTTGCCGATGACCGGCGTGATGTGGGCGTACAGCACGCCGCTCGGGATCAGTTGGAGGGCGAAGCTCTTCCCCTCGACGACGATGGTGTGCCCAGCGTTGTGACCGCCCTGGTAGCGGACGACCAGCGACATCTCCTTCGCGACGAGGTCGGTGAACTTCCCCTTCCCCTCGTCGCCCCACTGGGTGCCCACGACAATGGTCGCTGGCACAGCCTCATCTCCTCTTCGAAGGGTGCGCTTGCCGCGTCACTGTACCGGTGACGCGCCATGGGCGACCTCCCCGAATCGAGGAGGTCGCCCACGCCGGTCACGCTTGGGGTGCCCGTCGAGTCAGGTCAGCAGTCTCTCGCGACGGCGACTCAGGTAGGTCAGCAGCGCCCCGGACGACATCAGGAGCAGAGCACCGAGGGCGAGACGCCCCGACTCGGCACCGGTGAAGGCCAACGGTGTCACGTTCGGGACCGGCGTTGCCGTCGGAGTCGGCGTCGGCGTGCTCACGATGCCCTGCACGCCGGAGGGTGGTGTCGGGGTCGGCGTCGGCGTCGCGCACTCCTCGGCGGAAGGGGCGGGCGTGATGTCGACCGCCACCGTCTGCAGCCGGCCGTACTCGTCGGTCCAGTCGACGAGCAGCTGCGTCCTGTCGTCGCTGATGTCGTAGATGTAGCCGTCGGGGATGTCGATCGTCAGCACGCCGTCACAGTTGTAGAAGGCGGTGCCACTCGGAGGCTCGACATCGTCGAGCGGGCACTCGCCCACCCCGGCGACCTCGATGGCGATCGTTGCCGGGTAGTCGCCGCCGTCGACGCCGGTCCACTCGACCGTGGCATCGATCACCGCGCCGTCATAGCCGGCCAACACACCGGCGGGCGGAACGAAGCTGCTCTCGTCGAGATACCCGTAGGAGTCCTGCACCACCGTGTAGCTCACCGTGTAGACGAACCCGTCGGGGGTGTCGACACAGGTGACGGCCGCCGTGACCAGTGGTGGAGTCGACTCGCACTCCTCGGCGGAGGGGGCAGGTGTGATGTCGACCACCACCGTCTGCGGCTGCCCGTACTTGTCCGCCCAGAACATGAACAGCTGTGTTCCGTCTTCGCTCACCGCGTATTCGTGACCCTCGTCGACCGTGACCTGGAGCTCACCATCGCAGTCGTAGAACGCCGTGCCACTCGGGGGTTCGATGTCGTCGAGCGGGCACTCGCCGACGCCGGCAACATCGAACTCGAGGATCGCCGGGTCGGC
>JAHEJN010000119.1:4102-7678 GCA_024638845.1 Acidimicrobiales bacterium | reverse complement strand
CCGCCATCGCCGGTACGTCGTCGGGCAGATCGGGGTCCGGCGGCGGAAGTACTCGCCTGACCGCGGCCGTTGCCGCAGAAACCAACATGGCGACGACGAGCAGAATCAGTATCCCGGCCAGCAGCCACTTGGCCCAGGCCAGCGTGACGATGGCCTTCGGCACCCATGAGCCGGGCGAGTCGGCGAAGCGGACGGTGGGGCCGTCGGACTCCAGGGACAGGTAGGTGAGGACCTTCTCGATCACGCCGATCAGGGCTGCGCCCAGTCCCAAGGCCAGGCCGAGCGACGCACCCGACGTCTTCTTGCCGATTCCTGCCTTCCAGGCACTCGACCAGTAGAAATGCAGCAACGCCCAGCCGATGGCACCCCACAGCACCGTGTACATCGCCGACGCCACCATGGCCCGTCGGGCGTCGCTCAGCGATATCTGCAGGTCGGTGTCGATGACCCGTTGCGCCAGTCGCTCCTGGGAGCCGGCGAACTGCGTGGCCACGACGATGTCGCGGTAGCCGGCGTTGGCGATGAGCAACCAATAGCCGAGGACCACGACCGCCGCAGCGACGACCGTGACCAGGAACGTCTCGCGAGCGCTCCCGCGTGGCAAGGGTTGTTCCGCGCTGATCTCTTCATCCGTGGTCAGCATGAGTGGCCTCCCAAGGTGGGCCGGATGACCGCTGAGCCCGTGGCCAGGCTAGATCACTTCGCCGCCGAACGCCCGGGCGAGGCTCTCAGGTGCGGAGGAGGCAGGACACCTGGTGGTCGGCGCCCCGGGCGCTGGCCTTCAGCTCGGGGATGTCCCAGTCGCACCGACCCATCTCGGCAATGGGGCAGCGGGTGTGGAATCGGCATCCGCTGGGGGGCGACAGCGGGCTGGGAATGTCACCCTGGAGGAGGATGCGATCTCGCTTCCGTGTGGGATCGGGTATCGGGATCGCCGAGAGCAACGCTTCGGTGTAGGGATGGGTCGGGTGATCGAACAACTCGTCGCGACTCGCCACCTCGACGATCTTGCCGAGATACATCACCGCTATGCGATCACAGAGGTGCTCCACCACGCTCAGGTCGTGGGCAATGAACAGCAGCGTCAGACCCAACCGGTTCTGGAGCTCCTTCAACAGGTTCAGGATCTGCGACTGGATCGACACGTCGAGGGCGGACACGGGCTCGTCGAGCACCAGGAACCGAGGATTGACGGCGAGGGCGCGGGCGATGCCGATGCGCTGGCGCTGACCACCGGAGAACTCATGGGGGAAACGGCGGCCGTGGTACGACTCGAGCCCCACGAGGTCGAGCACCTCCTCGACACGGGCATCACGGTCATGCTTGTTGAAGCGCTGCACCCGGAGCCCCTCGGCGATGCTCTCGGCCACCGTCGTACGGGGGTCGAGCGACGAGAACGGATCCTGGAAGATCATCTGCATCGCCGATCGGTGCTTCCGGAGCTCGCGCGTCGAGAGATCGGAGACGACGAGATCATCGAATTCGATGGTGCCGCCATCGGGTTCCTCGAGCCGCAGGAGCACCCGCCCGAGTGTCGACTTCCCGCAGCCGGACTCGCCCACCAGACCCAGCGCCTCACCTTCGTGGATCTCCAGGTCGACGCCGTCGACCGCCCGCACCTCGCCGACCACCCGTTGCAGTGGTCCGCTCTTGATGTTGTAGCGCTTGACCACGCCATGGGCTCGTACGAGCGGCTCGGTCATTCGTCGTGATCCTGGTAGAGCCAGCACCGAACCTGGTGGCCGGGAGAGACCTCGATGAGATCGGGTATCCGCTCGTGGCAGATGGTGAGCTCGTTGTCGACGCGGGCCTGACAGCGATCGGCGAAGCGGCACCCGTCGGGCAGATCGATCAGGTTCGGGACGTGACCGGGGATGACCTCGAGCCACTCCCGTCGGGCGCCGGCGACGGGAATCGACCCGATGAGCCCCTGGGTGTACGGGTGCCTCGGCTGGCCGAACAGCTCGAGTGAGCCGGCTTGTTCGACGATCTCGCCGGCGTACATGACCGCCACGCGATCGGCCATCTCGGCCACGACCCCGAGGTCGTGGGTGATGAGAAGGATGGCCATACCCAGGTCGTCCCGCAGCTTGCCCATCAGGTCGAGAATCTGGGCCTGGATGGTCACGTCGAGCGCAGTGGTGGGCTCGTCGGCGATCAACAGATCGGGGTCCGAGGCGAGGGCCATGGCAATCATGACCCGTTGCGCCATGCCCCCCGACAGTTCGTGGGGGTAGGCGTCGACGCGCCGCTCGGCATCGGGGATGCCCACCTTGCGGAGCATCTCGATGGCCAGTTCTCGGCCGTCTTTCTTCTTCAAGCCTTGATGGATCTCGTACACCTCGGCGATCTGGTACCCCGCTCGGAAGACGGGGTTCAGGGACGCATTCGGCTGTTGGAAGATCATCGAGATCTGATCGCCACGGATGGCACGCAGCTGCTTCTGGGTCTTGTCGGCCAGGTTCTCGCCTTTGAACCGCACCTCGCCGTCGACGATGCGCCCGGGGTCCGACACCAGGCGCAGCACCGACATCGAGGTCACCGATTTCCCACAACCCGACTCGCCGACCAACCCGACGATCTCACCGGGGTAGACCTCGAGATCCACGCCGTCGACGGCCTTGACCGTGCCGTCGCGCGTGAAGAAGTACGTCCGCAGGCCCGAGATCTCGAGAATCGGCTCTGATGGGTTGCGCTCGAGCTGCTCGGTCACCGGTTCAGCCTCGGATCGAGGGCGTCGCGCAGACCGTCACCCAGCAGGTTGAAGGCCAACACGTTCCACATGATGGCAATGCCGGGGAAGAAGACGAGGTGAGGCGAGGTGAACACCTGGTTGCGTTCGGCCGCCAACATCGATCCCCACTCGGCCGTGGGCGGTTGCACACCCAGACCGAGGAAGGAGAGGGCGGCGATCTCGAGCACGGCCGTGGCCACCCCGAGCGTGGCCTGGACGACGAGCGGAGTGAGCGAGTTGGGCAGGATCCGGTGCCAGATGAGACGGGGTGTCGACACACCGAGGGCGACGTCGGCCTTCACGAAGTCGGCCTCGCGCACGGTGAGCACGCTCGAGCGCACCACGCGCGCGTAGATGGGGATGGTCACGATGGCGATGGCCAGCACGGCATTGAACAGCCCGGGGCCGAAAACCGTGACGATGAAGATGGCGAGGAGCAGGGCAGGGAACGCGAGCAGCACGTCCATCAGCCTCATCAGGCCGTTGTCGAGCCACTTCCCGAAGTAGCCGGTGATCAGGCCGATGAAGGTTCCGATGATGACCGAGAACGTCACCGCGCCGAGTCCCGCGGCCAGTGAGACGCGAGCGCCGAACAGGATCCGGCTCAGCACGTCGCGGCCGTTGCCGTCGACGCCGAGAATGTGTTGGGGCTGATCTTCCTCGCACCAACCGAAGATATGGATGCACGGATCCTCCCGTGGCGCCACGCCCTCGCCGAGCAGCACCTCGTTGGGCCCGTACGGCGCGAGGACGGGTGCCAACAGTGCGCTGAGGACGAGGATCGACAACATGACCAGCCCGACCACCGCCGAGCGCTTCCGGAGTAGCTGCCGGAACGCGTT
>JAHEJN010000119.1:0-4002 GCA_024638845.1 Acidimicrobiales bacterium | reverse complement strand
ACCGCGAACAGGTACTGCAACATCAACCCGAGCCAGAAGACCGGCATCGATACGCCGACGTTGGCGCCGATCATGGTGGCGACATCGACCTTGGAGTTGTGCCGGTAGGCCGAGATCACGCCGAGAGGTACGCCGACCAGCACGGCCAAACTGAGGGCAGCGAGGGACAGCTCGAGGGTGGTCGGGAGCCGTTCGATGAGCAGATCGGTGACCGGCTTGTTGAAGCGGAAGGAGGTTCCCAGGTCGCCCTGGGCGACATCGGTGATGTAGATCCGGAACTGCGTGAAGATCGACTCGTTGAGGCCGTACCGTTCGTTGTAGGCGTCGCAGACTTCCTCGGTGGCTCGCTCGCCGAGCGCCGCGGTGCAGGGATCACCCGGAATGAGCCGGGCCACGGCGAACACCAACGCGAGGATTCCGAGCAGAACCGGTATGGCCGTCAGCAGACGGCGAACGACGAATCGACCCACTCAGCCTGCCTTCCGCGTAATCGGGACCACCATGGGAGACCCTCGGGAAGCAGTACCTGCCCCCCGAGGGCAACCCGGATGATCAGCCTTCCGGTGCGTTCAAGAACGCCCCGAAGTCGGCATTGAAGTAGGTGAAGTTGCCGTCGCGGCCGGTGTGGAGCGGGCTGGCCGCATCCCACTGGGCTAGGAACGTCGTGACCACGTCATTGGCGTCGAACGCCGATCCGTCGTGGAAGGTCACTCCCGGACGCAGGTTGAACGTCCACACGGTGCCGTCTTCGTTCGACGACCAGGTCTCGGCCAGGCCGGGCTCGACGGCGGTGCCGCCGATCTCGTAGGAGAGGAGTGGCTCGTTGATCTGCTCACATGCTCGCAGCGACTCGCCGTCGGTCTCGTCGGCGCAGTACAGGCCGATGGGCTCGGCGTTCTGCATCCACACGAGCGTGTCACGACCACCGGGGTCCATCACCGCGAAGTACTCGTTGCCGAGCGGGCTGGCCTGGGCGTTGGTGACATCGGCCCGATAGGCGGTGCCGGAGCCACCGTGGGCGATGGGAACCATCGGCACGTGCTCCTTGATGAGCCCGGTGGCCTCCTCGTACAGGGTGAGGCGTGCATCCTGATCGGCGATCTGACCCGCCTCATCGAGCACGGCCCAGATGTCCTCGAAGCCGTCGCCGAACTGACCCGAAGCTCCGCGACCGAAGTGGAAGTCCAAGAAGTTGGTGGCGTCTGGGTAGTCGGCGCCCCAACCCAGCATGTACATCGTGAGCTCACCGGCATCGCTGGCGTCGAGGAATGCCCCCGACTCCATGACTTCGATGGTGACGTTGATGCCGATGGCTGCGAGCTGGTCCTGGATGTCGACGCCAACGGTCCCCGGCGACGGCAGGTAGCTGCGCACCACGTCGCGGTAGTTGAGGGTGACATCGAAGCCGTCGGGGAACCCGGCCTCGGCGAGCAGAGTACGGGCTGCGTCGAGATCGGTGTCGTACCACTTGGGCTCGGGGGTGTAGCCGAAGATCGAGCTGGGCAGGAACTGGTCGGCCACGATGGAACCCGGCGGGTAGAACGCGTCGACGATGCGCTGACGGTCGAGCGCCTGGCCAACGGCCTGGCGGACGAGCTCGTTGTCGAACGGCGGCATGTTCCGGTTGAGGCCGAGGTAGAAGATGTTGGTGCCCTCGCGCTCGAGCAGCTGGAGCTCGCCGTCGTCTGCGATCACCGCGAAGTCGTCGCGACCGGGGTTGTCGATGCCGTCGACGGTGCCGGCCTGGAGCTCGACCAGCCGCTGGGCGGCCTCGTCACTCCAGCGGAACACGAGCGTCTCTGCCTCGGGGGCTGCGCCCCAGTAGCCGTCATAGGCGCCCAGCACGAGCTGGTTGCCGCGGTCCCACTCGACCATCTGGTAGGGCCCGGTGCCGACCGGGTTCTCGAACAGCTCGGGGCCACCGCCACCGGTGGCTTCGAGGACCTCCGACGGGTGGATGCCGAAGGCCGAGAACGCCACCTTCGACTCGAAGGCCACGTCCGGGTTGCAGAGCGTGAACTCGACAGTGAGCTCGTCGATGGCGTTGATCGAGCTGAGCGAGCCGCCGTAGTCGCAGCTCTCGGCAACGGCGGACATGGCCACGAACGCGCCGCCGTCATCGGCGGGCTCCTCGGCCGGCTCTTCGGCCGGCTCTTCGGCCGGTTCCTCGGCCGGCTCTTCGGCCGGTTCCTCGGTAGTGGTCTCGCCGTCGTCGGCGGGCGCGGCGTCTTCGCCGCCGTCGTCGCTGCCGCATGCGGCCGCGATGAGCGCCACCAACGCCAGAATGGCGAACAGTTTCTTCCAACTCAACATGGATCCCCTCCATATGTGCTGTCGGGCGACAGATCAGCCCAGACGTTTGGACCGGGCGTAGGTCGAACGTAGGTCGGAAGCCACGACGCTGGCAACTGCGCCCCTCCCCCCTTCCGGCCGCGCTTGCCGGGCGAACCGGGTTCTCGACTTTGTCGGGCTTCTTCTGCTCGACGTAAGCGCGCCGCGCCAGCTCTCCCGTCTCGGCGCCATCGGTGGACTTCTGACCGATGCCCAAGGCCTGAACTCGACCGTCGATTGCCGTCGTGATCCCACCATGCCCCGTAGGTGACCGACGTCAAGGCCGAAGCACCGCGCCCGGTGGCGGCGGCCGGCGCAGGGCTCGCTCAGAGGGCGTTGGCGGGCAAATAGGTCATCGAGGTCGCGGGAGATCGAGCGTCCTGGCGATCCGGTCGTCGGCTCAGTCCGGCTCCGAGAACGACTCGATCATCGCCCATGCGTCCTCGGTGAGATGGTTGGCCAGGTCGTGCAGCGCCCGGGCGGCGGCCAATTCCTCGCCCACTTGTGGCACCGAAGGGTCCGACGGGTTCCGGCGAGATCGACCGGTGCCCGACAACGACCGATCGACCGCATCGAGATGAACCACCATCTCGCAGTGGTCCTCGTCTTCGTGCGATTGAATCGTGAGCTTCCAGCGATGCGGGAGTAGTTCCTTCATGCGCCGATTGTCGACCCGCTTCTCGGCGAGGGGCAGGGTCGAAGGTCACTGCGACCGGCATTCTGACGCTCGGCCGCGACAAGATGGCCCAGACGCCGGTATTCGCCTCAGCCGACGAGCGCGGGTAGCGCGCCGCGGCGCTCCGTGAGGAAGCGCCGGGTTCGGGAGTAGGCGAGCTCCATCAGCTCGTGGCTGCGGCTGAAGTCGAAGGGACCGACCCGTTGCGGGGTGCAGCGGGGCAGCTCGACCAGTTCGCACAGACCGCGCATGTAGGAAACGTCGGCCGAGCTCTGGCTGCGCATGAGCAGCCCGGCAACATACTGGATCGTCTCCGCGATGTTCGTCGGCTGGTCGCGTTCGGCCGGCGGGGGTGCGGCGTCGAGGACGACAACGGTGCGTGCCCCGAGCTCCACCGCTTGACGGACGGGGACGTTCGCCGTCACGCCGCCGTCGAAGTACCAGTGACCGTCGATCTCCACTCGCGGGAAGACACCCGGGATGGCAGCGCTCGCCAAGAGCGCCCGCCCGAGATCGCCGGTGACGAGCACCGCAGGCGACCCGTGAGCCACATGGGTGGCCACGGCGGCAAACCGAATGGGAAGGGACTCGAAGCGTTGAACCGGAAGGTTGCGCTGGATCAGCCCACGCAATGCGTCCGACGGGAAGAGGTGGCGGCGGGTGCGGACCAGCCTCGGCAGGCATCTGATGCTCGAACTGCCGAGGATCTCGTCGCGGTCGATCTCGGCCCAGACATCGCGCAGCCGGTCGACGCCACCCTCGCCCGAACCGGCAACCATCACGCCGTTGATGGCACCGACCGATGTGCCGACGATGATGTCGGGCCGGATGCCGGCGTCCCGGAGGGCTCGCAACATCCCGACCTGGGTTGCTCCGCTCGAAGCGCCGCCGGAGAGAGCGAAGGCCAGAGGCCGAGGGAGGTCCGCCACATGTCGCCCGTTGCCGGGGTGGTCGGTTCTCTCGAGCAGTGTGACCATCGGTTGCTCCTCGTTGCC
>JAHEJN010000118.1 GCA_024638845.1 Acidimicrobiales bacterium | reverse complement strand
ATCAAAGCGGCCTACGGCGGCGGCGGCCGAGGCATGAAGGTCGTCCGGTCCGACGGTGAGGTGGAGGCCGCCATCGAGTCCGCCCGCCGCGAGTCCCTCGCCTATTTCGGTCGGGACGAGCTCTACATGGAGCGATACCTCACCAAGCCCCGCCACGTCGAGGTGCAGGTGATGGCCGACACGCTCGGCGATTGCGTCTACCTCGGAACCCGCGACTGCTCGGCCCAGCGACGGCATCAGAAGCTCATCGAGGAAGCACCGGCACCGGGCATCGCGCCCGCCATCATCGCGGCGATGGGCGAGGCGGCAGTGAAGGTCGCGAAGGGGTGCGACTACGTCGGCGCCGGCACCGTCGAGTTCCTCTACGAGGACGGCGAGTTCTTCTATCTCGAGATGAACACCCGCCTCCAGGTGGAGCACCCCGCCACCGAGGCGGTGACCGGTATCGACCTGGTCGCCATGCAGATCGCCGTCGCATCGGGTGAGCCGCTCGGGTTCGAGCAGGACGACGTGACCATCACCGGCCATGCCATCGAGGTGCGTCTCAACGCCGAGGATCCGGCGGCGGGCGCCTTCTCCCCCTCACCCGGCACCATCCGGGCCCTACGCGCACCTGATGGCTACGGCGTGCGCTTCGACACCGGGTACGAGGCCGGCGACGAGATCAGCCCGTACTACGACAACCTGATCGGCAAGCTGATCTGCTGGGCCCCGACGAGAGACGGCGCGATACGACGAACGCTGCGGGCCCTCGACGAGCTGGTGGTCGAGGGCGTCGCCACCACGATTCCCGCCGATCGGCTGATCCTGGAGCACCCCGACTTCGCGGCCATCGACCACTCCACCAAGTGGGTCGAGGACGTACTCGATCTGGCCCACATCGCTCCGTTCGGCGCCGCCGGTCCGGTTGGTGAACGCGGAGAACCCACGATCCGCCGCAACATCGACGTCGAGGTCGACGGCAAGCGCTTCGCGGTGGCCATGTGGGTTCCCGACGAATCCGCCTCGGTCGGCCGTCCTCGACGATCAGCAACTGGTGGTGGCGGCGGCGGTGCCGGAAGCGGCGAGGTGTCGGTGCCCATGCAAGGCACGATCGTGAAAGTGCTGGTGGCGGTGGGCGACGAGGTCGAGGTCGGTCAGGCCGTGGTCGTCCTCGAGGCGATGAAGATGGAGAACAACATCAACACCGACAAGGCGGGCGTCGTCAGCCAGGTCAAGGTCGCACCGGGCGACACCGTCGGCGGTGGCGACATCGTCGTGGTGATCGACTGACCCTCGACCGGGGCATCGTCAACCCCGCTGCACCACCGCCGTGCCGGCCAGGCGGTCGGGCATGCCGCGGAGCTGACGCCGGTCGAGGATCGCCGTCGCATAGACCACCACCAGCAGGATGACCCCCAGGCCGGGAGCGATCACCCAACCGGCCACGGCGACGAGTGCGCGGACCGCGGCCTGGACAGGCTGGGGCCGCGAACCATCGCGGACCGACACCAACGCCGTGCGGGTGAAGTGCTTCCCTACGGTCTTGCCCGCGATGGCCACCGCCAGCGTCTCGTACAGGAAGTAGGAAGTGGCCAGCACCAGGACGACCCAGCGCGGGAGCTCGACGTCGCCCGACTCGGTCGACCGAACGGTCGCCCCACCGAGCGCCACGATCACGGTGGAGACGATCAGGAAGTCGATGATTCGGCCCAGCGTGCGTTGTCCGAGCGTGGCGGCGAGATCGCCGCGCGACTCCTCGACGTGCCCGTCGGTCACGACTACTCGGCGGCCTCGGTCAAGACCTCGGACAACGTGGGGTGCACGAAGAGCGTCTCGGTGATGTCGTCGACATGGAGCCCCGAGTTGACGGCCAGCGCAAGGATCGAGATGAGCTCGGCGGCGTGGCGACCGACGATCGACCCGCCGAGCACCACGCCGGTTGCCGGATCGGACACGATCTTGACGAAGCCGCGCGTGTCGTCGTTGATGAGTGCCTTGGCCGATACGGAGAACGGCACCTTGGTGACGCGGATCTTGCGTCCTTCGGCGAAGGCGTCGGCCTCGGCCAAGCCGACATCGGCGATCTCGGGTTCGGTGAAGATGGCCGATGCGGCTTTGTCGTAGTCGATGTGACGGTGGGGTCGATCGTGCACACCCATGATGTGCTCGGCGATCTTGCGGCCCTGCATCGTGCCCACCGACGACAGCGGCAGCTTGCCCGACAGGTCGCCGGCGGCATAGATGTGCGCCAGGTTCGAGCGGCAGTTGTGGTCGACGGTGATGTAGCCGTCGCAAGTCTCGATGTCGACGTTGTCGAGACCGAGCGACTCGGAGTTGGGAACGCTGCCGATGGCGAGCAGAGCATGGCTGCCCTTGGCCGAGCGACCGTCGTCGGTCAGGACGATCACGCCGTCGTCGAGTCGTTCGATACCGGTAGCGCGTGCCCCTTTGAAGAGCCGCACGCCCCGGCGCAGGAAGTCGGCCTCGAGCGCGGCGGCCACCTCGGGATCCTTCTGGGGAAGCACCTGCTGGCGGCTGACCACCAGGGTCACGTCGGCACCGAAGGAGGAGAACATGTGCACGAATTCGACGCCGGTGACGCCCGAGCCGATCACCACGACATGGGTGGGAATGGTGCTCGGAGGGTACGACTGGCGGGTGGTGAGGATGCGCTCGCCGTCGGGTTGGGCCCAGTCGGGTATACGTGGCCGGCTCCCGGTCGACAACACGATGTAGTCGGCTTCGAACACCCGCTCGCCGTGCGCCGAATCGGCCACGACCGTGTGAGCATCGACGATTCGCCCCCGTCCCGAGACCATCTCGACCCCCTGGCTGAGGAGCAGGTCGGACATCTGACCCTGGAGTCGGGCCTCGATGCCGCCCAAGCGGGTCCGCAACGCCTCGACATCGACGAACGGATCGGCCGACTCGAGACCCATGCCCGCCGAACGACGCAGGAACGACATGGCCCCGCCGGTGGCGATCATCGCCTTCGAGGGGATGCAGTCCCACAGATGGGCCGCGCCGCCCACCACGTCGGTCTCGATCATGGTGACCTTGGCGCCGAGGCGGGCGGCGTGGGTGGCGCAGGAGTTGCCCGCCGGCCCGCCGCCGACGATGACGATTCGGGTGTCCTTCATTGCCGCGACCCTATCGGTCGGCGGCAGGAGTGAACGGCGACGCGCCGCCGGGCAGCGGGGGTCTTCCACTACCATGGTCACCGATGACCTGGCGTGCACCCATTCGCCTCGCGGTCGCGGTGGTGCTCTCGACCGTCCTGGTCGGGCCGGGCGCGATCGGCGGGGCCGTCGCCCTCCCACAGTCTGTCGACCGTGTCGAGCCGGCCTCCGTCGAGCTGACCTCGGCTGCGGCCACCGACCCGGTCAAGGTGATCATCAGCTACGACGACGGCCTGAGCGCCGCATCGGCGCGTACCGCCATCGCCGCACGCGACGACATCACGGTGGTGCGGCCGATGCAGTTCCGTAACGCCGTCGTGGCCGAGGTTCCCGCCGGGCAACTCGATGCCATCGCGGCCCAACCTGGTGTGGCCAGGGTCGACCTGAACCTGCCGGTTCGAGCCGCGAACCAGAGCTCGGCCGAGGGCGCCCGCGTGCCGCAGGCCCGCGCCACCTACGGGGTCGACGGCGATGGCGACGGGAACCCGAGCGTGTACACCAGCAACGACGCGGTGGTGGCCGTGCTCGACACCGGGTTGGACATCACCCACCCTGCGCTCGACGGGGGCAAGGTGATCGCCTGGCACAACAGCATCCAGGCGGTGGGTTACGACGATCCCGAGCTCACGCCCTGCCCCCTCCAGTCGAGCGGCCCGCACGAAGACGACCCACAGGGGCATGGCACCCATGTGTCGGGCACGATCGCGGGCACCGGCGAGGGCAACCTCGCGGCCCAGGGAATGGCCCCGGGCGCGGCAATCGTCGGCGTGAAGGTGCTCGACTGTCACGGCGGTGGCGACGTCTCGACCCTCGTCGACGGCATCGACTGGGTGATCAACAACCGCGACACCTACGGCATCGCGGTCATCAACATGTCGATCGAGGGCAGCTCGTGCGACCAGGGACTCGGACTGGCAAGCCAAGCGGTCAACAACGCGTTCACGGCCGGCATCCTCGTCGTGGTCGCGGCCGGCAACTTCGGGCCGGCGCCGTGCTCGGTGTCGTTTCCCGGCACCGCCCGCGACGCCCTGACAGTGGGCGCGGCCTTCGATCCAGGAACCGGAGGGTGGTCGATGGCCAACTTCTCCGGCCGTGGTCCGACCGCCGACGGGCGCATCAAACCCGAGATCGTCGCCGGCGGAATCAACGTGTTGTCGACCCGCAACGGTGGTGGGTTCCAGAGCATCAGCGGCACGTCGATGGCCACGCCGGTCGTGGCGGGCGTGGCGCTGTTGATGCACGATCTCAGTCCCGCGTACAGCGGCGCCCAACTGAAGAGCGCCATCCTCTCGACCGCTATAGCGATCGGCTCGGACAACGTTCCCAACAACACCTGGGGCTACGGCGCCGTCGATGCGCTGGCCGCGCTCCGGGAAGTCGACAACACGCCGTCGCCGGCCTCGGTGTTCCTGGAGTTCGCCTACGGCACGCCCAGCGACGTCGTCGTCATCGGCGACTGGAACGCCGATGGCGTCGACACCCCCGGCGTGCGACGCGGCAAGGTCTACTACCTCCGCAACTCCAACAGCGGCGGGCCCGCCGATGTCGTGATCGGCTACGGGAAACCCGGGGACGAGATCTTCGTCGGCGACTGGAACGGCGACGGCATCGACACGCTGGCCGTCCGGCGCGGCAACGTGTTCTATGTGCGCAACTCGACCACCAGTGGCCCCGCCGACGTGGTATTCGGCTATGGCCGCGCCGGCGACGAGGTGCTCGTCGGCGACTGGAACGGCGACGGCATCGACACCTTCGCCGTGAGGCGAGGCAACATCATCTACACCCGTGACGACTTCGTCAGCGGGCCCGCCACCAACGTCTTCGGATACGGCAAGGCGACCGACCGCCTCGTCGTCGGCGACTGGAACGGCAACGGTTTCGACACCTTCGCTGTCCGACGAGTGAACGTCTTCTTCGTGAAGAACTCCAACACCGCCGGCCCGGCGGACTACGCCGCCTCCCTCGGCCAGGCCGACGACATCCCGATCGCCGGCGACTGGGACGGCGACGGGGCCGACGAGTTCGGCGTCCGCGACGGCGCAATCATGCGACTGGCCAACTGACGAGCGGCGGGCTCGGAGCCGGGCACCGTCGCTATAGTGCGTTGGTCGTATGCGCCCGCTGATCATCCACTACCACCTGTTCAAGAACGCGGGCAGCTCGGTGGAAGCAGTGCTCGAGTCGAACTTCGGTCGGCGATGGACCTCGTATGACACCGACGATCCGGCGGGCAGCGTCTCGGCGTCGACGGTCGCCGAGATGGCGCAAGCCGACCCGGAGATGCTCGCCTTCTCGTCGCATCAGCTCCGGCCCCCGCTGCCGGTGATCGAAGGAGCAAGAGTGATCCCTCTCCTGTTCCTTCGTCACCCGCTCGACCGGATGCAGTCGGTCTATGACTTCGACCGACGGCGCGGTCCGGTGACCCCGGCTGGAGTCGTCGCGGCCGAGCACAGCCTGTCGGAGTACGTCGACGTGATGCTCGATCGCAACGCACACCACGTGCGGAACTTCCACGTTCGCTCGTTGACCGACCTCCGTGATCCGATCACCAAGAGGCGGATCGCCACCGACGAGGAGGACTTCGTACGCGCCGTCCGGTTCGTCGAGTCGCTCCCCGCCGTCGGCATCGTCGAGCGGTACGAGGAGTCATGGCTCGGGCTGGCGGCCATCGTCCGGATGGCCCATCCCACGTTCTTCGTGCGGCGGGCGCACTCGAACGCCGATCCCGATCGACCCGACTCGCTCGAAGAGCGACTCGACCGCATGCGGAGCCGACTGGGCGACGATCGCTTCGAGCGGCTGCACGAGGCGAACCGGCTCGATCTCGATCTCTACGCCGTCGCCACCGAGCGCTTCGAACTCCGGGAGCCGACCGGGGCATGAGGCTGCTCGTGGCGGGGATGCACCGAAGCGGCACGTCGGCGGTGGCGCGCCTGCTCTCGAACTTGGGAGTACCCACCGCCGCCGGCGATGCCCTGATGGCAGCAGATCCCCACAACCGGTTCGGGCACTTCGAGATCCGGGCGCTGACCGACTTCAACGACGAGCTCCTGGCCGAGCTGGGCGGGCACTGGGCCGCACCCCCGCCTCCGGCGACGCGCCCGCTCCAGTTCGAACTGGCCGCCGGCCGCTGGGCGGATCGAGCACGAGCGTTGGTCGACACTCACCTTCCCGACCAGACGTGGTTCTGGAAGGACCCCCGGTTGTCGCTACTGCTCCCGTTCTGGACCACCGTGCTCGGCGAAACACGGGTGGTGTTCGTCCACCGGGGGCCCGACGCGGTCGCCGCATCCCTCGAACGTCGCAACGGCTTCGACCGCGAGCTCTCCTTCGCTTTGTGGAAGCGCTACGTGTTCGGCGCCGCCACCGACCTCGACGGCGCCGCGTGTTTCGCGCTCGCCTTCGACTCGCTCGTCGACGACCCCGACTCGGTCGTGCCGAAGCTCGTTTCGTGGCTCGAGGCCAACGGCGCCGAGCTCCACGATCTCGTCGATGCGCCCGTCGAGCGGAGCGAGCGCCACCACATTCCGGAGCCGAACGCCGATTGGATCGGCCCGACCGGGCTCGAGGGCCTCACCGGCGAATGGCATCCCCAGGTAGTCGGCATCGACGATCCGGTCGTCCCCCTCTCCTCGACCGCGCCCAGCCTGAACGCAATGGTCAAGGGGCTCGCCGAGAACCGCGCCGCAGCGCAGGCCAGCATCGACGCGGTGAACGCCGAGGTCGTGACCGCGAGAGACGAGGCCCAATCCGCGATCGATGCTGCCCTGCGCGAGCTCGAAGCCAAAGAGGCCATCGCCCAAGCCGAGATCAACCGTGCCCAGACCGAGATCAACCGTGCCCAGACCGAGATCAACCGTGCCCAGACCGAGATCAACCGTCTGACCACCCGTCTGCAGATCGCACACGAGGACTTCGAACGTCTGGCGACCGAGCACCGACGGGTGGTCGGCGAGGCCGCTCATCTCGCACATGTCCTCGAGGTCGAGCGCGGCTCGACCTCATACCAGGCGATTGCGGCATACCGACGACTCGCCGGCCGTGTCCTGCCAACGGGGTCGAGGCGCCGCTCCGCTTACGAGCACTCGCTCGGCGCACTGCGCCAGACGGTCCACCGCCGACGGGTCCGTCACTCGGGCGAGCCCGAAGTGCTCGATCCCGGCGAGATCGGCTTCGGGCTCCGCACATCGGAGAACCCGTTGGCCACGCTCGTGATCCCGGTCTACGGAGGTGTGGACATCACCGAGCGACTGCTCGAGTCGATCGGCCGTCATACCGAGATCGACCACGAGGTGATCGTGGTCGACGATTCTTCGCCCGACGAGATCCCGGAGCTCCTCGGATCGGTCGGGGGGCTGCGGGTCATCACCAACGCCGAGAACCAGGGCTATCTGCGATCGACCAACATCGGAGCCGCCGAAGCGCGGGGTGAGTTCATCGTGCTGTTGAACAGCGACACCGAGGTCACTCCGGGTTGGCTCACCCAACTGCTCGAACCCTTCGACGATCCCACGGTCGGGGCCGTCGGCGCACGGCTCGTCTACCCCGACGGCCGCCTCCAAGAGGCCGGGTCCATCGTCTGGAATGACAGCACCGGCTGGAACTACGGCAAGGACGGCTGGTCCGAGCGGTTCGACGTCATG
>JAHEJN010000117.1 GCA_024638845.1 Acidimicrobiales bacterium | reverse complement strand
TCCACGTGCAGTTCTACCGCGAACCCGGCGACGCCTGATCGAGCGGCACGGAGCTCGGCAGAATTGTCGCCGAGCGCGATCGAAGTGGCAGTGTTGAGCGTGCCTACCGAACCCCGAAGACTGGCCGTTGTCACCGGCGCATCGAGCGGGATCGGGGCGCAGACCGTGGTTGCGCTGACCGCCACCGGCATGGAGGTCCACGCCGTTGCCCGTCGAGCCGACCGTCTCGATGCCCTGGCCGAGGCCACGGGCTGCATCGCCCATGTGCTCGACGTCCGCGACACGGCCGGGCTCGATGCGCTACTTGCACCGATCGCAGTCGACGTTCTGGTCAACAACGCCGGCCTCGGACGGGCGATGGGTTCGCTCACCGACGCCACTTACGACGATGTAGAACGAACCATCTCCACCAATGTCGCTGCCGTCCTGCATGCGTGTCGCAGCGTGCTCGGCGGAATGATCGAGCGGCGACGCGGCCACATCGTGAACATGGGCTCCATGGCCGGGTTGTATCCGCTCTCGGCTGCGCTGTACGGCGCCAGCAAGGGTGCCGTGCATCGGCTGTCGACCAACCTCCGGCTCGAGCTCCGGGGCACCGGCGTCCGGGTCACCGAGATCTGTCCCGGACGCGTCAGTTCCGAGTTCTACGACGTCGCCATCGACGACCCGGCCGATCGGGCCATGGCCCAGGACTCGGGTATCGAGGAGATCACCGCGACCGACGTTGCCGACGCCATCGTCTATGCGGTGACGGCGCCGACCCGCGTGAACGTCAATCGCATCGAGCTGCAACCGACCGAACAGACCTACGGAGGCAGTCAGTTCGTGGCGACGAGGGGCGTCGATGGCTGAACCGCGTCGAGTCGTGATGATCACCGGCGCCGCCTCCGGCATGGGAGCGGCTTCGGCCCGCGCCTTCGCGGCCGGCGGTGCCGAGGTGGTGATCGTCGATCGGGACTCAGAGCTCGCCGTCGCCGTCGCCGGCTCGATCGCAGCGAGCGAGCCGATCATCGGCGACGTCTCCGACTCGGCCTTCTGTCGCGAAACGATCGCCCGAGCGGTCGACACGCACGGCCGCATCGATGTGCTGGTGAACTGCGCCGGAACGATCCACCGAGCCGACGCCCTCGGCACCGACGACGACGCCTGGCGTCGGGTGATGCGGGTGAACGTCGACGGCACGTTCTTCATGTGCCGCGCCGCGGTCCCGCACATGCGCGCGGCCGGCGGCGGCGCGATCGTGAACTTCGGGTCGATCTGGGGCGAGGTCGCCGCCGCCGGGGTCGTCGCGTACTGCGTCTCCAAAGGCGCCGTCCATCAGCTCACCCGCGCCATGGCCCTCGACCACGTCGGCGACAACATCCGCATCAATGCAGTGGCGCCCGGCGAGGTCAACACACCCATGCTCGCCTCGCAACGACCGACACCGCCCTCACCGGCCGACCTCCAGGCGCTGGCCGATGCAACCATCCCGATGCAGCGGCTGGCCGAACCCGACGAGATCGCACGGGTGGTGGTGTTCCTCGCGTCCGAGGCGGCGAGCTACATGACCGGATCGATCGTCACGGTCGACGGCGGCTACACCGCCCGCTGAGCGGCCATCGCTGCGGTCTCACCACCCTCACCCTTCAGTCCACGGTGAGGTTTTGCCGGGCGCGGCCGGAGTAGATGCCGTAGGTGAATGTGCCCGCTCACCGAGAAATCGGGCACTCGGCCTTGAGAAGCCGTCTGGTTGCGCCGAATGGTCATTGCCCGCCTATTCGCTGCCCATGGACCGTCTCTGATGTCACCCAGCCCTCCGTTGCCACTCCGGACTGTCGCGCGGCAGTCCGTCGGATCGCTTCTGACCGTCCTGCTGGCGGCGTCGCTGCTCGTCGTCGCTCCCGTCGCCACCGCTGGTCCCGTGGCGGCCGACGCAGCCGACGACTTCACGTTGGCCAAGGCCGACGACGTAGGTGGTGAGGCCCTGATCGGTGAGCACGTCACCTACACGCTGACCGCCACTGGCTCCCAGATCTCGGGCGACTACCTTTACAACCTGTCGTTCAGCGACACGCTGCCCGCAGACGTGGCCTACCTCTCGGCCGATCCCGCGCCGACGGAGATCCTCGCCGACGTTCCGGCCGCCGGCCAGACCACGCTGATCTGGGAGAACGTGGCCGACCTGCCGGCCAACAGCCAAGCGTCGGTCTCGTACACGATCGACACCAACCCCGACCACGTGCCCGGGACCTTCATCGGCTCCGACACCCTTCCCGTCGGCGACTCGATCCACAACGAAGCACGGGCCGCCGCCAGCCAGGACCCGTTCCTCATCCCGGACTGGAGCCCCACCACCGGACTCTTCACCGCAGAGTTCGATGGCGACGCCTCCATCACCCACGACACCCTCCTGATCCCCTTCCGCGTCACCAAGACCGGACCCGACGAGCTACTCCGCGGCGTCCACGCCAACGGCGTCGACGCCGGTGCGAGTGGGTCCGAGGGCGAGGTCTTCCAGGTCGAGGTCGAGAACAACCCCGACTACGACACCGTGACTCTGTCGCTGGTCGACACCCTCGACCCCAAGCTGGAGTTCCAGGGCTGTCAGTCCTACTACGCCGGCGACAACAGCGTCACCGTCGTCGAGGAGTGGGCCGGCTCGGGCCCGGTCGCCACCGCCGCCCTGACGTGTGACACGCCCGACACCGTCGACACCAGCGCGACCGGCGAGACCATCGTCACCTGGACCCTCCCCGACCTCGCACCCGCCGCCGTCCACGTCGTCGAATACCAGGCCGGCTTCCCCCTGTGGGCCAACGTGGCCTGGTCCGACCCGACCGATCCCTACCTCGACCCCGCCGGCCTGAACCAGGGCCGCAACCTGGACAACAACACCGGGGCCTCCACCGGCGAGCTGGACAGCACCCCCAACACTGATCCCGAACTGCTGACCGCCGGTGAGCAGTCGGCTACGAACCTGGCCGAGGTCACCGGCACCTACACGCCGACGGCTACCGAGTACACCTTCGACGACCTGCACGTGACCGAGGCCGAGGACATCGTCATCGCCAAGTCGATGAGCGGCGCGCTCGTCCAGCAGAGTCTCGTGAACACCACGCTCACGATCACCACCGGCGAGTACCGCGACTTCACCGATCTCGTCGTCCGCGACCTTCTGCCCTCACCGCTGTGCTTCCTCGGCACCTACAACGGAGATCTCTCCCCGACCACCGACTGGCGCGACACCGACTGCACGGGCCACGCCGGCACACCGTCGGTGCTGGACGGCAGCGCCGCGCCCGCGTTCACGGTTCGCGAACTGCCCACCGGCGGACCGTACGGCACCGGCCGCTTCGAGCTGGTCTGGGATCACAGCGACCCGACCGGCGACAACGACGCGCTCGACGTGCTCGACGCCGACCAGAACCTCGTCATCACCTACACGGCGCGCGTGCGCGGCACCTACCGCGGCAACTACCTGGCCCTACCGGGCGAACAGGTGCTGGCCGGCGACACCGTCGGCAACCAGGTCGAGGTGAGCGGGCCCGACTTCGTCGCGAGCCCCGTGTTGCCCGACCCCGACCCCGTCGACGCCGACGGCGGCATCGACGGAGACACGTCCTCGGCCGGGCTGGCGAACTCCCTACCCTCCATCAACAAGCGGATCTCGGCCAAGGCCGGCGCGCTGGCCGACGGCGCCGGCGCCACCAAGGACACCTGCGTCGACGAGCACTCCACCGGCAACATCACCTGGGTCGAAGGCGACCCCGACGCCGCTCTCGGCTTCGGGCCCGGTGACATCGTCTGCTTCGAGCTCAACGCCGACTACCCGGCCGATTTCGACTACGAGGGCACGGTCATTCAGGACATCCTGCCCCCGTCGTACACCTACATCGCCGACTCGGCCGCCCGAGCGCCCGGCGACACCATCGACGGAACCACCGTCAGTGGCACCGGCCCGATCACCTTCACCCTCCACGGCGACGGCGACGTCGACGAGAGCGGCAACACGTTCACGTGGGTCATCGCTGCGACGATCCTCGAGCCCGACCCCGGCGTCGCGCTCGACATCGACGCCAACCTCGAGAAGATGATCCACAACAACAACGGTGGCCTCGTCTACCAGTACCGCGACCAGTCCAACGCCGAGCGCACCGAGCCCCAGGCCCGCCTGGCCAAGGGCGTCGAGTTCGTCGACAGCGCCGATGACGGCATCGACGCCGGTCCGAACGACGCCGACTGGGATGGCTCACTGACGGGCACACCGACCGGCGCCGAGGTCCAAGCCGACGCCCGCGTGGGCTACCGGGTCGACGTGTGGAACACCGGCAACAAGGACGCGCTCGATGCCGTGATCTGGGACGTGCTGCCTGCGGGCTTCACCTGCGTCGACCACGTGGACACTGCCTCGATCAGCAACCTGGGTAGCTGCGTCACCGACGCAGCCGGCGACTACATCGAGTGGACCGGTATCGACATCGCGGGCTCGGTCGACAGCACGATTGCCGACACCACCCCTGACGACGAGACCACCGCGCCGGTCACGCTCCGCTACGAGCTGAACGTCCCCGATTCGGTCGACGCCAGCGAGGTCTACGAGAACCACGCCGGCATCCGCTCCTACGAAGCCGACATCAACACCGACGCTCTCGCCATCGGCCGTGACCGCTTCATCTACTACCCGGCCGACAACATCGACACCACCGCCACCGCGCCGACCTCCAACACCGACGCCGCCGACGACGTGGCCACGCTGTTCACCGTGGCCCCGACGCTCGACATCGCCCAGCTGTCGGCCGTCGACGAGGACGGCAACGTCGCCACCGGCGGCGACATCGACGAGCAGCTCACCATCGGTGAGATCGTCGAGTACACGGTGACGCTCGCCATTCCCGAGGGCACAAGCGTCTACGACGGCGTCATCACCGTGCCGCTGCCGCCCGGCACCGTCTTCTTCGACGACACCGGCGCGTTCGGCGGCGTGGTCGGAGCGCTCAACCCCTCGGTGACCTCCACCGACACCGACTTGTTCGCCACGCCGCTCGCATCCGGTACCGCCACGTGGCCGGCCGACGGCAGCACCGACGACATCGTCTACACGCTTCCCGCGACCTACCGCAACGAGGTCGGCGACGATTCCGACACCGTCACGCTCACCTTCTACGCCCAGGTCGTCGACGACGTGGCGGCCAACCAGGCCGATCCCGACCCGGCGACCGCATTCGATGTGTCGGCGACGTTCGGCTGGAACGACGTCGACTCGACGCCACGGCCCACCCTCGACAGCAACACCGTGACCAGCGAGGTCGTCGAGCCGAACCCGCAGGTCGACAAGACCCACACCGATCCCATCGGCAACGATGTGCTGCCCGGCCAGACCATCACCTACGAGATCACCGCATCGAACCCGACGGCCGGCGTGAACAACGTGTCGGTCGCTCACGATGTCGTGCTGGTCGACCACGTGCCCGTCGGCGCCACGCCCTTCAACTCCCCCGGCACCTTGGTGAGCGGCCCGACCGACACCGTCGCCACCATCGGTGCCCCCGCAGGTGCATGGAACGAAGCTGCTCGGACCATCACGTGGACTCTGCCCGGTTCGATCATCCCCGACGACTCGGTCGTCTTCACCTACGACGTCGGCGTCGACGACCCGGCTCTGGCCAGCGGCACCATCGACAACACGGTCGACCTGACCGCCACCAGCCTCGACGGCGATCTCGACCCGAACATCGCCGACGCCCGCACCTACACCGACGACGACGTCGACCGCCTCGACCTGCCGTTGGCCAGCTCGACCAAGGATGTCGAGCCGTTCAACCCGGGCGACCCCGCCGATGACCGCGACGAATTCGCCGTCGGCGAGGAGGTCGACTTCCAGCTCGAGGTGACCATCCCGGCGGGATCGATCGTGTTCGACCTCACCATGTTCGACCAGCTCCCGGCTGGTTTCGTGTTCGATTCCTTCGGCACGCCGGTCGTGACCGGCCCGTGCGAGGTCTGGGACGCAGGCGCCGATGCCAGCACCGGCACCGCCATCCTCCCGAGCGAGATCGAGCGGCTCACCAATGTCGGCGGCGACACCCAACGGATCGCGTTCTTCCTCGGCGACCTCGTGTCGCCGAGCGCGGCGTGTGTGATCACCCTGCCGTACACCGTGATCGTCGCCTCCAGCGGCGTATCCGGTGACGACATCACCAACGAGGCCACCCTCGTCTGGAACCAGGAAGACCACGTAGGCGACGCTCCGACTTCGCTCCCCGCGGGCTACGACGACCCCGCCAGCACCTCCTGGGATCGCAACGACACCCCGTTCCCCGAGACCATCACCGTGGTCGAGCCGCAACTCGAGCTCGACCTCGACGTCGGCCCCGGTCTGATCGACCCCATTTGCAGCACCACCCCTGGCGACAACAACACCGCCCCCGACGGCGACGATCTCGACGGCATCCCGACCGACGGTTGCGACACCGAGCCCGGCGCGGCGCTGGTGAACACCGTGACCGTGACCAACACCGGTACCGCCGACGCCTACGACACCGACGTGGTCGTGACGGTGCCCGTCGGGCTGACCGTGACCGACTTCGGCGGCGGCACGTGGAATGCCGGCGCCCGCACCATCACGTGGGACATCGCCGGACCGATCGTGGCCGGCGGAGCCCCCGTGGCCCTGGTCTACGAGACCGAGCTCGATCCGTCCGAATCGCTGGCCGACGGTCAGAACCTGACCACCGACGCCGACATCCCCACCTACTACGGTCTGGTGGCGGCCGAACGGACCAACGCCGAGGTCCCCACCTACGGCAACGCCTCGACTCCGTTGCGGGGCTCGCTGCTCGCCGACCAGACGACCGTCCAGGTCCACATGCCCGAGCTCGCCGTCACCAAGATCCCGGCAACCGGTCAGGACCCCAGCGACGTGCGCTTCGATCAGCCCTTCACCTGGGAGATCACGATCGAGAACACCGCATCGGTCGCTTCGGCCTTCGACGTCGACGCTGTCGACGTGCTCCCCGACGGCTGGACCTACGTGCCCAGCAGCGCCATGGTCACGACTCCCTACGCGGCCGCCACTCAGGTGGAGCCGGGATGCGTCGCGGCCGGCGGCTGCAACCAGCCGGCCTCGACCAACGCCGAGACGCTCACGTGGACCCAACTGGTGTCCGGCTCGACAGAGCCGCTCGCACCCGGCGCCCAGATCGTCATCACCCTCGATGCCCTCCCGCAGTCGGCCGCCATGGCTCCCGACCAGACCACCGGCGAATCGTTCACCGGCGGCTTCGCTCACACGAACACCGTCGCCGTCAGCGGTGAAGACGCCAGTGGCTCCGCCTCGTGCTGCGACCCCGACGGTGCGGGCGGTCTGCCTGCGGTCGCCTACAGCGATACCACCACCGACGACGTCTTCATCCGGCGCGCCGACATCGAGGTCGCCAAGAACATCGACCCCGCAGCCGGCCCCCACTGGTTCGGCTCCTTCGTCGAGTACACCGTGACGGTCAGCAATGTCGGACCCGACGATGCCACCGGCGTCGACGTCGCCGACGTACTCGCCGGCACCGGCCTGGTGTTCGACAGCGTCGTCACGATCCCGCCGGGCACCACCTTCGTCGAGATCGGCGGTACCGGTTCGGGTGACTGGGGCACCTGGGAGGTCGGCGACATCGGCTCGGGGGTCTCGCTCGACCTGAGGATCCGCACCCGCCTCGGCCAGGTCAATGATCCGGCCGACCCCAGCGACCGCACCGTCAACTTCGCCGAAGCGCTCGCGGCTGACCAGTACGACAGCGACTCGATGCCGGACAACGGCGACCCCGACCTCGCGACCGAGGACGACGAGG
>JAHEJN010000116.1:5376-7828 GCA_024638845.1 Acidimicrobiales bacterium | reverse complement strand
CCACACTCTCGGACAACACCTTGGTAATCGCCGCCGTCAACGTCGTCTTACCATGATCGATATGACCCATCGTCCCCACATTCACATGAGGCTTGTTCCGCACAAAAGTTTCCTTGGCCATTGCCTTGTTTCCTCGTAGTTGTCTCGTCTTGGGGGTGTCGGGGTTCGTGCAGGCCTACTCGCCCCGAATACGGGCGACGATCTCCTCCTGGACATTGCCAGGAGCCTGCTGGTAGGAGTCGAACTGCATGGTGTAGGTGGCTCGGCCCTGCGTGGCGGAGCGGAGATCGGTCGAATAGCCGAACATCTCCGACAGCGGCACGAGCGCATCGACCACCTGGTTGTTGCCACGCTGGCCGGTTCCCTGCACTTGACCGCGGCGACTGTTGAGATCGCCCACGACGGTTCCGAGATAGTCGTCGGGGGTCACGACCTCGACGGCCATGATCGGCTCGAGGAGGATGGGCTTGGCCCGGCGCAGCGCTTCTTTGAAGCCCATCGTGCCGGCGATCTGGAACGCCATGTCGCTGGAGTCGACGTCGTGGTACTTGCCGTCGGTCAGGGTGACCTTCACGTCGACACACGGGAACCCGGCGAGCACACCACTGGTCATCGATGCGGCCATGCCCTTGCCCACCGCAGGGATGTACTCCTTGGGGATCCGGCCACCGGTGACCGTGTCGTCGAAGGTGAAACCGCCACCCGGGCCCGCGGGCTCCAGGTCGAAGGTGATCTCGGCGAACTGGCCCGAGCCACCCGTCTGCTTCTTGTGGGTGTAGGTGTGCTTGATGACCGGCTGGCTGATGGTCTCGCGGTAGGCCACCTGAGGCTTGCCGACGGTGGCGTCGACATTGAACTCGCGCATCATGCGGTCGACCAGCACCTCGAGGTGCAGCTCGCCCATACCCGAGATGAGGGTCTGGGCGGTCTCCTCGTCGGTCTCGACCCGGAACGTGGGATCCTCCGACGACAGCGCCATGAGCGCCTTGGACATCTTGTCCTGGTCGCTCTTGGTCTTGGGTTCCACCGCCACCTGGATGACCGGTTCGGGGAACTCCATCTGCTCGAGGGTGATGATGTGATCGGCATCGGTGAGGGTGTCACCGGTGCGGATGTCCTTCAGGCCGATGCCGGCGGCGATGTCACCGGTGCGGACGGTGTCGATGTCTTCGCGGCTGTTGGCGTGCATCTCGAGGATGCGGCCGAGCCGTTCCTTGTTGCCGCTGCGGGTGTTGACGACCTGATTGCCCTTCTCGAGGGTGCCCGAGTACACACGGAAGAAAGTGAGGCGGCCCACGTGGGGGTCGGTCATGATCTTGAACGCAAGGGCCGCGAACGGCTCCTTGTCGTCGGCTTTGCGGTGGAGGTCTTCCGCGGTCTTCGGGTCGACGCCGTGAATGGGCGGAACGTCGAGCGGCGACGGAAGGTAGTCGATGACCGCATCGAGCAGAGGTTGCACACCCTTGTTCTTGAAGGCGCTGCCGTTGAGCACCGGCACCAGGTCGTGGTGGAGCGTGCCCTCACGGATGGCGGCCTTGAGGTCGGCGACGGTGATTTCCTCTTCCTCGAGGTACTTCGTCATCACGTTCTCGTCGAACTCGGACAACTTGTCGATGAGGCGTTCGCGATACTCGGCCGCCTGATCGAGGTACTTCTCGGGAATGTCGACGGTCTCGAAGGTGGCGCCCAGGTCCTTCTCGTCGACGTCGCTCGACCAGACCAGGGCCTTCATCTGCACCAGGTCGATCATGCCCGCGAAGTCGCCCTCGGCGCCGATGGGCAGCTGGATCACGGCCACGTTGGGGGTGAGTCGATCGATGATGGTGTCGAGGCAGAAGAAGAAGTCGGCGCCGGTGCGGTCCATCTTGTTGACGAAGCACATGCGGGGCACGTGGTACTTGTCGGCTTGGCGCCAGACCGTCTCGGTCTGGGGCTCGACGCCGGCGACACCGTCGAACACCGCGACGGCACCGTCGAGCACACGGAGCGAGCGCTCGACCTCGACGGTGAAGTCGACGTGGCCGGGGGTGTCGATGATGTTGATGCGATGGTCTTTCCACATCGCCGTGGTGGCCGCGGAGGTGATGGTGATGCCACGCTCCTGCTCTTGTTCCATCCAGTCCATCGTGGCGGCGCCGTCGTGGACCTCACCGATCTTGTAGCTCTTGCCGGTGTAGTACAGGATGCGCTCGGTCGTGGTGGTCTTTCCCGCGTCGATGTGGGCCATGATGCCGATGTTGCGGGTTTTGGCGAGGGGGTGACGGGCCATGGGTGGGTGCGATCTCTTCGGGGGGTCTCGGTTGGGCTGCGACTACCAGCGGTAGTGCGCGAAGGCCTTGTTCGACTCGGCCATCTTCTGGAGGTCTTCCTTGCGCTTCATGGAAGCGCCGATGCCGTTGCTGGCGTCGAGGATCTCGTTGGCGAGGCGCTCGGACATGGTGCGCTCGCGGCG
>JAHEJN010000116.1:0-5276 GCA_024638845.1 Acidimicrobiales bacterium | reverse complement strand
CTGGTGAGGCGGACACGGGCAACCTTGCGCAGCGCGGAGTTCGGCTTCTTCGGCGTCATCGTGTAGACGCGGGTACACACCCCGCGGCGCTGCGGTGCGCCCTTGAGGGCCGGCGTCTTTTCCTTGCGGAACTTGTCCTGGCGGCCCTTGCGGACCAGCTGCTGGATGGTTGGCACGTCTTGCCTCTTGCCTTGTCGTAGAAGAGCGGTAGTGGGAGATGCGATCTGGTGATGGACGCGTGAAGCGCGCTCGGCCTCAGGCCGACAGATAAGGCTATGCGCGCGGTTGCGGGGCAACAACCCGGCACGACCGCGCGTTTTCGTCGCGAAGCCGGGATCCTGCGCCATGATCGGGAGATGACCGATGAGCCACGACCGTCCTGGACGGCGCACCTGCCCGCAGGGCTGACCCCGGCCGAGGTCGATCTGCTCGCGGCAACGTCGCTACCGGCCGCATGGGCCACGAACTGGCGCGCCGATCCCGACCGACCCGTGATCCTCGGAATGGGCGACGCGCCGCTCACCGGCGCCGACCTGGACGGGCAGTCGACGGCGGTGGCCGGACGCCTCGCGGCAGCAGGAGTGCGCGCCGGCGATCGAGTGCTGATGAGCTGTGCAACCAGTCGCGACCTGGTCATCGCCCACATCGCCGTCCTCCGCATGGGTGCCGTCGCCCTGCCCGCCAACCCCGCCTACCGCGAACCCGAACTGCATCATCTGATCAACGATGCCGAACCCGTGGCGGTGATCATCGACGACGCCGAGCGGCGGAGCTGGGTCGGATCACCCGAGCTGAGGCACCGACCGGCCGTGGTGGTCGGCCCCGCCATCGACCTCGCCCACGGCGCTCCACCCCCGCTCGACCGGATGGCGCCCGGTGACCCCGCCCTCATCGGCTACACGTCGGGCACCACCGGCGCACCGAAGGGCGCATTGCTGTCGCACGCCAACCTCCTCGCCGGGGCCGAAGCGCTGCGGCTCGCGTGGCGGTGGAGCGCCGACGATCGGCTGGTGCTGGCCCTCCCCCTCTTCCACATGCACGGGCTCGGTGTGGGCCTGCACGGCACGCTCCTCGCCGGAGCCTCCGCTGTCCTGGTGCCGAAGTTCGAGGTCGACTCGGTGATCGATGCCATCGCCGCCCACCACGCCACCATGTTCTTCGGTGTGCCCACCATGTATCGCCGCCTCGTCGACTCGCCTCGGGCCGCCGAGATGGCGCAGCTTCGGTTGTGTGTGTCGGGTTCGGCGCCCCTGCCGGCCGATCTGCATCGGGCCTTCGAGGCGCTCACCGGGCAGAAGGTGGTGGAACGCTACGGCATGACCGAGACCTGCATGCTCGTGTCGAATCCCTACGACGGCGAGCGCCGGCCGGGCACCGTCGGGCGACCGCTACCCGGGCTCGAGCTCCGCCTCGACCCGGAGTCGAACGAGGTGCTCGTGTGCGGTCCGAACGTCTTCGGCGGGTATCTGAACCGGCCCGACGCCAACGCCGACGCGTTCGTCGACGGCTGGTTCCGCACCGGGGACATCGGTGAGCTGAGCGACGACGGCTACCTCACCCTCAACGGCCGGGCCAAGGAGCTCATCATCTCCGGTGGGTTCAACGTGTACCCCCGCGAGATCGAGGACGAGCTCCGGCGGCTGCCCGGTGTGACCGACGCCGCTGTTACCGGTACGCCCGATCCCGATTGGGGGGAAATCGTCACGGCCTGGCTCACCACCGACGCGCCCGTCGACCCCGACGGCGTGCGCGTTGCCCTCGCCGACCGACTCGCCGACTACAAACGGCCCCGCCTCGTTCACCTCGTCGACGAGCTCCCGCGCAACGCGATGGGAAAAGTGCAGAAGCACCTGCTCGGTCGCACCTGACACACTCGGTGGATCCCTGATCCCGGAGGACGCCATGTTCCGTCACGTCGTACTGCTCACCTTTCGCGACGACGCCCCCGAGGGCCACGTCGCGCGCGTGGTCGAAGCCCTGGCGGAGCTGCCCGCCCACATCCCCGAGCTGAAGAGCTACGTGATCGGCACCGACGCCAGGGTGGCCGAGGGCAACGCCGACATCGCCGTCGTGGCCGACTGTGACGACCAGGCCGGCTGGCAGGCCTATCGCGACCATCCCGTGCACCAGCAGGTGATCGCCGAGCTCATCCGTCCGTACGTGTCGGCCCGCTCTGCGGTGCAGCACGAGCTGTGACTAGCGGCCGACCTCGGGGTCGCGTTGGTGGGCCCGGGTGCGAACGGTGAACACGGTGTCGCCCGACAGCACGCCGCCGCGCCCGAAGAGGCGGCCGTTCTGCCAGTTCGAGAGGCCGAGCTCGGGGGTGTTCAGGGCGTATTGACCGTCGACCCAGCGAGTGAAGCCGTTACCGACGAAGGGCGAGTCGACGCGCTCGTAGAACCGGTCGTGGGCCGCGGGGTCCGACGACACCAGGCTGGCGGCGAACCGGGGTGACACGGTGTTGAACCGATCGATGGCCTGATCGACCGAGTCGACGATGGCGAGAGTCACCTCCGGGCTGTCCTCCCACTCCCACTCGTGGCCGAGATCGTCCCAGCCGAGTGTCTCGGTGCGGGGCTCGGCCACCGGACCCTCGGCCCGTGCGATCTCGACCGACTCGAACCACTCGGTGGGGACGTGCTGGGCCTGGTCGACGATCACGTGCAGCTTGCTGGTGGCACCTCGGCGTTCGCCGGCCCGGTGGAGGGCGTCGAGGAACACCGGCACCAGGTCGTCGGCGCGATCGGCCACGATGCAGCAGGTGTTGAGGGTGTTGCACACCTTGCGGTCGAGTGAATGGAACACGACCGAGGCGAACCACTCGGCGTCGGCGCTTCGGTCGGCGACGATCCAGGCGCCCCCGGTGCCGTGCAGGCTCACCGGGACCCCGGCCTGACGAGCGACCGCCCCGAGCTGGTCGACTGCGGCCCCCGATCCCCTCGCCACGGCGAGCGCCAGGCGACGGTCGGAGAACATCGCCCAGCCGGCGGCCCGCGACGCACTGGCCACCAACGAGGCAGCCCCCTCCGGGAGGCCGGCTGCCGCCAGCGCAGGGTCGAGGGCGTGCTCGACGATGGCCTCGGCGGTGCCGAGCGCATCGGAGCCGATGCGGAAGACGACCGTGTTGCCCGAGCGCAGCACGCCCGTGGCGTCGGCGAACACGTTCGGCCGACCCTCGAACACGAAACCCACCGGCCCGAGCCCTGCGGTGAGCAGTTCGACGCTCCAGTCGTCGTGGTCGACCGACCGGACGACGGTGCCACGGCCGGGCGGCAGGTCGCGCCAACCGTGGAGCCCGGCGATCATGTCGGCGCGCATCGTATCGGTGAGCTCGAGGCGGGTCGTGCTGCGGCCGCGCGTTCGGGCCGCCGCGATGTCGGCGAGGTTGGCTTCGGCGATCGGGGCGAAGGTGGTTGCATCGGCGAGTCGGTCGGCGAACTCGTCGTAGAACCTCGAAATCGACTCGTCGGGCACCGAGCCCATGGCCCGGAACGCCTCGTGGGCTCGGGCGACCGCCATGGTGGCGATGCTCCACACCTGGGCCGGTACGTGCAGGAGGGCGCCGGTGGTCTGGACGACAACGAGGCGATCACCCGGCGCGAATGCCTCGGCCAGCTCGACGGGCACGTGGGTGACCCGGTTGCCGCCGAACACGATGGGCATGCCCGCTTCGAGGGCGACGAGCTCGGTGGACGCGTCCGACATGGACCCCGACGGTACCAGTGGCGTCTGGGTTGGACCGCTGCATCGCCGCACGGGAGAATGGGATCCGAGACGACTCCGGGGGTCCCCGCCATGAAGGTCACAGCTGCTGTTCTGCGTTCGCCGGAGTCGTCGTTCGCCATCGAGGAGCTCGAGCTCGGCGAGCCGCGAGCCGACGAGGTCGTGGTGCGCATGGTTGCCACCGGCGTGTGTCACACCGATCTGTTGTCGCGCGAGCTTCCTCCCGAGCTGTTCATGGGCCCGATCGTGTTCGGCCACGAAGGCGCCGGTGTGGTCGAGTCGGTCGGCGCCGACATCACGCACGTGGTCCCCGGCGACCACGTGGTGTTGAGCTTCGACGCCTGCGGCGAGTGTCGAGAGTGCTCCGCCGGCGATCCGTTCGGCTGCTACACCTTCAACCCGCTCAACCTCAAGAACGTGGCTGTGCCGCCGGGTCGTCTCGACGGAACCTCGGCGTTCACCGACGCCGCCGGCGAGCCGATGGGCTCGCATTTCTTCGGACAGTCGTCGTTCGCGTCGCATTCGGTGGTGGCCGGTCACTCGGCGGTCAAGGTCGACAAGTCATACGCTCTCGCCAAGCTCGGCCCTCTGGGCTGCGGCATCCAGACCGGTGCGGGTGCGATCCTCAACACACTCGCCGTGCAGCCCGGCGACAGCGTGGTGGTGCTCGGCGTCGGGTCGCTGGGCCTGGCCGCCATCATGGCCACCAAGGTGGTCGGGGCGGGCACCGTCATCGCCGTCGACCGCCACGAGTCGCGCCTCGAGCTGGCCAAGAAGTACGGCGCCACTCACGGCATCAGCGGCTCGCCGGCCGAGGTCAACGAGCAGATCCTTGGAATCACCGGCGTCGGCGCCGACCACGTGTTCGACACGACCGGCAACGCCGAGCTGGTCGTAGCGGCCTTCGAGGCCCTCACCTTCAGCGGGCAGCTCGGCATGGCCGGCGTGGGCAGCCCCGAGATCACGTTCCACTACGTCACGCTGATCACGAACCGCAAGGTCCTCGGCGTGGTCGAGGGCAGCAGCCGCACCCACGAGTTCATCCCCTACCTGGCCGAGCTCAACGCCGAGGGCAAGTTCCCCTTCGACGAGCTGATCGTCGAGTACCCGCTCAGCCAGATCAACGAGGCTGCCGCCGACAGCCTGAGCGGCCAAGTCGTCAAACCCGTCGTCCTCTTCGACTGACCCCCCCCGCCCAGCAAGAAACCGCCGAAATCGGTTTGTGGTCGCTCATCGATGGGCTCTACGAAACCGAATTGGGCTGGGTGGCCCGATTGAATGCAGCTCGGATCGTGGCGATTGCGGCCCATGAGCCGGTGGTCTGGCGTCGCCAGGTGAGGGGGAGCCACGTCCAGCCCGCAGCTGCGACCTCGGCGGCTCGCACCGCGTCGGCTTCCCAGGTCTCGCGGTCGAGATGGAAGGCGACCGACTGCAACTCGATGGCGAGGCGCTGCTCGGGGTAGGCCAGGTCGACCTGGGCTATGAGACGACCGTGCGCGTCGCGGATCGGATACTCGAGCACGGCTGCGGGAAGGCCCGCGTCGAGCAACTGC
>JAHEJN010000215.1 GCA_024638845.1 Acidimicrobiales bacterium | reverse complement strand
GGCGCAGAGGCCGATCTGGTGTCGTGGTTCAACCGGCTGTCCGATCGCACGATCGGGTTCGTCGTCGGTGCCGGACAACTGATCGTCGTTGTCGTGCCGCTCGTGGTGTGGGTCGTGCTGTTGTGGCGTCGGCAGTTCCGCCTGTGGGGCATGCAGATCCTGGCGATGAACGTTGCCTCGTGGACCCTGACACTCGTCGAATCGCGCTATGCAGACCGGCTCGGCGTGATCGAGGACACGCATGGGATCACTCGTGGCTGGGTTGCCGATGCCGGATTCCCGACGTCGTCGGCGATTGCGGGCGCAGCGGCAATCGTGACGGTGTCGGCACCGTGGCTCAGCCAGCGATGGCGGCGGGCCATGTGGTGGCTGTTGATCGTGGCGGTGCTGCTGCGCATCGTGGCGTCCGGTGAGCCTCCGCTGGACATCATGGTCGCCGTTGCGATGGGCATGGTGATCGGCTCGCTCATGCTGTTGATCTTCGGCTCGCCGCGTCCGACGGCGCACGCGACCGAGTTGTTGGCGGCGTTGAGAGCTCGCGGGATGAACCCGAGCGGGATCGAGCCCCTCGACACCGACGGCTCGACGCCGAGGTATCTCTTGACGCCTGCGGGCGGAGACGAGGCGCTGATCGTCAAACTCCGGACACCGGACGATCGCAGCAGCGATCTCCTCGATCGGCTCTGGGCGGCGGTGCGGCTCCGTTCCTCGGAGGTGGAGCGTCCGTTCTCCAGCCTGAAGCGGAGAGTCGAGCACGAAGCCTTTGCGACCACCGTTGCCTCGTCTGCCGGTGCAGCCGTTCCGGCCGTCGTCGGCCTCGGCGAGACCGAGAGTGGCACGGTCTTTCTCGTTTCTTCCCGCGTCGACGGCGTGCCGCTCGCCGACTGTGACGATGATCTGATCACACCGTCGGTGCTGACCAGTCTCTGGTCGCAGATCCTCGATCTCAGACGCGCTCGCCTCGCGCACCGGAACCTCGCGTTGAGCAACGTGTTGATCACTGACCAAGGGTTGGCACGGATCATCGACTTCGATCGTGCGGAGGTCTCCGCCGGCGAGCGAGATCTGGACCGCGACGTCGCTGAGCTCCTCGTCGGTCTGTCTGCCAGGATCGGAGTGACGGCGACGGTGGAATCAGCCGTCGAGACCTTGGGCAACGACATCGTCGCCGCAACGCTGCCACAGCTCCAACCCCTCGCGCTACCACCGGAGATTCGCACGCTCGCGCAACGCCACAAAGGTCTGCTCGACGAGTTGAGTGCAGCCGTACGCGACCGCACCGGCGCCGAGGAGGTCGAACTCGAGCAGCTCCAACGTGTCCGCCCGCGGACGATCCTGATGATCGTTGCCGGCAGCCTTGCCTTCTATTCGCTGCTCCCCCAGTTGGCAAACGTCGACGAAACCGTCGACGCGCTGGGAGACGCGAACCTCGGGTGGATTCCCGCGATCATCGCCGGATCAGCCGCCACCTACGTGTTCGCCACCGTGTCGGCACTCGGTGCCTACTCCCTCGAGCTGCCCGTGCTGGCAACGTTTCGCTCGCAACTCGCGTCGTCCTTCGCCGCACTCGTCGCGCCGGCCAACGCCGGAGGGATCGCACTCAATGTCAGATTCCTGCAAAAGGCAGGATTCGCGACACCAGCCGCCAGCTCCGCAGTGGGACTCAACGCGCTCGGCTCGATCGCCACACACATCGTGCTGCTCTTCGCGTTCGTTTCGTGGACCGGCCAGACCGGTGTCGGAAGTTTCGACCTGCCCGACACCAGCACCGCACTCGCCGTCATCGCCATCGTGCTGGGGCTGTGTGGCCTGCTGCTGCTGATCGCACCCATCCGGCACCGGGTGATCGGCCGACTCGCCAGGATCCTCAGGTCAGCAGCCGGACAACTCGGCTCTGTCTTCACGAGCCCGCTTCGCGTCCTCGCATTGTTCGGCGGATCAACCATGATCACCTTCGCCTCCGCAGCAACACTCGGATTCTCCGTCGAGGCCTTCGGCGGAGGCCTGTCACTCCCGGAGATCTGCACGGCATTCATGGTCGCAGTGACGATCGCGACCATTGCTCCGACACCAGGAGGTCTCGGAGCACTCGAAGCCACCATGATCGCCTCGCTCACAGGATTCGGAATGGACCACGGACCAGCGGT
>JAHEJN010000214.1 GCA_024638845.1 Acidimicrobiales bacterium | reverse complement strand
GAAGCGGTGATCGAAGCGGCCGAGGAGTGCCCCGGCGAATGCATCTTCATCGAGGTGTAGCGGCGACTCACCGGCGCTGATCGCCCTCGGACCACCGACGCAGGGTCTCGAACGGGTAGATCCCGGTTGAGTGACCGTCGTTCCACGTGAAGTTGACACCCCAGGCGCCGTGGAACCGGGCGTCTGAGATCGCCAGCGTCGTCGGGCCATTCGGCAGGGGCCACGGGGTCTTCCCTCGGTCCCGAAGATCTCGACAGGTGGCGCAAGGGCAGGCCAGGCGAAGTTCGCCCACCGTGAAGGTCGCGACGTGGCCGTCGGCGAAGCGGGCGGTGATCCCAATCTCGCGCTCGACGTCCAGGCCGACGAGTTCGTAGCGTTCCTCCACACCCCCAGCCTGCCCGATCATCCATCAGGTACGTGCGCGATCGCTCACGTGCGCCTGAATGCTCAGACTGCATGCTGCTTCGGCATGGAGCCCGAATTAGGGTCGACTCGTGTCCGTCGATGCCGTCGCCGAGCCCAGCAATCCGGAGCGTCGCAGTGACGAACTCGCGATGCTCACCGGGTTCCTCGACTTCTACCGCACTGTTCTTCTCCGCAAGGCCAGCGGCCTCACGCCTGTGCAGCTGACGGCGACTGTCGCCGCATCGACGTTGACGATCGGCAGGTTGTTGCGGCACATGACGCTCGTCGAAGATCACTGGTTCGACGAAACGTTCGCTGGCCTGCCCGAACGCGAACCGTGGGCATCAGCTGATTGGGACGCCGACCGGGACTGGGAGATGACGACGGCGCACGGTATGACTTTCGCCGATCTTCGCGCCGACTTCGACGAGGCATGCGAACGAAGCCGCTCTCACGTCGCAGCAGCACCGTCGCTCGACGTGCTGGCGACCGGCGGCGATTCCGACAACTGCGTGTCGCTGCGGTGGATATTGATCCACATGATCGAAGAGTACGCCCGACACTGTGGGCACGCCGACATCCTTCGCGAGTCCATCGACGGCAGAGTCGGCGACTGAGGAGCTCATGAACCCAACCGCCCCGCCGGCCAGCCAAGGCCAGCGCGCTTGACCCGGGGTGACTCATGATCACGGCAAGACAGCGTCAGGGGCGTTGATCAACAGGGGCCGCGCTCGATCTGATGGTCCTCGCGGTTGCGGATCCGGCGGGTTGGAAGTGCTTGTCGCCGCGAATACCGAGCGCCCGGCCTGACGTGACGCCTTGGAGCATCATTGCGTTACGCCGATCCACTGGCCTGCTGCGATCAGCGCAGCGCGTCACCATTGCTCGTCGCGCAATTCCCTCGACAACAGATCGAGCACAGCCTGACGCGCTTCCTTTCCCTCGTGGAGCACTGCGCAGACCTCAGCGGTGATTGGCATCTCGACACCGACCCGTTCCGCGAGGGCGCGCGCCGAGAGGCTGGTCACCACGCCCTCGGTTACCTCGTCCATCTCTGACAAGATCTCATCGAGGGTCCGGCCCTGGCCGATCGCGACGCCGACGGCTCGATTCCGAGACAGATCGCCTGTCGACGTGAGCACCAGATCGCCCATCCCTGACAGACCGGCAAAAGTGAGCGGATCCCCACCACGGGCGACGCCGAGCCTGGTGATCTCGGCCAGGCCACGTGTGATCAACGCAGCTCGGGTGTTCCGACCGAAACCGAGTCCGTCCGAGATCCCGACCGCGATCGCGATGACGTTCTTGAGGGCCCCGCCGAGCTCTGCGCTGACCCGGTCGCGTGACGAGTAGACGCGGAACGATTCCGTAGAGAACAGATCGCGGACGCGTTGCACTGCGTCGTGGTCCTCACCTGCCGCGACGACGGCGCTCGGCTGGTCGGCTGCCACCTCAGCGGCAAACGACGGGCCCGACAGCACCACGATTCGTTCCTCGGCCACCCCGAGCTCGGCGAGGATCTCGCTCGGCGTCAACAACGTGTCGAGTTCGATGCCTTTCGACACCGTGACGACGATCGACGGCTGGCCGAGCGCCTCCCGAGCAGTGTCGAGCACCGACCGCATGTGCTGGGTCGGGATCGCATTGACGACGATGTCGGCGTGCTCGATCGCTCGATGCACGTCACCGGTCGCATCGAGGTCGGGTCCGAGGTCGACACCGGCCAGAAAGGTGCGGTTCTCGTGGCG
>JAHEJN010000115.1:6708-7977 GCA_024638845.1 Acidimicrobiales bacterium | reverse complement strand
GCCGTATCGCTGCTCGAAGGTGGCGCCCTGGGTCTGGCCATGGTCTGCGAGCACGACCACGTAGTACGGGCGGGGCGCGTTGTCGAGCGTGGTGAGCAGCCGCTCGAGCTGGTCGTCGGTGCGCTCCAGGGTGTCGAGGGCGTCCGGGGCACGGAGACCGGAGTGGTGCGCGACCTCGTCGTACCCGACGAGGTCGACGTATGCGGCCGGCACACCGCGGGCAATGTCCGCAACGAGCACGGCCCACGTGATCTCGGCCAGCGCCACGGTCGTCGCCGCGCGCAGGAGCGGATAGACCCCGCCGCGATGGCCGAGCGGCTCGACCCCGTCCCTGCGAGCGCGGCGGTAGGCGCGCTTCTCGCGGACGATGTCGACGACCATGAGCACTATGATCCGTAGTAGCGCGTAGGGCGTCGAGACGACGTAGAGGAAACGATCGCGCGTCGTCGCCTTGCTCGTCACCGAGCTGAACGTGAACATCGTGTCATCGGTGTCGCCGGTGAACACGTTGGCCCGCGATGCGCCACCGCCGACCAGCAGCCCGGCACCGCTCGACTGCCGCGACTCGAGCTCGGCAGCATCCTTCGGCCGGTTGGTGACCATCACCCGGCCGGTGTCCTTCTCGTACCACCGGAAGGCGGGCATGTTGTGGTTGTCGCCGAGGAGAATCCCGGCCTGCATCGCCCCGGTCTGCGACGAGAGGTCGCACTCCCAATCGAGGAGACGGTGGGTCCCCGACCCGACGAGCCGGGCCAGGAAAGGGGCACGGCCGGCCGCCATCGCGTCGGCGAGCACGTCGTGGCCCAGACCGTCGATCTGTATGAACAGAAAGCCTGGTACGTCGCTCGGCGACGGTGGTTCGGTCCGCTTGATCACGCGGTGGGCCACCTTGCTGCGCCACACGTGGTCACCGTCGATGTGCAGCACGCCGCCCACGGCGATGTTGACGATCGTCATCACCACCGCGACCACCAACGCCGTCCAGAACGACACGATCTCGACGCCACCGACGATGGCGGCAGCCGCCCAGACGAACACTGCGTTGAGCACGAAGGTGAACAGCCCGACGGTGAAGATGACAACGGGCAGCGTGATCCTGACGACCGTCGGCCAGACCAGCCCGTTGAGCAGCCCGAGGACCGCGACCATCGCCAGCGCAGTGCCGATGCCGCGAATCGTCAGGTCGTCGAGCACGCTCGCCAGCAACAACAAGGTCAACGCCTGCGCCACTCCGAGCACGAGCACTCGGGCCATGCGCCACGGTGCCGT
>JAHEJN010000115.1:0-6608 GCA_024638845.1 Acidimicrobiales bacterium | reverse complement strand
CAGGTTGCGCTGATCGTTCCGGTGCCGGCGTCGACCGGCGGCGGGAGGCTGCCGTCGTTCGCGGGCTGCTTCAGCATCGGCCCCGAATAGGACATGCTCGCCCCATCGACGGCGAACAGCGACTCGTCGAGAATCCCGTTCTCGCCCGGCGTCGGGTAGTAGGCGATCGGCCCGGCCTCGCTCGCAGGGTTGGCCACGTTGAGGGCGATGCTGCCCATCCACCCGCCGTCGACGCGGTTGGCGCCGGCGCCGAGGGTGACTTCGTTGTCACCGATCCTGTACGAAAAGGTGATCGCGTCGTCGGCGATCGAACAGGCGAGCGCACCGGGCAGCTCGAACGTGAGATCCAGACCGTCGACCGACGCCGTCGCCTGGCCCGGAGCCGGCGGGTCGATTACCGCGCCGCTCGACCCCGCACCGCTCGACTCGTCGCCGCCGTCATCGGTTGCGGTACCGGTATCACCGTCGGACATGACGTCGGGCGGACTCGACGCACCGCCGTCGTCGTCGTTGCCACACGCGCCGAGAATCGCGACCATCACCACCATCACCACGAGTACCTTCTTCAACGATCTCTACCTTCCAATCTGGACTGCCACGAAAGATCTCGTCGAACGTCGCCGGCAGGGGTCGGGCGAAGTGTCGCCGATTCCGGCCGACAGGAGCCTAGCTACGCTTTGAGAGGCCGTACGTGATATCGTCTGATACCACCACGAAGGAGCGAGATGAGCGACATCCTGATTCGTGATGTTCCCGATGATGTGCTGGCCGCAATCGACGCCAAGGCTCAGCGGGCCGGATTGTCGCGAACTGAGTACCTGCGGCGGACACTTGCCCGAGAGCGAAGCGACGACACTGCCGATGTGACCGTTGAGGATCTCGCCACGTTTGCGGACACCTTCGCCGACCTCGGCGTTGTCGACGTGATGAACCGCGCCTGGACGTGACCACCTGGCTCATCGACAAGTCTGCCCTGGCTCGGCTTTCCGTGAGCCACGACGCGGAAACCTGGGCGTCCCGAATCCAGCGGGGACTCGTCCGCATCAGCACCGTAACCCGGCTCGAGATCGGCTTCTCCGCCCGATCAGCTGACGATCTACGACGGGGCGCGATGATGCCACCGCTCGCATCAATGCCCGTGGAGTACCTCACTCCATCCATCGAGGACCGCGCTGTCTCCGTCCAGCTGGCGCTCGCCGACCTCGGTCGACACCGCGCTCCATCCATCCCGGATCTGCTCATCGCCGCGACGGCAGAATCAGCTGGCCTCACGGTCCTGCATCTCGACAACGATTTCGAGATGATTGCCGAGATCACAGGGCAGATCGTCGAGCGGCTCGATATACCTGACGGAAGCTAGCCGCGGGCTTCTTGGTGTCCATCGTTGCCGTGGCCATCGGCGCGAGAGTCGCGATGGTGCCCTCCGGAGGCGGGTTGATACTTCATGTACGTAGCGTTCAAAGAGATCCGTCGTTCGCTGGGGAGATTCACGCTGTTGAGCCTGGCGGTCGCGCTTCTCGTGTTGCTGCTGCTGTTCTTCCAGGCCGTTGCCGGATCGTTGACCAGCGGGCTGACCGGTGGGCTCGAGTCGACCTCGGCCGATGTGTTGGTCTATGACCTGCAAGCCCGACGGAACCCTGCCAACAGTCTGATTCCGTCGTCGGTCGAGGCACAAGCAAGCGAGGTCCCTGGTGTGGCCGCAGTGTCGCCGATCGGACTCAGCGTGTTCACCGGCACGACCGACGGCAAGGAGCTCGACGTGCAGCTCGTGGGCGGCGATCCCACCGGGCCGTCGATGCCTGCCGACATCGCCGAAGGTCGGCTGCCCCAGGCGTCAGGCGAGGCCCTGTTCAGCGGGTCGTCGTTCGACGACCCGATCGACATCGGTCGCAACGTCACCGTCGAGGGCATCGCTTTCGAGGTGGTCGGCACCGCTGATGATGCGGCCTTCAACTTGTTGCCCACGCTGTATGTGCCCTTCGACGACTTCGCCTCGGCATCGCAGACTCGGGCGGGAGCTCCCATCGAGGTCGCTCCATCGCTGCTCGGAGTCGAAGTGGTCGACGGAGCCGACCCCGTCGCGGTGGCCGAGTCGCTCACCCGATCGGTCAACGGCATCGAGGCACTCGAGCGGTCCGCCGCGGTTGGTGCATTGCCAGGAGTCGGCCAGATCACACAGTCGTTCAACATCTTGTATCTGCTGCTCTACATCGTGGTCGCCATCGTGACCGGTGTGTTCTTCCTGATTCTCACCGTGCAGAAGCAGGATGCGCTCGTTCTTCTTCGGGCGGTCGGCGCCAGTAGCGGCGACATCGTCGCGTCGGTGCTGATGCAGGTCCTCGTCGTCGTCGGGGTAGGAGCCGTGATCGGAACCGCGGTCACCACCGGGTTGCTGGAGCTCAGTCGAGATGTGCTCGGCGCGTCGTTGGATCCGACGACCACCGCACAGAGCGTGGCCGCCATCGTCGTGATCGGCCTGTTGGCCTCGGTGGGGGCCGTTCGCAGGGTGCTGGCCATTGATCCCGTGCAGGCGACAGTGTCCGGAGGCATCTAGCCATGCGCATCGGAATCAAAGAGCTGCTTCGTCAGCCAGGGCGCTTTGCATCAGTTGGAGTCGCTCTCACCGTGCTCGTCGTGCTGCTCGTCGTCCTCGGCGGGTTTCTCGATGGTCTCGAGCTCAACCAGACAGGCCCCTACCGCGCCCATGAGGGTCGCCTGCTGGTGTTCTCGGAACAGAGCGAGAATCTGATCCAGCGGTCAGAGCTCGACCAAGCACAATCCGCTCAGCTCGCCGAAGTCGATGGTGTCGCCGCGGTCGGTGGGCTCGATCAGATCGAGTCCACCGCCAGCGCGAGCGATGGCGAAATCGTCGACATCGTTCTCTTCGGCTACGACCTGGCAACCGATGTGATCCCTTCTCCTCCTACCGAGGGAGCGGTCGTCGACGGCGCCCTGGCCGATCGCAACGGGGTCGCGGTCGGCGACACCTTGGTGATCGGACCCAGTTCCGAGCCGGTGATCGTCGACGCAGTCGTGGACGATCTGAGCCAGGGTTCACCCACCGTTTGGGTGTCGACCGATCGGTGGCGCGAGATCGTCGAAGCCGGCAACCCGGCCGCCCTGCCACCTACAGGTGTCAACCAAGCGCTCGTCATCGAACCTGCTTCCGGAGCCGCGCTCGACGAGCTCGCAGCTGAGCTCAGCGACCTCGCGGATGTCACTGCGGTCACGGCCGGCGAAGCAATCGACGCGTTGCCTGTCGTCCAGCAGCAGTCGGCGACCTTCGAAGCGATAATCGGCTTGACCTTCGTGGTCACGTTGCTCGTCGTCGCGCTCTTCTTCGCCTTGATCACGCTGGAACGAGTCGGTCTCTATGCGGTACTGAAAGCACTCGGCGCCGGGACGAAGGATCTGATGGCCGGCATCTCCGCCCAGGCCGTCTGCGTCAGCGTGGTTGCCCTCCTGCTCGGGTTCGGCCTCAGCGTCGTCTTCGTCGACCTTCTTCCCGCCGACTTGCCGGTGCGGCTCGTGCCGTCCCGACTCGCCCAGATCGCCGTCGGTGTTGTCGTCACCGCCCTCATCGGAAGCCTCTTCAGCCTGCGCCGGGTGCTGCGAATCGACCCGGCAGAAGCGATTGGATGAACGCCATGCCCGCACTCGAAATGAGCCAGGTCCGCAAGGTCTACGGATCCGACGATCAGCAGGTCGTCGCACTCCATGACGTCGACCTGACCGTCGACGACGACGAGATGTTGATCCTGGTCGGTCCGTCAGGATCAGGCAAGACCACGCTGCTCACCGTGGCCGGCGCGCTCCTACGACCAACCTCGGGCAGCATCAAGGTGGGTGGAACCGAGATCACCGACCTCGACGACAGACAGCTCGCCCGTTTCCGACGAGATCAGGTCGGTTTCGTCTTCCAGTCGGTCAACCTCGTGCCGTTCCTCACCGCACGAGAGAACCTGTTGGTGGTACGCCAGTTCGGCGATGCCAAAGTCGACGCCCGGGCCAAGAAGCGTGCCGATCAGCTGTTGGACGAGCTCGGCCTCGGCGGCCGGGGCCACAGTCTCCCGTCCCAACTCTCCGGTGGTCAGAAGCAGCGAGTGGCGATCGGCCGTGCGCTGATGAACGAGCCCCCGCTCGTCCTCGTCGATGAGCCCACCTCGGCCCTCGACTCCGAGCTGGGCAAGCAGGTCATGGACTTGCTCCGACGCGAGATCAAGGATCGGGGCGTATCTGCGATCGTCGTCACCCACGACGAGCGGGTGCTCGACTACGGCGACCGCCGGGTACGAATCGTCGACGGCATCCTCAGTTCGGCTCCCGACGCGGCCGCGGCCGGAGCGACCAGTCACCCATGATCGGCTCGGGCAGGTTGACGAGCTGATCGTCGGGTTCAACGTGGCGCGACGACCGCGACCCCGTTCGACATCGCCGCCTCGGCAAGACGTTCGTCGTAGGTCACGACACCCTCGAGGTCATCGGCGAGATCGAGCGCAGCTGCGAGGTGCAGAGCGTCGAGTGACCGCAACGTAGGAGGATCGAGACGACCAGCTTCCTCGAACACCGCAGTGGTCACTTCGACCAGGGTGACCGATTCCAGCACCTGACGAGCCAGCAGCGCTCGATCGGGAACGACCCGCCGAACGACCCGCATCAACTCGGTCCGAACGAGATCGCATGCGACGTAGTCTCGATCGCCGGCCACCAACCACGATCGAAGGGCAACAGTGTCCGACTCGGCAACAACCAGCTTCACCAGCGCTGAGGTGTCGACGTAGAACGCCACCTCAGAACCGCTCGCCGTCCCGCATCTCCGCCAGCGCCCCCGCGAGATCGGGCCCAGGGGCAGGAACCGGCAGATCGACAAGCGATCGCCGAGGTGGTCGAGCACGGCCCTCGTCGATCAGCGCCCGAAGGCGGGACGACGGAATCGCTGTCATCCGAGCGACCGGACGCCCTCGATCGGTGATCGTCACCGTCGCCCCCGCAGCAGCCTCGGCCACCACCGCCGACGCATTCTGCTTGAGCGCACGAATCCCAACCTCAGACATGTGCTTCATTGTAGCACATGTCTGGGAGATCGCCGCCAGCGTGATCGGGGTCGTGGCCGTGACGGCTGCGGCCGGCGCGGCGTTCGCCTGGCTCCAGCTGCGCTCCGGCAGCATCCTCGCGCCCTGGCTGGTGCACACCGCCGTGAATGCCAGCACCTTCCTGGCCGTCGCTCTCGGACGAGCCGCAGCCTGTGGCGATCAGCAGAAGTGCGATGGCGAGGACAACCGCACGACAACGGATGAGCATCGGTCGAGAACCTCTCGGGACAGGTGCGGTGAAGTGTTCGACGACGGACCTGACCCCAGATGGCGGGCGGGATTCCCGCGTCGTAGCCGGATCGGCAAGAATCATGATGTGCTGTTCACGGTCACCGGTATTGCGGTCATCGTCGTAGCGCTTGTCGACACCGTGCTCGCACTCGACGCCGAGGACTGACCGTCACGGTGGACAAGCCTTGCCCCGTGTGTGGCGCCACGATGCCGTCACGGGAACTCGCGGGCCAGTCGCGCCGGCTCCCCTACCTGACGTGCCCGGTGTGTGCGGCGCGGATCACCCACGGCGGCCCGCACAAGCGCCGGCTGATCATCGCCCTCGTCCTCGCAGTCGCCACTCTGGGCTTTCTGCTCCTGGGTAGCTTCCGAGACGGCCGATGGACGATTGCGGCCGGAATGGCGGCGCTGGCCCTCATCGCCTGGATTGCCTGGTGCGAGCGGCGAGTGCATTTTGTTCGCTACGACAGCTGACCCGACGCTCTCCGCCCCTCAGTGGCGCGTCGGAACGCTGAGCACTCGAAGCCGCGGCCGTGCGGAGCTACGGTGGAGGTGTCTTCCGAGCTGAGGAGAGTGTCATGCGTCGACCATTGGCCCTGGCCATTGCGTCAGTGTTCGCCCTCGGGCTCGCGGCCATACCGGCGGCCGCGACGCCGAAACCGCCGCAGAAGGACGCGGTCGCCGTAGGTACCGGCGGAGCGGTCGCTACGGTCGATCCTCTCGCCACGGAGGCCGGTCTGGCGATGCTCAGACGCGGAGGCAACGCCGTCGATGCCGCCGTCGCCGCGGCGGCCACCCTCGGCGTGACCGAGCCGTACTCGGCGGGAATCGGCGGTGGAGGGTTCATGGTCATCTACCTGGCGGAGACCGGCGAGGTGGTGACGATCGACGGGCGCGAAGAAGCACCGAGTGATCCCGACTTCGATGAGGACGTATTCATCGAGGACGGCGTGCCGATCCCCTTCTTCCCCGAGCGCATCACCAGCGGGCTGGCCGTCGGTGTTCCCGGAACGTTCGCCACGTGGGTCGACGCGCTCGACCGCCACGGAACGATGACGATCGCCCAAGCACTGCAGCCTGGCAGAGTGGTGGCACAGCGTGGGTTCGTCGTCGACCAGACCTTCGCTGATCAGACCGCCGGCAACCTTGAACGGTTCCGGACGATCACTTCCACCGCCGACACGTTCCTCGTGGACGGAGAGGTCCCCGACGTCGGGTCGGTGTTCCGCAATCAGGATCTGGCGCGCACGTATCACCTCCTCCAACGTGAGGGACTCGCCGGGT
>JAHEJN010000114.1:4084-8039 GCA_024638845.1 Acidimicrobiales bacterium | reverse complement strand
CCGAGCCCTCGACGGATGTTGGGTCGGTCGGCCGGTTCGCGCCACTCACGGTCGAGGCGCCGATGCCAACCGATCGAGCGTTGGCCCTGGGCGACGCACTCCTCGATGCCCGACGACAGGACGCGCGGGTACTCGTCGAGCTCGAGGCTGTCGTCGGTCGCCCGCTCGCCGATGTGGGGAGCGATGTTCAGCTCGTCACCGACCTTCACCCAGTTCTGGCGTTTGAACTCGAGCGGATCGCGCCCGAGCGCGTGGGCGATGTCCTCCATGTGGGCCTCGAGCGCGTACTCGGCCTGCGGGGCTCCGTAGCCGCGATAGGCCCCGGGCACCGGAATGTTCGTGTACGCCACGTCGCAGTCGAAGCGCTTGTTCGGCGCGTTGTACGACGTGAGGCCCCGCAGTCCGCTGACCGCCTGCACCGTGTAACCGTGGGTGCCGTAGGCGCCGGTGTTCCCGACCAGGTGCATGTGCTGGGCGACGAGGCGACCCTCGTCGTCGACCGCGGTCTTGAACGTGACCGTCTGCGGGTGCCGGGTGCGACTGGCCCAGAACTCCTCCTCGCGAGTCAGTTCGAGCCTGACCGGCCGCCTCGTGGCGATCGCGAGGTGGGCGACGATGTCCTCGATCAGCATCTCCTGCTTGGCGCCGAAGCCGCCACCGATACGTGGCTTGATGACGCGGATGTCCTTCACCTCGAGGCCGATCAACGGCGCGAGCATGCGCCGCGTGTGGAACGGGACCTGGGTCGCGGTGCGGACCACCATCCGCTCGTCGGAGTCGAGCCAGGCGATGGAGATGTGCGGCTCGATCGGTACCTGCTGTACCTGATGGACGCGGAACGTGCCCTCGAACACGTGGGGAGCGTGCGCGAAGGCCGCGGCCACGTTGCCGCGCTCGGCCTCGAAGTGGTGGACGACGTTGCGCGCGCGGTCATGGATGTCGTGAGTGTCGTCCTCGTCGTGGATGATCGGCGCGCCGGGCGCGATCGCCTCGAGCTCGTCGAACACCGCGGGCAGGACCTCGTAGGTGACATCGATCAATCGCACTGCGGCCTCGGCGATCTCGATCGAGTCGGCGGCGACCGCCGCGACACGGTCGCCGACGTGGCGCACCTTGTCATCGAAGCTCACCTGGTCGTAGGGGTGGGGATTGGGCCACGACTGCCCACCGGAGGCGTACTTCACCCGCGGCGTGTTTCCGTGATGCAGCACCGCATGGACACCGGGAAGCGCCAGGGCCGCCCGGTCGTCGATCGCGACGATCCGAGCGTGCGCATGTGGACTGTGCAGGACCTTGGCGTAGAGCATTCCCCGCGGTTCGATGTCGTCGGTGAAGGCCGGGTTTCCCTTCACCAGCTTGAGCGCATCGACCTTGACCTCGGGTTTGCCGACGACGGCCATCTCGGGCACATCGATCGACGGGACGAGCCGCGGCACTGCCGGCGCGGCGTCGGGAGCGGGGTCGTCCGGATCGACCTCGACGGGATTGGTGCCGTCGGTCATCGGGGCGAGGATCAGTGGGCCGAAGGGCTCGACGCTGTCGCCGCGCATCAGCGCCGCGGCCCGCCGCACCGCTTCGACCGGTTTCACGTAACCGGACTCTCGATCGAGGATGCCCGACAGCATGTCGCGGATCGCATCCTCGGACGGATCGGGATCGCGTTCGATCAGCGCCATGGTGCCGAGCACCATCGCCCCGGCCGAATAGCCCGACTGGAGCGCACCCGTGGCCGCGAACGCGGCCTGGATCGGGTGGAGACCAGGCCCGCTGTTCAAGGCTTCGACGGTCGTGACCCGATGCCCGGCGGCCTGGAGCGCGAGGACCACCTCGGACGACGCGAGCGCGCCGTCGAGGAGGACAGCCGCCGCTCCCGTCTCGCCGGTGGCCGAGCCGTACTTGACCGAGAACATCCCCAGTCGGCGCAGCACGGTGAACAGCGACTCGTGCGGCTGCACCTCGACCGTGACGCTCTCGCCGTTGAGCTCGAAGGTGATGGGGGTCACGACAGCTCCTCGAGCACCCGGGCCGAGAGCACGTTGGCGAGGTGTCGCCGGTAAGCGGGTGAACCGCGGAAGTCTCCCGGGGGTTCGAGTGCGTCGACTTCGGCCGGCTCGACCAGGCGGGGCGTCGCCGCGACTCCACACAGCGCCAGGCGCATGCCGTGTTCGTCGGCCCGTCCGACGGCGGCAACGATGGGCGTGTCGGCGGGCGTCCGACCGGTTACGGCGATTGCCGTGGCTCCGAGTGACGCCACGGTGACGCCTACGATGAGGTCCCCGGAACCGAGGCCGACCTCGAGGACGTCGCCGAGCGGAGCCGTGCGTCCGTCGGCGAAGTGCACCGTTGCGTCGTGCACCAGCAGGGCCGCGAGCAACAGGCTGTCGCTCTCGGCGGATCCGATGGTGCCACCGACCGTCGCGCGCGAACGGAGCGTGCTCGGGAGCTCGGCGCGTGCAGTACGGCGGACCAGGTCGGGGACCGCGTCGCTGTCGACGAGTGCCTGGAGGGTGGTGGTCGCGCCGATTCGGACGAGGGGACCGTCGGCCTCGATCGAGTCGAGGTCGAGCGCCTGGAGGTCGACGACCTCGACCGGAGCGGCGCCGCCGTCGTGCCGAAGCGTCGTTCCACCGGCCATGGCGACGCGAGTCGGTTCCGCGAGCAGCCGGACTGCCTCGGCGACCGCCGCCGGTCGGTGATACCCCACCATCTGATGCATACATCTCCCTCTGGGTCGACGTCGACGGGTCGATCGTACTCCGGTCCGAGCGGCGCCTCGGTGGCTTCGAGCCGCGATGGCGCGAGACTCTGTGGATGATCGAAGCCGCAGTCCAGGCCGCCGCCGTCCCACCGTTCCACGCGATGGCCATGAGTCGGTACGCCACCGAACGCGCCCAGGCCGGTCACCGGGTGCTGCATCTCGAGATCGGACAACCGTCGACCCCGCTGCCGAGACGGGCGCGCGAGGCCGTCGAGGACGCTCTCGAGCATCCGCTCGGCTACACGACTGCCCCTGGTCTTCGCGAGCTCCGTCATCGGCTGGCCCATCGCTACGCCGATGTCGACCCCAGCCGAGTGCTGGTCGTCGGCGGCGCGTCGGCCGGGTTCACGTTGGCGTTCCTCACCCTGTTCGAGCACGGGGCTCGCGTCGGCATCGTCGAGCCGGGTTATCCCTGCTATCGCAATGCTCTCATCGCCTTGGGCTTGGACCCGGTGCCGATCGCCGTTGGTGACGACACCCGGTGGGCGCCGACGCCCGAGCTCGTCGATGCCGCCGGTCACCTCGACGGGCTCGTGCTCGCGTCACCCTCGAACCCGACCGGCACGGTGCTCCGCACCGAAGCTCTCGCCGCGGTCACCGCCCACTGCCGGGCCAACGACATCCGGGTCGTGGCCGACGAGATCTATCACGGCCTGGTCGAGGAGCCCGCTCCACAGATCCTCGACCACCACCCCGAGGCCTTCGTCATCAACAGCTTCTCCAAGTACTTCTCGATGACCGGCTGGCGCGTGGGCTGGGTCGTGGTACCCGACTCGCTGGTCGGCACCGTCGAACGCCTCCAACAGAACCTGTTCATCTGCGCCCCCCATGTGTCGCAGGTGGCGGCCTTGGGCGCCCTCGATGCGACCGACGAGCTCGAGGGTCATGTCGAGCGCTACCGCGCCAACCGTCACTTGATGCTCGACGGCTTGGCCGCCGCGAACATCGACGAGATCGCCCCCGCCGACGGTGCCTTCTACGTCTACGCTCACCTTCCGCAGTTCACCACCGAGCTCGGCATCGACTCTCTGGAGCTGTGTCTTCGGTGGCTCGACGAGATCGGCGTGTGCGCCACGCCTGGCATCGACTTCGATCTGGCTCGTGGCCACGAGTACGTGCGGTTCTCCTACGCCGGTAGCGGCGAGCACCTGACCGAGGCCTGCGAGCTGATTGCGGAATGGAACCCGTGAGGCTCAG
>JAHEJN010000114.1:0-3984 GCA_024638845.1 Acidimicrobiales bacterium | reverse complement strand
TCTCGACCGTACCCGACTCGTTGGCCGGGCTCCGGTGGGTAGCCTCGCCCCATGTCCGATGCGCCGTGGTCCGGAGACGCGTGTTCGCTGGTCGATGCGTTCCGAGCGGGCCAACGATCACCGACCGAGGAGCTCGAAGCCACGATTGCAGCCATCGAGTCGAGTGCGCTGAACGCCTTCGCCCATCTCGACCTCGATGCCGCCCGGTCGGCCGCCGCGCATGCCGATCCGAGCCTGCCGTTCGGGGGTGTGCCGTTCGCCATCAAGGAGCTCGAACGCGTGAAGGGGTGGCCCTACACCGAGGCGTCCCTCGTGTTCGCCGACCGGGTGAGCGACTACGACTCGACGATGGTTCAGCGGCTTCGCCGTGCCGGCATCGTGCCGGTCGGCTCGACCACGGCCAGCGAGTTCGGTGGCCTCAACGTGAGCGTCACCAGGATCAACGGGGTCACCCGAAACGCCTGGGACCCGAGCCGAAGTGCCGGAGGCTCCTCGGGTGGCAGCGCCACGGCGGTGGTCGGCGGCGTGGTGACGATCGCGACCGGCGGCGACGGCGGCGGATCCATCCGCATCCCGGCCGGTTACTGCGGCCTCGTCGGCATGAAGGGCACCTACGGCCGGATTCCCCGAGGCCCGCACACCTCCCTCAACCCTCACACCATCGCGCTCGGTTGCCTGGCCCGATCGGTGCGCGACGCCGCCCGCTTCTACGACGTCGCGGCGGGTTACGACACCCGTGATCCCACGAGCCTCCCGAGCGTCGGTGGGTGGGAGAGCTCCTTGGGCACACACGATCTCCGGGGCAGCCGCGTGATCGTCGACCCGACGCTGGGCGGTGTGGGCATCGATCCAGCTGCCCGAGCCGTGGTGGTCGACGCGGCCGCGGCCCTCGTCGACGACCTGGGTCTGCGCCGAGTCGAGGTCCCGGTGGAGATCCCGCGCATGGGTGGCGAGTGGATGATGGGGAACGTCGCCAGCCTCTACGGCGAGCTGGGCGACCGATGGCCGGGCTGCGCGGCAGAGATGACCGACGAGATGCGGGTAGCCGTGCAGCTGTCGGAGAACCTCTACAACATGCGGGTCGCCGCAGCGGGCGAGATGATCCGTCGGCGGGCCAACGAGGCCATGGCGTCATTGTTCGACGAGGCCGACTTCGTCATCACGTCGAGCAACCCCGGCCCGGCCTTCGAGGCCGAGGCGGGCATGAGCAGTGACGACAAGACCTTCATCGACTACGCCCGAGGCAGCCGCTGGGTGCAGCGAGGGTTTTCCGGTGTGTTGAAGGCGGCTCGCGCCGTATCGGGCGTTGCTCCCAGAACGCCCCAGCGCCTCCTCGACATGGGCACGAGAGGCTCGCCCGCTCTGCTCGAGATGGGCGCCCTCACGATGCCGGCCAACCTCACCGGCAACCCGGCCGTGTCGATTCCCGCCGGTGACGTCGGCGGCCTTCCGATCGGGATGCAGGTGATCGGGCGCCACCATGCCGACGCACACCTCTTCGACCTCGCGCTCCAAGTGGAACGGGAACGCCCGTGGCCGCTCGTCGCCCCGGGGGCTCCGGTCTGATCACTGCAGTGTCAGGAATCCTCGGTCGGGTAGTTCCGCCGCACGATCGCCACCCCGTTGGTGACGATCGTCTCGAGCACGTCGAGGTCCACGTCGGACAGCTTGTTGATGTACAGGCAACTCTTCCCGAGGCGATGCTTGCCGAGCTCGGCGAGCTGAGCGCTCATGTCGTGGTAACCCGGCAGGACGTAGATCACGAGGTTGGCCTTGCGCGGCGCGAAGCCGGTGATCATGAAGTCACCCTCGCGGCCACTGTCGTAGACGTAGTGGTACCGCCCGAAGCCGATGATCGACGGGCCCCACATCTTCGGTTCGCAGCCGGTGACCCGGGTCATCAGGTCGAGCAGGACCTCGGCGTCGGCCCGCCGGGTCGGATGCTCGACTGCCGCGACGAACGCCCTCGGGTCGACGTCGGTGACCTGGGTCTTGTTCTCAGCCATGGTCAAGCCTGACCGGTCCGGGGCTGATTGTCGACGTTGGCCTCGTAGTCGATCTGCCAGATCGCACGACTCGACTGGACCGTCATCACCAGGAACGACACCACGTTGAGCGCAAGGATGACGGGCACGCCCCAGCTGAACATGTCGGTGCCGGCGAAGACGACGAGCGTGTTGAGCAAGATGTAGCCGATCCGGATCTCGGTGGGGCCGATGCCGTAATACGCGATCTGGAATTGATTCGTGGCGGCGAAGGACAGGAACGAGACCGCCATGGTTGCCGTCGTCACCAGCAACAGGAGCATGAAGAGGAACTTCAGCCAGTCGGCGTCGACCAGGAACGAGTAGCCGATGACCACTGATCCCGCGAAGAGGAGATCGAGGAGGTGATCCATGAAGAAGCCCCACTTCACCAGGCCCTGCTTGCGGTACTTCCCGAGTGAGCCGTCGAAGGAATCGGTGAGCCACTGCCCGGCCACCATGACCGACATGAGGTGCAGCCAGGCCAGATTGTCGGAGGCCAGCCAGCCCGAGACAACGATGCCAGCCGACCACGCGATCGTCACGTAGGTGAGGTGCTGGCTCAGGATCGGCCGAGGGATCTTGGGGACACCCCAGTCGATGAATCGTCGTTCGTACGGGCCGAGAATGGAGGTCCCTTTCTTCTTGTCGCCGGAGAAGGTCTCGCTCATCGGGCCGGTCCTGTCGTCGCGGTTCGGCTCGTCGAGAGCCCGGTGATGGTGGCACCCTCGACGATGGGCTCGTCGGTTTCGCGGGCGTCGGTGGAGTGGATCACCCGGTGGAGTGTGATCGATCCCGACGAGATCACCAGCCGGTAGACACAGATCCCGGACCGGGGGGAGCCGTCGGGATCCCGGCGCGCCGCGGGTGCGTCAGTAGGGATCGTCGGCGAGATCGCGACCATCTGGGCCAGGCCGGGCGGGAGTGGCCACTGGCCGGGCCCGGATGCGTCGACCGTTTCACCGAAGGCCGGGTCGAGGCGGTGACGATGGCCCGCGAGAACGAGGTCGATACCTGCCTCCGCCAACTGGTTCGCAACGTTCGAGGCGTCGTCGAGCTGGCCCACACCCAGCCGGTCCCGCAGTGTGAGGGGGCGGTAGAAGTGCGGGGGGTGATGCATCACCGCGACGTTCAGGTCGTTCGGACGGAGGTCGTAGCCGGTGACGATGTCGAGCACCCGAGCGCTCGACGGTGGGTGGTGCGACATGCGCCCGTAGGCGAGGAGCGCACCGCGAAATGCGCAAGAGTTGACGGAGTTCAGCGGAACGAACACGACGTCGAAGCCCGCGTCGGTCGGGAATCGGATCGGCGCCGGAGGGGGGAGGTGTCCGACGATCTCGACGACGTCGGCCAGCGTGCGCTTCTGCGCATCGTGACGCGGGCCGTTGAGACCGAACAGCGCAACACTTCCGGGCCAGACGTCGTGATTCCCGTACACGGCGATCACCGAGTCAGCCAGCCCGGCACCATCGAGCACGCGTGCGAGATGACCGAATCCGGAGAACGCCTCCGGTTCTTCGGAGGACCCGAAGGCCTCGGTGTCGCCTGTGTGCACCGCTACGACCGGGCCGCTGGGCGGCAACACGGAGCGTTCGAGGTCGACCGCGCGCCGAAGCGTTTGCGGGAACCGTTCGATCATGTCGGCGGGCGCGAAGTCGAGGTCCTTCACACCGAGGCGTGCGAGCGCACGCACCAGGCGACTGCGATCTCGGGGCGACCTGGCGTTGCCGTCGCGGTCGACGAAGAGATGGGTGTCGGTGATGTGGATGATCGATGCCACGTGCATGAGCGGCTCAACCTTCGCCTGCGCCTCGAGAAGTGTCGAACACGGCCAGGTCATGCCACCAGAGCCGCTCGAAGAACCCGGGGTCCGCGTCGTCGATGTCACCGATCGAACGGTGCCCGTCGATCGCTTCGAACATGCGCCTCTCGTCGGAGCTCACGAACAGCACCAGGTCAG
>JAHEJN010000037.1 GCA_024638845.1 Acidimicrobiales bacterium | reverse complement strand
GGCCTCGACGAGGTTGTTCGCGATCGCAGTTGTCACACCATGATCCCCGTGACAACGCCGAGGGGACGGGCCCGCTGGCGGGCGGGTCTAGTCCTCGGCGATGGCGCGTTCGGTGGCGACCTCCACTGTCTGGAGGCGCACGTCGACCTTCTCGCCGAGCTCGTCGGCCAGATGTATGGCCATGTCGTCGGCGTGGGGCGCGGTCGGCCCGTCGGTGATCACCACGTCGATCACCAGCACGCCCTTGGTTCGTTCGACGCTCACGTCGACCAGCTCGGCCCGCCCTCCCGTCTCGTCGACGTAGGCATCGAGGGCCAGCTCGACGGCCTCGCTGGGGTCGGCGGCGGGCAGCACCGAGCTGCGGGTGAAGTGCAGAGGCAGCACCATGATGATCACCGCGACCGCCGCCCAGCGCATGCCACCGGCGATGCGTCGATTGCCGACGGCGAACTCGGTGCCGGGCACCAGGCCGCACACGAGGAAGGTGACGGCGGCCGCCAGGACGATTCCCGTGACGTTGGCCAGGAAGAGCAGGAACGCGCCCAAGGCGAGGGGAAACTGCTGGAGTTGCAGGCAGACACCCACCACGGCCAGCGGGGGCACCAGCGCCACGGCCACCGCCACCCCGGTGAGGGCATCGCTCGCGGTTCGGCGGATCTGGGCGTAGGCGCCGGCGGCTCCGGCCGCGAGGGCAATGCCGAGGTCGAGCAGGTTGGGCGAGGTGCGGGCCACGATCTCGCTGGGCAGCGGGTCGAGCTCACCGGGGAACACGAACGAAGTGCCCGCGGCCAGCGCCACTGCTCCGGCGGCACCGACCGCGGAGATCGCAATCGAGCGGAGTACGCGCCACGGCCAGCCGCTCACGACGGCGGCCGCGACGCCCAGGATGGGTGTCATCAGGGGGGCGACGAGCATGGCGCCGATGACCACGGCGGTCGAGTCGGCCAGCAATCCCATCACCGCGATGAGAACGGCCATGGTCATGAGGGCCGAGAAGCGGCGCGCGAAGGGGCCGAAGTCGTCACCCTCGTGGAACAGGGCGTTCCGGATGCGATGCCGGTCGGCATCGGTGAGGGCACCGAGCTCCCACCGGCCGAGCAGGCCGACGATCCCGAAGCCGGCCGGGCGGGGCTGGTGGCGGGGAGACGGTTCGGCCTCGGGCATTCGGGTACCGATCTCGCCCGCAGAGTGCGACATCAGAATGCAATGAATGTAACGCATTCGCAATGTATTGCAAGGACCGTAAACCACTCGCAGCCCAGACGTAATGCTGCTGGACGAGAATGGACGGAGCCAGCCGGGGCTTCGGCGATGCGGCGCGATCGTGAGATCGGTAAAGGGTTCGACTCCCTCCTCTGGCTCTGCGGGTGTCGGGTGTGAAGTTAACTCGCAGTGCTCGAGGCAGCTCCGTTGGGCGGGGGCTACCTCGAGCCGCGTTCCCAACACGACCAGCGCGTCCGGAATCGGGACGAAAGACCATTTGCGAATCCCCGTGGCAGGCGGACGATGATCGTTGGCGCCGCGATCAGCGCGGCAGAAGGGACGGTTCGAGATGAACCGCAAAGTGCTATATGGCGTGCTCGTGATCGGGGTTCTCCTGATTGCGATGCCGTTCGCCATCGGCTTGCCTGGCAAGTCGTCGAGTGGCGAGAAGATGATCGACGCGTTCGGACCGATCATGGACGAGCAGAACGTCCAGACGACCGCCGACTACTACTACGACGTGTTCGTGCCCCTGGGTGATGTCGTCCCGGCGATGACACAGGAGAACGTCGACAGGTTCAACGGCTACCTGGCCGGGTTCGGAGCGGTGGGCACCGAGGCGCAGAACCTCGGCCCGGCGATTGTCCAGGCCACGGGTATGACCGAGGAGCAGGTGGGCGAGTACCTGACCACGCAGTTCCCGGCCATGAACCAGATGTTCCAGACGCTGCCGCAGATGCAGCAGGACTTCGAGGGCCTGCTCGGACTGATGGGCGCCAATGTGGGGATCTTCGAGCAGGTGCCTGCGGGTCTCGACCACTACCAGCCGCTCGTCACCACGATGCAAGAACAGCAACAGAACTACGACGACATCGCCAGCTTGCCCGATTTCCGGGCCTTCACTTGGTTCTTCGTGATCCCGGGCGTGTTGTTGGTCGGGCTGGCCGGGTTCGGTCTGCTCACCGACCGCAAGAAGGGCGTACCCGTTCCCGTCGGCGCGTCGTCAGGTCCGGTCGGTGGCGATGAGCCACCGTCGGGCGACAAGATGCTCGTCGACGCTGCCTCGAGCAAGCACTGAGGGGTGGTGGCACCCGTCACGGCGTGAACCACAGACGGTGAAGAAGGACCGGGCCCACCGGGGAGTGGGCCCGGTCCTCCGGTTTTCGTGCTCGGTCCCCTGGTGCAGAGATGCCGAGAATAGGGGGTTCCCAAGGTGGCGTTCGGAGCGTATGGTCAAAGGGCAGACGGGCGGCCGGCGGGCCTGCCGGTTGCGAATCAGGGCGGATGGATGCGCTGTGCGACGGTGAGTCCATAGGAATTGTCCAACGTTCGATCTGCCTCGAGCAAGGCGGCTTCGAACGCGGGCAGAACGGCGAATGACGTCACGACGTCGGCGGAGTTCGTCGCGCTCGCCTGCGTTCGAATCGGCTGGTTCGGAGCGCACCGCAACCTCACAGGGGGGACCATGTCACCTGAACCAGCAGCAGGAGCCACCGAGAGCAACGGCGGCCAGTACTACTACGCCGACGGCGAGAAGGTGCCGCTACGGCCATCGCCAAACCTGGTCGCCCTTCGGACCGAGCAGGGCAAGAGCGTCGCCGAGGCCGCGGCTTCCATTGCTTCGGCCACGATCGTCGAGACGCAGCGACCGGTCAACGTGTTCGAGTTGGAGGACTTCGACCTCGTTGTCGTCGATCTGCGCGACGGTGCTTCCGGCGCCGCGGCCGCGGGAGGACTTGCCGGTGCCGAAGGAGCAGCGGTTCCCGGACCGACGGTCTACGAGGCCGCGGCGGAGGCGGCCAACGGCTTCAACGAGGCGTTGATCGACGTGGGCCAGATCATCGTGAGGTTCGACAGCACGTTGTCGGATTCCCAGCGCGAGAAGCTCCTCCGCAAACACCATGTCGAGGTGTCCGAGACCGACTATCCGGAACCGGGAACGCTTCTGGCTCACGCCACGCGCGCCCAGGACTCGGCAATCGACATCGCCAACAAGCTGCACGAAGAAGAAGGCGTCGAGTACGCCGCTCCGAACTTCGCCCGGATCAACGCAAGGCTGACCGTGATCGACGACATCGGGAACGTCGACCTGGCTTTCGAGCCACCCGAGGTGATCGATCTCAGCGACGAGGACGCGGTCGGACTCGACGAAGAACCGGCGGGCCCGATGGTGACGCCGAACGACCCCGCCCTCGCCTCGCAGTGGGGGTTGCACAAGATACGAGCCCCACAGGCGTGGGACATCCACATGGGTTCGCCGACGATCTCCGTTGCCGTCATCGACGAGGGAGGTGCCGCTCACGAGGACTACACGTTGGAGCCCGGGTGGGACGCCCTGAACAACGACGGCGATCCGACGTCGTTGCCCGCCGACGGACACGGCACTGCCTGTGCCGGTATCGCGGCGGCACGGGCCGGCAACAGTCGCGGTGGCGCCGGCGTGGCGCCAGGGTGTCGCGTGCGACACATCCGGATCGCACGTGGAGTCGGCGGCGGGAGCTGGTTCACGACCGACGCAATCGTGAGCAGCGGCATTCGCAGGGCCGTGGATCTGGGGGCCGACGTGCTCTCGAACTCGTACCGTGTCGGGCCGAGCACGGCGGTCACCAATGCGTTCGACTACGCCCGCACCAACGGGCGCGCCGGCAAGGGAGCCGTGATCGCGGCGGCCACCGGCAACAGCGACATGCTCGGGGTCATCTATCCGGCTCGGTTGTCGCCGACCATCCGTGGCTTCCTGGCCGTCGGCGCCAGCAATCAATGGGATCAGCGCAAGAGCAAGACCAGCCTCGACGGTGAGAACTGGTGGGGCTCCAACTTCGGGCCCGAGGTCGATGTGGTCGCCCCCGGCGTGCAGATCTACACCACCGACATCACGGGGCAGGGTGGCTATACGAGCGGGAACTACGTCGCCACGTTCAACGGCACGTCGTCCGCGACGCCCCACGTCGCCGGTCTGGCGGGGCTGATCCTGTCGGTCGACCCCGACCTCCGGTCATGGGAGGTCGAGGACATCATCAAGCTCACCGCTCGCCCGCTCGGCCCGGCCGGTCGTGACAACGAGTTCGGTTTCGGCCGTATCGACGCTCGCAGGGCGCTCGAGGCGGCATCGAAGATCTGGTATCGGGTGTCGGTGCGCCCCGTGTTCCTGGGAGCCGGGCGCGAGTGCTACATCCGGGCGTACATCCGCATGTACAACCCGGGCATCAACACCGTTCGCCTGAACGGCCTGACGTTCCGGTCACACGGCCCATCGGGCGCAACGCTCGACCGCTTCGAGTACCGGCCCAATCCCGGAGTCGTCATGCAGCCCCGGACGAATCAGGAGGTTCGACTCAATCGGGTGCTCCTGCCGGCCAATGGCAATCAGTCGAGCTGGAGCTACCGCTGGACGATGAACTGGGGGTACACGTACTGGCGGCCGAGCGCACCGGCTCTTCCGCTGGCGGCTGGCGCGCCGCTGGACGAACACGAGCTCCTGCTCGACGCCAATGGCGCAACGGCGAGCTCGACGATGGTCGAAGGCCAGAAACAGGGGGGCGAGACGGGCGAGCACGATGCTTCGACCAACGGAGCATCGCCTACCGCTGACCTCGCCGCGACGACCGTGGGTGACACGATCACCGTCGATCGCCAGTCCCGAAGCATCACCGTGGTGGTGAGGTGAGGCCTGCCCGCGGCGGGACGTTGTAGCGGGTGGGGGCGGGCTCAGGCCCTCACATCGCTTCGGCACGACGGAGGTGGGCGCTCTCCGGTCGTGGGCCGAGGCGATGTGAGGGTCTCTTGCCCGAGTCGGGACGAAAGACCGTTCCCGAAGCGTTGGACCAGGACGAACATGAAAGTGGAACCCCGACGCGAGTCGTGTCGAGGTGCCACGAGCCAGCCGGGGCTACGGCGATGCGGAACGATCAAAGGTCGCTCAGGGGTTCGACTCCCCCCGCTGGCACCGTTGTCGAGCGGCGCCCGCTCCTGACCTTCGACTCTGGCCGCCGGGCCCGCATCGCGCGTCGATGAGGGTGACGGTCGCAGCCCGAGGACGACATGACGCAGCCACTGATCACCCGCTTGATGCTCGTGACCATGATCGTGATCGCGGTGATCGGAGCGGTCGACGCCATGGTGGGCGAGAGCTGGGATTTGGCTGTGGTCTTGGGCGCGCTCGTGGTGCTGGCCGTCGTGCTGCTGATCCGCACGTTCGGTCGCCGACCCGTGGTCGCCGTGCGGGCCGACCTGGTGCGCTGGATGGCCGGTCGGGCGGCGACCACCGGCGAGCGCACCGAGGACGTCGCCGACCGGGCGATCGCGGCCTACCGGGCCGGCCTGGTGGTGGAGGATCCCGATGCCGGCAGCTCACGGTGAGGCGGGGCCGGGCCGAGACAGGGCACCGGGAGACGCAGTGAGATCGGCGACCGTCGTTCTCGATGGTCGCGCCGACCCGCCGGTGCTCGGGGGAAAGGGAGCGTCGCTCGACCGCCTCGTCCATTGGGCGCTTCCCGTCCCGCCGTCGGGTGTCATCACGACCGACGCCTATCGACGCTTCGCTGCCCACCCTGCGGTGGCCGGGATGACAGCCCGAATCATGGCCGGCGACGCGCCGACCGCCGACGAGGTCGACGCCGCGTTCCTCGCTACGCCCCTCGATGCGGTGGATCGGGCCGAGATCGTGGGGCTCGCCCGCGAGGTGGGAGTGGGGTGCGCGGTCGCTGTCCGATCGTCGGCCACCGTCGAGGATCTCGAGGCATCGTCGTTCGCGGGCCAGTACCGAACGGTGCTCGATGTCGCCGCCGACGATCCCGATGCGCTGGAGTCGGCGGTGAAGCTGGTGTTCGCTTCACTCTGGCATCCTGCGCCCCGCGCCTATCGACGCCGGTTCGGCATCGACGACGCCGAAGCCGCGATGGCGGTGGTGATGATGCGCATGGTGCCCGCCGTACGGGCGGGCGTGGTGTTCACCGTCGATCCGGGCGGCGATTCCTCGCTCGCGAGAGTCGAGTCGGTGGCGGGCCTCGGCGAAGGGCTCGTCTCGGGTGCGGTGGTGCCCGATGCCGCGCGCCTCTCGCGTGTTACGGCCGATCGCGCCGACGCTCCTGAAGTGGAAGCGGCCGCGCTCGACCTCGCCCTGGCGGTCGAAGAGCTCGCGGGCACGCCGCAGGACGTCGAGTGGGCGTGGGACGGAGCCCAGATGTGGCTGGTCCAGGCCCGACCGATCACGACCGCGGACGGGCGAGCCGGCGACGGGTTCGACGACGACCCCGGACAGCTCGCCGATCTCGATCTGACCACGGCCGGCATCGGCGGCATGCTTCCCGGCGTCGTCCCGCCGCTGCTCTGGGCGCTCGGCTCGCACCTGGTGGAGGAGGCGTTTCGCCGCCTGCTCGACGACCTCGGCGTGCTCCCGGCTGACCTCACCGAATGCCGGGTGCTGCTGCGTCGGGTGCGAGGCCGCGCCGCGATGGACTTCGGGCGCTTGTCGAGCATGGCGGCATCGCTTCCGGGTTCCGCGGTCGCCGAGCTCGAACAGGAGTACTTCGGATCGTTGCGACGGGGCCGCCCCGTCGCCCCGGCTGACTCGCGGGTGCGGGGGCGGCTGCGGTCGGCGGTGCACGACCTACGAGTGCTCCGGACGCGCCAGCATGCGGCGATCGACGCCGCCATGGTCATGCACGCGGCCGAGGGCCTGGCCGTTGACCGTCCCGATGTCGCCGTTCTCGACGGCGAGGCGCTGCTGGCCTATCAGCTGCGACTCCTCGATCTGGCCGGCCGCGGCATGACTGCCGAACTGGGTGTGGCCGCCGACGCGGCGGCCACCCATCGGCGGCTCCAGCTGGTGCTCACCAAGATCGTCGGCAAGGCCGAAGCCGGCGGCCTGGCCGATCGAGCCGTCTCGCGTGGGGTCATCGCTGCGGTCAGCGACATGGCAAGCGCGGCGATCTTCGCCGGGCCGACCTGGACCGAGCTCGGCCGACATCCGGCCAACCCACCGGTTGACCTCGACGCCGAGGGCATCGACGATGCGGTGCTCCACGATCTGCGCGCCGGCCTGCAGCGCGCCGACGGCTGGAAGGAAGATTCGGTTCGCGCCCGGCTGTCGCTGCGGTCGATTCGTCGGCTGGCCCATGAGGCGAGTCGGAAGCTGGGTCTGCGCGAGCAGGCGAAGGCGGCGATACTCGAGCTCGGTGGTGAGGTGCGCCGCGTGCACCTCGAGCTCGGGCGGCGGCTGGTCGCGGTGGGTTCGCTCGAAGCGGTCACCGACATCGACCTGTTGTCGCCGGCCGAACTGCGGGCAATGGTCACGGGCGCGACCTGCGTGCCGTCAGAGGTGATCGCCACGCGTCGCCGCTGGCAGGCGACCTACGAGCAGGACGGACCGCTCCCACCCCGGTTCAGCGGCCTCCCCGAGCGCCGCGACCTTCCGGCTCTCGTCGGCCATCGCATCGAGGGCTGGGCCGCGAGCAGCGGTCGCTTCCGTGGGCGCGTGCAGGTGGTCGAGTCGTCGACCGAAGAGCTCGACCCCGACGCGGTGCTCGTCGCCGAGTCGACCGATCCGTCGTGGTCGCCGTTGTTCGTTCGCGCCGGTGCCATCGTGCTCGATCGGGGCGGTCCGCTCTCCCACGCCGCCATCCTTGCCCGCGAGCTGGGAGTGCCGGCGGTACTCAACGTCCCGGGCGCGACGTCGCTGCTCGCCGCCAGAGAGGTGACCGTCGACGGCGACCTCGGCGTGGTCGTCGTCCACGACGCCGAGCCCGAACGGGCGATGACCGACCCGTCGGAGACGATGCCATGAGCACCGTCTCGTCGCGACGGGGGCACGCTCGCCGGCTCGGCCTCGATCGTCTCGGGCTCTTCGTTCCGGCCGTGATGAGCGTCGGCCTCCTGTTCTGGGTGGTGAGCGAAGCAGTCGAGATCGTCCGGGCCCGAGCCGACGACGCACGTGACCGCCGGGCGCGGGTCACGGCGGCAGCCACCGTCGACGAGCTCCTCGATCGGCCGACGTCGGTCGCTCCGGGACTCCGGCCCCGCCCGGTGTACATCATGATCGCCCTGACGCTCCTGGCCACCGCCGCCTACGTGGCTATCGGTTCGATCGCGAACTTCTTCCGGCCTGCGGGGTATGTCGGAGACATCGCCTGGCTCCTGTCGCTGGCCGCGATCGTCGTGGTGGTCACGTCGGCCTACGGCATCACTGCACTCGTCGTTGCGCTCACCTGGCCGCGGCCTCCGGCATGGGCTCGCGGCGTACTGCTCGGCTCGCCACTCGGAACCGGACTCGACGCCGAGGACGTCGGGCATCCGTCGTGGCGCCTGACGGCCGCCTTGTTCTGGACGGTCGCCATGGCCGCGGTCGTGAGCCTCGTCGTGGCGTGGTCGCCCGACGTGATCGCGTCGCTCGACGAGGAGATCGCCGACTGGTTCGCCCGCCACGACCCACTGGCCGACCTCGCGTTCCTCGATCCTCTCGGCCGCACTTCGGTGGCCATCGGGGTCGCACTGCTCGGTGGTCTGGCCGCGCTGAGGTGCCGAGTTCTCGCTGCGACCATCACCATGGCGACCGCCGTAGCCCTGTTCGTCAGCGTCACACTGCGGCCGCTCGTCGCGCGACCCCGGCCCGAAGCCGGTGATCTGGCCGGCCAGCTCGACTCATTCCCGAGCGGGCACATCATGTTGCTCGTCATCGTCGCCGGCCTGCTTCCCGTTGCGATCGCCGTGCTCTCCGATCGCTTCTGGATCATCCGACCGGCCCGGCTCCTGTTGACCGTGGCGGTACTGGCGAGCGCGTCGCATCGGGTGGCCAATGGAGCGCACTGGCCGAGCGATGTGGTGGGTGGGGCACTGCTCGGCCTGGCGCTGGTGCTGGGCGCGGAGTGGGCGATCGAGAACCGACGCTCACACGGCAGGTGTCACCACTGTCCATGGTCCGCCGACCCGCACGCCGGCCCGTTGCTCGGGGCGGTTCCGATCCACCCCACCGCGCACCAAGCCCTGCGTGTCGCGTCCCGGCTCGCCGCAGCCGCAGCGGCGACCGGACTCACGTTCGTCACCTTCACCATCGACCTCCCGGTCGAGACCGGCGGCTACACGTTCGGTCGTGATGTGCAGTTCACCGTCCAGCTCGGCCTGGCCGCGTTGGTCTCGATCGGCGCATTGGTGGCCTGGCGCTGGCAGGCTGCCGGCGCAGTGCTGCTGGCGTTGGCGGCAACCGGCGCCGGCATCTTCGCCGCGGTCGAGTACCGGCCCCTGGTCGCGGTGGCCCTCGCCGCCGCGCTCATGGTGCCGGCCGTGCTCGTGTGGTTGAGCTGGCAGCACCGGCGCCTGCCCCACGAGATCGTCGGGCTCGCGCTGTTCACGGCGTTGCTACTGGGCGGCACGTGGGCCGGCGCCACCACGGTCTATGACCACTTCTTCGGTCCCACCCACCCCGAGAGCACGACGACCGCCATCGATGGTGACCGGGTCGACTGGGTGTGGGCCGGCGGACTTCAGCCGCGCCACGCGGTGGTCACGGCTCAGCTGGCCGGCCGCGTCGACACCGTGCAGCTCGAGCTGAGCGCGGCCGCGGATACGGGCGCCACGCTCACCGAGCCCACCGCGCCCGATGACTACGGACTGGTCCGGTTCGACCTCACCGGCCTGCAACCCGACACCGCCTACGACTACCGGCTGGTCGTCGACGGCGCACCCGACAACGGGCGGGGGTTCGGCGCGTTCCGTACGCCCGTCGATGCCCCGTTCTCGTTCACCGTCACCGCAAGCTCCTGCGCGTTGACCGGGTCGAACGGCGCGGTGTTCGACGCGATTCGCAGCGAGGATCCCCTCGTGCACCTCGCCGTCGGCGACATGCACTACGAGAATCTCCAGAGCACCGATCCGGCCGCGTTCATCGACGCCTATCGGCGGGCGCTCACCACCCCCGCTCAGGGTGCGCTGGCGAGGGCCGTTCCGACGGCCTACGTGTGGGACGATCACGACTACGGCCCCAACGACGCCGACGCCAGTGCACCCGGACGCAGCGCGGTGCGTGAGGCCTACCGGCGGGCCGTCCCGCACTACGAGGTGCCGCCGGGAGATGCCGCCATCTACCAGGCGTTCACCATCGGGCGCGTCCGGTTCGTGGTCACCGACGACCGTTCCGAGCGCACCGACGACACGATGCTCGGCGCGACCCAGCTCGACTGGTTGCTCGGCGAGCTGCGGTCGTCGAGTGAGACCCACGCCGTGGTGGTGTGGGTCAGCTCGCTGCCGTGGATCGGCGAGGCGAACCCCGGCGCCGACGGATGGGCCGGGGTTGCCGACGAGCGGGCGCTGATCGCCGAGGCGATCGCGTCGGCGGGCATCGACAACCTCGTGATGGTCAGCGGCGATGCGCACATGATCGCGGTCGACGACGGCACGAACAGCGACTACTCATCGACGGGCGGAGGTGGCTTCCCGGTGTTCCATGCCGCGGCGCTCGACCGCCCGGGCAACGTGAAGGGCGGCCCCTACAGCCACGGCGCCTATCCGGGCTCGGGCCAATACGGCGTGCTCGAGTTCCTCGACGACGGGGGCGACTCCGTCACGGTGCGCTTCGTCGGCCGTGACTGGGAAGGAAGCACGATCGTCGAGCTCGAAGTGGCGATCGACGCCCGCTGATCTCCGGCCGACTCACGACCCTCGGGGTTCGTGATGGCCGTGGGAATGGTCATACCGCTCGTGGTGCTGACGGAGCAGGTCGGCGCCGTAGTCGCCGCCATTGGGCGTGCGAACCAGGGTGTGCACGTGATGGCGCGACGGGACGTCGTTGTCGAACACGACCCCGGGATGATGGTCGAACTCGATGAGTACGACGGGGCTGTGGATGCGGTAGTAGAAGGTCGAGGTGTCACCGGTGGCGCCGTACCACGAGAACCAGGTCTCGTCGAGATGGCCCTCGACCTCGTTCATCTTGACCTCGGCGTGGCGGTCGTTGGTCCAGCCGACATAGCTGCCGATGAGCGAACGCAGGAGACGACGTTGCGCGTCGCTGAGCTCGGCACCGTTGATGCCGTCGTAGGGGACGATGGCGTTGTCGTTGAATGCGCCACCCTGCATTCGTCCGTCGAAGTAGTGGTTGAGCTCGGGCGGAAGATCATCGGGATGAATCGAGGGCCGAAGGATCGCCTGGGCGGCCTGGGTGTCGTCGAGCGAGCGGATCATCGCCAGTCCCGCCGATTCCTCGATGGCGAACAGCTCGGTTCCGGCCAACGGGCCCTCGCTGACGGTGCGGGGTTCGGTACCCATGAACGTCGGGGTGAGCACCAGTTGATCGCCCACGACGATGCAGTTGACGTTGAGGTGGTGGCCATCGATCTGCCAGCCCCAGGGTTCGCCGGTGCCCGGGTCGGCGAAGATCGACATGAAGTACGGCCACTCGCCGTAGGTCTCCGGTGTCCCCGACAGCTCGGCGATCAGCTCGTTGATCGCCATGATGGCGCGGGCCTGGTCGAAGCCGCGGGCTGACAATGTGGCTCGGAGAAGGTCGAGGGCGAGCTCACGGGTGCCGGGCGACAGGTCTTCGAGCATCACGCCGTGACGGAAGAAGTTGGGGGCGATGTTGAGCCAGCTCCGCCACTCCTGCGAGTCGATCGGGAACTGAGCTCGGCTTCGCTGCTCTGGGGTGAGGTCGGCGACGAAGGCTTGCGCTGCCTCGGCGATGGGGGCGGTGCTGACCCCCGTTGTCCGAAGCGGGAAGAGGCCGGTCCTGACCGATCCGTCGGTCGTGATGCCGGTCAACGGATCGTTCAGGAGGACCGTCCGCTCGTCGAGAAGGGGTTGCAGCACGAGCGGGATCTGCTCGACTCGGATGCGGGCCGACGTCGGCGGTCGATGTCGGATCCCGAAGTCGGTCCAGTGCTCCAACGCTCCTCCTCCAACCGCTCGACACTAGGCCATGCAGGTCGGCCGTCGCCCGTGATCCGCGGCTTCGCCTTTGAGCCCGGCAGCCGCTGACACCCGCTTGGGCCCGTGCCTCAGGGCGGGGTCTGGGCGAAGCGGGCGCCGTTGGCGGTGGCGCGGAAGTCGGTGAACGAGATCTCTTCCTGCTTCACGAAACCCGGGCCGGCGATCACGCCGTCGCGCACCATCTCGATCACCGACGCCACCGAACCCGCCGTGGTCCAGGCGATGGCGGTGCGGCGGCGACCCGCAATGTCGCGGGGCTGGAACGCTCGCACGAACTCGAGCCGCTTCAACTGGCCGTCGATGATGCCCTCCGACGCCACGTGCACGTACACCACGTCTTCGTCGACCGGCGGCTTCGCATGGGTGAGGATCTCGCCGGCCAGCTCCCGGCGCTCGCGCATGAGCAGCTCGTGGAAGAAGAAGTTCATCAGCTGCATGTGGCCGGGGTAGCGCATGGTCTTGTAGTCGATGTTGTCGACCCGGCCGAGGTAGGTCTCGCACATGGTGCCCAGCCCGCCCGACGTGGTGAACGCCTCGAGCTTGGTGCCGGCCACGTAGATCGTCTCGAGCCACTCCATGGGCGACACCCATTTGTGCACGCCCTCCTCGATCACTTCGCAGTCGTTGAGGTACTCGTTCACCACTCCTTCGGGTGACCAGTTGAACGCGTAGGCGAGCAGGCCGGTGGGGTGATGGGGCAGCGCCCCCACCCGCATGCGGATCGAGCGGCACTGCTCGAAGGTCTCGGCCTGGGTCGATGCGACGATGCCCACGAAGCCCGGCGCGAGCCCACATTGCGGGATCATCACGCCGGTGGCCGTGTCGGCCAGCTCCCGGATTCGCGTCGTGGTCGGCACGTCCTCGGTGAGGTCGAAGTAGTGGATGCCCGCGGCGTGGGCGCACTCGGCCACATCGACGTTGCGGTGGTACGGGAGGCACGAGAGCACGGCGTCGACCTCACCGAGCAGCTCGGCCAGCGCCCGCCGCGAGGTGACATCGGTGTCCAAGAACGCATGGGGCATGTCATGGTTGGGTCGACGGACGTCGACACCGGTGACCTCGAAGCCGGACTCGTGCAGAAGGGTGGCGGCGAGGAGGCCCACCTTGCCGAGGCCGAGTACGGCGATGCGTTCGAAGGTCATCGCCCGGCTCAGATCTCGAAGCTGATGCCCTGGGCCAGGGGCAGCTCTCGTGAGTAGTTGACGGTGTTGGTCTGGCGACGCATGTAGCCCCGCCATGCGTCGGCTCCGGACTCGCGGCCACCGCCGGTGTCCTTCTCGCCGCCGAAGGCACCGCCGATCTCGGCGCCCGACGGACCGATGTTGACGTTGGCGATACCGCAGTCGGATCCCGTGGCGGACAGGAACGCCTCGGTCTCGCGCACGTCGGTGGAGAAGATGCACGACGACAATCCCTGCGGTACGTCGTTGTGCATGGCGATCGCGTCGGGCAGCTCGCGGTAGCGCATGGCGTACAGCAGCGGCGCGAACGTCTCCTCGCGCACGAGCTCGGTCTGCTCGGGCATCTCGACGATCGCCGGTCGCACGTAGTAGGCGTCGGGATGCTCGTCGGCCAGGGTCCGGTCGCCACCGAACACCTCGCCACCATCGGCCCGACTCCGCTCGAGCGCGTTCTGCATCGCCACGAAGGCCCGCTCGTCGATGAGGGGACCGACGAGCACGCCCTCGGTGAGCGGGTCGCCGATGGGAAGGCCGTCGTACACCGACCGCAGCCGCGGGAGCAGGTCGTCGAAGACGTCGTCGTGCACGATGAGCCGTCGCAGCGACGTGCACCGCTGTCCGGCAGTTCCCACCGCGGAGAACACGATGGCCCGGGTGGCCAGGTCGAGGTCGGCCGACGGGGTCACGATCATGGCGTTGTTCCCACCGAGCTCGAGAATGGTGCGCCCGAGCCGTTCGGCCATGGCGGAGGCGACGGCCCGACCCATGCGGGTCGACCCCGTCGCCGATACCAACGCGACGTGCGGGCTCGCGGTGAGCGCCGCGCCCAGCTCGGCACCACCGATCGCGACTTGGCTGAGCGCGGGGGGCGCGTCGCCGAAGCGGGCGAGGGCCCGCTCGACGATCCCCTGGGTGGCGAGAGCGGTGAGCGGTGTCTTCTCGGACGGCTTCCAGATGACCGGGTCGCCGCACACCAGCGCCAGGGCGGCATTCCAGGACCACACGGCGACGGGGAAGTTGAACGCCGAGATCACGCCGCAGACACCGAGGGGATGCCAGGTCTCCCGCATCACGTGCCCTGGTCGCTCCGAGGCGATGGTGAGGCCGTGCAGCTGACGCGACACCCCGACGGCGAAGTCGCAGATGTCGATCATCTCCTGCACCTCGCCCATGCCCTCCTGGACGATCTTTCCGCACTCGAGCGACACCAGCGCACCCAGCTGTTCCTTGGAGGCCCGCAGCTCCTCGCCGATCAGGCGCACCAGCTCGCCTCGGCGCGGTGCCGGCACCGTGCGCCATGACTCGAACGCGTCGCGGGCGGCGTCGATCATGGCGTCCATCTCGGCGGCGGTGTGCTGGTGCACCCGCGCGATCTCGCGGCCGTCGATGGGTGTGGTGACCGCAAGCGTGCCGCCATGCAGTGTTTCACCGGAGAGCCCGGCGGCGGTCAGGATCTGCTCATGAGCCATGTTCCAGACATTACATCGCATATCACCGCATGTAACATCTGCTGCATGGTCGCCGTAGAGCCCACGCTCGCCCAGCTCGTCGCCGGTGCGGGCGACGAGCTCACTCCCACCGAGCGGCGGTTGGCTGCGGTCATCCTCGAAGATCCCACCGTGGTCGCATTCGGCACCGTTGCCGACGTCGCCCGTCGTGTCGACGCCAGCGGCCCGACCGTGGTCCGCTTCGCCAACAAGCTCGGCTTCGACGGCTACGGCGCGCTGCAAGATCGAGCCCGAGCCGCGCTGGCCGCCCAGTTGCGACGACCGACCGACCGCATTCGACAATCCGACGGGACGGCGGTGTTCGATCGGGCCCGCGCCACGGCCCTTCACACGATCGAAGCTGCCTTCGACTCACTCGGCTCGGATCTGCTCGAAGCCATGGCGACGCTCGTCGTCGAGTCGCCGGGTCGGATCTGGATCGTCGCCTCCGCGACATCGCCTGCCCCCGGGGAGGTGCTGCTCGTCGGTCTCGGCGCGCTCCGCCCGGACGTCCGCCAGCTCTCCGGTGCCAGCGGAGCCGTGGCCGGTCGGATCGCCGATGCCGGTGCGGGCGACGTGGTGGTAGCCGTCGACTTCAAGCGGTACGAGCACGACGTGGTGCGTGCCACGCGCTCGCTCGCGGCAGCCGGGGCTCGGGTCGTCGCCGTCACCGACAGTGCACTGTCGCCCATCGCTGGCCTCGCCGATCACTGGTGCGAGATCGACGTACCCGCCATCGGCCCCTTCGACAGCAGCCTCGGGGCGGTCGCCATCTGCGAAGCCCTGGTCGCCGAAGTTGCCCACCAACTCCGCAACACCTTGCCCGAGCGGTTCGACCGGCTCGAGGCGCTGTGGGCGGCGAACGACGTTTTCCTCGGAGCCGACGGGTGAGCGCGGCTCTTCCCGACGACCTCGATTCGCTCGAGGAGGCGTTGCTCACCGGCATCGACGCGCTGGCGCCGGCAATGGAAACCGAGACCCGGCTCGACCCGCTGGTCGCCGCGGAGTGTTTCGAGGCGCAGGTCACCAGCCGTCTCCTCGACCACACCGCTCGCTGGCTGCGATCCACGCAAGGTGCCGGCTACTACACCATCGGCTCGGCCGGTCACGAGTCGAACGCTGCGGTGGCGCTGGCGCTCCGACCGACCGATCCGGCGCTCCTGCACTACCGGTCGGGCGGCTTCTACGTCGCTCGTGCCTCGCAGGTGCCAGGCCACGACGCCGTGGGCGATGTGCTCCGCGGCATGCTCGCCCGCACCACCGAACCGATGTCGGGCGGCCGGCACAAGGTGTTCGGCCACCACGACCTCGCCGTCATTCCCCAGACCTCCACCATCGCCTCGCACCTGCCGCGCGCCGTCGGCCTGGCCCGCAGCTTCGAGCATCTGGCGCAAGGAGTCGAGCCGACCTTCCCCGCCGATTCGATCGTGGTGTGCAGCTTCGGCGACGCGTCGCTCAACCACTCGACCGCGCAGGGCGCCCTCAACTGGGCGTCGCTCACCGCCCATGCCGGAGCGAGGGTCCCGATCGTGTTCTTGTGCGAGGACAACGGTCTGGGCATCAGCGTGCCGAGTCCGCAGGGATGGGTCGACCGTGCGGTCGACGGTCGGTCGGACCTGCTGGTCGCCCACTGCGACGGTGACGATCCTGCGGGTGTGTACGCCACAGCCCGCTCGCTCGTCGACCGGGTGCGAAACGAGCGCTGCCCCGCGCTGCTGCATCTGCGAACCGTCCGGTTCCTCGGTCATGCCGGCACCGATGTCGAATCGGCCTACCGCCCACCGGCCGACCTCCGCGCCGACATCGCACGCGATCCCATCCTGGCCACGGCCCGGCTGCTCGTCGAGTCGGGCGACAGCTCCTCGGACGAACTGGTCGACTGGTACCTCGAGCAGCGGATGACCATCCGGGCGCGCGCGCTCGACGTGCTCGACGAGCCCGAGCACACCTCGGCGGCGTCGGTCATGGCGCCACTCGCCCCGCCCCGCGCCGACGCGATCCAGCGCTCGGCCGCCGCCATGGCCGTGCCCGCGTCCGACGGCTCCGCCCCCGACCGCCAAACCCTGGCCCAGTCCCTGAACGCCGCCCTGGTCGGCGTGCTCAGCACTCGACCCGGCGCCCTCGTATTCGGCGAGGACGTCGGCCGCAAGGGCGGGGTCTACGGCGTCACCCGCGGCCTGCAGAGCCGATTCGGTGTCGACCGGGTGTTCGACACCATTCTCGACGAGCAGTCGGTCCTCGGTCTCGCCCTCGGTGCCGGCATCAACGGGTTGCTCCCCATCCCCGAGATCCAGTACCTCGCGTACCTGCACAACGCCGAGGATCAGCTGCGGGGCGAAGCCGCCACCCTCGGCTTCTTCTCCGAGCGGCGGTACCGCAATCCGATGGTGGTCCGAATCGCCGGCTACGGCTACCAGAAGGGCTTCGGCGGCCACTTCCACAACGACAACGCCATCGCCGTGCTGCGCGACATACCCGGGATCGTCATCGCCTCGCCCGCTCATCCTTCCGATGCGGGCCCCATGCTGCGAACCTGCGCCGCCGCCGCCGGGACCGACGGTGCCGTCTGCGTGTTCGTCGAGCCCATCGCGCTCTATCACACCACCGACCTCCACTCTGAAGGCGATGGGAGGTGGCTGGCCCCGCCCGACGACGGCGCCCACGTGCCCATCGGGCGGGCGCGCGTCCACGAAACCGGATCCGACCTCACCATCGTGTCCTGGGCCAACGGGCTCTACCTCAGCCTGCGGGCGGCGCGGCGACTGGCCGACGCGCATGGAATCCGGGCGCGGGTGGTCGATCTGCGATGGCTCGCTCCACTGCCGGTCGACGATCTGCTCCGCGAGGCGAGCGCGACCGGTCGCGTGCTCGTGGTCGACGAGACCCGGCACAGCGGGGGTATGGGGGAGGGGATCATCGCAGCCCTGGTCGAGGGTGGCTTCCGTGGTGCCATGCGCCGGGTCGCCGCACGCGACAGCTTCGTGCCCCTCGGTGCGGCGGCGACCCTCGTGCTCGTGTCCGAAGACGACATCGTCACGGCCGCGACCGCGCCGGGCGAGCGCTGGTGAGTCGAAGGCCAGCCATCGATGGGCGGCGGACGATTCTCACGGCTCGGCCTATGGTCGCCGCATGCTGGCAACCCTGGGCGACCTCGTCGAAGACATCATCGTTCGACTCGCAGAACCGATTCGCTCGGCCACCGACACGGCGGCGCACATCACCCGACGGCGAGGCGGGAGCGCCGCGACGGTGGCTGAGATCGCAGCTCGCCGGGGCCACCCGAGCCGGTTCCTCGGCCAGGTCGGCGATGACGCAATCGGCCGGGGGCTGATAGCCGACCTCGCAACGGCGGGGGTGGACACTTCGCAGGTTCGAAGCGCCGGCACGACAGGCGCCGTCGTGGTTCTCGTCGACCACGACGGCGAACGCTCGATGCTCACCGACCGCGGCGCCGCGGTTCACCTCGATCGGCCCGACCCTTCGTGGCTCGACGACATCGACGTGTTGCACGTTCCGCTCTACTCCCTCGTCGATCCGCCACTCGCCGAGACGGCGACGATCGTCATCGGTTGGGCGCATGAACGAGATGTCGCCGTCTCGATCGATGTCTCGTCGGTCGCATTGATCGACGAGATCGCTCCGGCGGGGGCGCGAGCGATCATCGAGCGAGCCGCACCGGCGGTGGTCTTCGCCAACGAGGACGAGTCCGAGGCACTCGACATCACCGCGGCGGTCGGATCGGCGATCACCGTCGTCAAACGCGGTCGGCTCCCCGTGATCGTCCACCGCCCATCGCAGCACCCGATCGAGATACCGGCCATCGCGCTCGACCGGGTCCCGGACTCGACCGGTGCCGGCGATGCGTTCGCCGCCGGCTTCCTGACGACCGGCGCCTGGCGGATCGATCCCGCGCCCGCCTGCCGGGTCGGCCACACCGCCGCCGCCGACCTCATCGGCCGCCGCTGAGCCCGATGACGAAGATCGATAGGGTCGAACCGCCATGAACATCCTCGCGTTCGCGGCGACCACGAGCCGGTCGTCGATCAACAAGGCACTGGTCACCCACGCCGCCCGGCTGCTCGAGGCCGGTCTTGTCGCCGACGCCCACGTCGAGATCATCGACCTCAACGACTACGAGCCCCCGCTGTACAGCATCGATCGACAGGACGAGGGCGGCATCGCCGAAGCGGCACAACGGTTCTTCGACAAGATCGGCGCCGCCGATGCAGTGCTCGTCTCCTTCGCCGAACACAACGCCTCGTACACTGCGGCCTTCAAGAACCTCTACGACTGGGCGTCGCGCATCGACCGCCGGGTCTACCAGGACAAGCCCACGGTGATGCTGTCGACATCGAACGGCTCACGCGGAGGTCGCCGGGTGCTCGACACGGCCACGTCGACCGCGCCCTATGTCGGCGCCGACCTCAGGGCGAGCGTCTCGATACCGCACTTCAGCAAGAACTTCGATCTGTCGACCGGCGAGCTCACCGATCCGGAGCTACGGGCCCAGCTCGAAGCCGCCCTCGCCACGTTGGGCGCCCGATGAGTCGACCTCGCGCCCGGCATCAAATCTGTTGATCGAGACGCTGGAATCTGCCAGATTTCGAGTGATGGATCTCGTGGGGGATCCGGACATGTCAGGGGGCGCAGATGGCTCGATTCGTCGCTTCGGCGGGACGGGCGGCAGTTGTCGCTGCCGTGTTCGCGCTGGCTATTCCCGTTGGCCCGGCTTCGGCCCTCGGGGTCGGGGATCCGATCGTCGATGGGCTCGCCGGGCCCCTCGGCCTGGCCGTCGGCACCGATGGAACCGTCTACGTGACCGAGGCGTTCGGCGGGCGCCTCACCTCGATCGACAAGCGGGGCCGCACGACAGTGCTGGTCGATGCCCCCGGCGAGGAACTGGCCGGGGTCGATGCCTTGGGCAAGGGCACGGTCGTGTTCACCCAGACGCTCTTCGACGGTGAAGCCGGCGAGGAGGCACCGCCGCTCGACGCGATCCTGGGGCGGGTCCGGCCGAACGGCAAGACGTCACAGGTTGCGTCCACCCAGGCCTTCGAGGCGGCCAACAACCCGGACTCGGTCAACGAGTACGGTCTCGTCGATCCGTCGGACGAGTGCGTGGCGCAGATCGAGCCGTTCTTCCCGCCGGTCTACTCCGGCATCGTCGAGTCGCACCCGTATGCCGTGGCGATCGTTCCGGGCGGCTACGTCGTGGCTGACGCCGCCGCGAACGCGATCTTCCGGGTGCGCGCCAACGGACGGGTATCGACGGTGGCGGTGCTGCCTCCGGTCGAACAGGTCATCGGACAAGATGCCGTCGACTCGGTCGCCGACGAGGGTCTCGACATCTCGGCGTGCCTCGGTGAGACGTATCTCGGTGAGCCGGTTCCCACCGACGTCGAGGTCGGCTCCGACGGCTACTACTACGTGTCGACGTTGCCCGGCTTCCCCGAGACCCTCGGCGCCGGCTCGGTGTGGAAGGTGAACCCGTCGAACGGTGCGATCGAACAGGTCGCCACCGGTCTGGCCGGTCCGGTCGACATCGCCGTCGCCCGCGATGGCACGATCTACGTCGCCGAGCTGTTCGGATTCCAGATCAGCACGATCGTCGGAGGTGTCGTCACCGACTCGGTGTTCGCGGACTCTCCCGGCGCCATCGAGATCGGCCCTGACGGAACGATCTACGCCACCACCGGTGTGTTCGGCAACGGCGCCGTCGTGAAGGTCACGCCGTAGCCCATCGGGCGTGGCCGGGGCCGCGCCCACGGCTGCGACTATCTTCGAACCATGGGTGGATCGCGGGGGATCACCGAGGTGCACGTCAACTGCCCGGATGCAGAGACGGCCAGGCACATCGCCGAGCAGCTCGTCGCGTCCAGACTCGCGGCCTGCTCGAACACGTTGTCGCCGATCGAGAGCCGCTACTGGTGGAAGGGGACCATCGAGCTCGACCAGGAGGTCTTGGTGATCCTCAAGACCCGTCGTGAGCTCTTCGACCGGGTCGTCGGCGCCGTCGAGCAGCTCCACCCCGATGAGGTGCCGAGCATCATCGGTCACCATGTCTCGGCCGTGAACCGGGCGTACGAGGAATGGGTCTACGACTCCACGGTCGATCCTGCAGATTGACCGGTGCCGTGACCATCCGGCGGGGCGGGGTGATGCGGGCCGACCTCGCCGGACTGCTCCCGTCAGCAGTTGCCCACCGGGCCCGCGTTGAAGGCCGCGTTCCACGCGGTGGGCGAGGCGGCACGGGTCATCGCCCGCGCCAGCCCCTTGTGACCCGGATGACCGGCAACGGGCCCACCATTGCAGGTGAAGTTGTCGTTCGGATCGGCCGGGGGTTCGAACGCCGCGACTGATCCGGCGGTCGCTCCCAGCGCGGCGACCGTGGCGATCACCGCCACGCCAATCTGCTGCTTGATTCTGTTCCTCATGGCTTGCTTCCTCTCGGTTCGGGGCCACCGATCGGTCGGGTGGCCGCTCTCGTCGTCAGCCGTTTTCGCGTACGGTGGTTCCGAAGCCGCAGAGAACCGGTAGACGCGTGGTTGATCGTCGGAGCAGCGAGTCGGAACCCGATCCCGCCATCGAGGTCTCGATCCTCGGCCCGCTCGAGGTGCGCCGGGCCGGAGCAGTCGTGGCGCTCACCGGTCGGCGTCACCGGAAGCTGCTTGTCGACCTCGTGTTGGGCCTCGGACGAAGAATCTCCACCGAGACGCTCGTGGACCACCTCTGGGGTCCGTCACCACCGCCGTCGGCGACCAAAACCGTGCACAAGTACGTCTCCGAGCTGCGACGGGCCCTCGGAACCGGGGTCGACAGCTGGTTGGCCACCGACGGAGCCGGTTACGTCCTTCGCCTGCCGCCGGCGGCGGTCGACTCGCAGCGCTTCGAGGCGCTCGTGGTCGAAGCTCGCCGGCTGCCCGGACCGGAGGCGGTCGACGTGCTGACCGAAGGCGAGGCGCTCTGGCGAGGCGCAGCCCTCGACGGGTTCGCCGATCTCGAATGGGCCCAGCCGACCGCACAACGGTTGGAAGAGCTCCGGCTCTCGGCGAACGAGCGACGCCTCGGGCTGATGGTGACGCTGGGGCGCGCCGCTGACGCGCTCCCCGAGCTGGAGCAGCTCTTGCTCGAACACCCGCTGCGGGAGGAGACGTGCGCGCAGTTGATGCTCGCCTGCGGACAGACCGGGCGCCGCGGTGACGCGCTGGGCGCGTTCCAGCGGCTGCGACGGAACCTGGCCGACGAGCTCGGCCTCGAGCCGTCATCGCGGCTCCGAGAGGTCGAACGTCAGATTCTCGACGGCAACGCCGAGCCGACGGCGAGCTCGGCCATCGCATCACCACCGGGAAGGATGCCGATCCCGGTCAGCTCGTTCGTCGGCCGGTCACGGCTGATCGAGCGCCTGCTGCGCGACCTCGCCGACGCCCGGCTCGTCACCCTGACGGGGGCTGGGGGATCGGGCAAGACCCGTGTCGCCCTCGAGGTGGTGGCGGCGCGGCCAGGGCAGCCCGAGGTCGTAGCGGTCTTCGCCGATCTGTCGTCGATCAACACGCCCGATCTGGTGATCCCGGTGGTGGCGTCGGCGGTCGGTCTGCCCGACCAGCCCGACACCGAGGCCGCGGTGCTCCTCCAGGAATCGTTCGGCAGCCGGGCCGCGCTGCTCGTCCTCGACAACTGCGAGCACGTACGCATCGCCGTCGCCGACCTCGCTTCGAACCTGCTGGCGAACTGCCCCGATCTCACGATCCTCGCCAGCAGTCGTGAGCCGCTCGGACTCACCGGTGAGCAGGTCCGTCCCGTCCTGCCGCTGGGGCTTCCCGCCAGCACCACCATGGGCGTCGACGAGTCCGAGGCGGTACAGCTCTTCCTCACACGCGCTCGCGAGGCAGACCCGTCGTTCGTCCTCGACGATCGCAACCGAGCGGCGGTCGTCGACATCTGCACCCGTCTCGACGGCATGCCGCTGGCGCTCGAGCTGGCTGCTGCCCTGGTCCCGGCGATGAGCGCGGCCGACATCGCCGCCCGCCTCGACGACCGATTCGCACTCCTCGACTCGGCCGGCGGGCGGCCAGCGCGCCAGTCCACCCTGCGCGCGGCGATCGACTGGAGCCACGGGCTCCTCACGCCCTCCGAGCGCCTGCTGTTCGAGCGCCTCTCGGTCTTCCCCGGCAGCTTCGACCTGCCGGCGGCGGCCTCGGTCGGCGCGATCGACACGATCACCGACGCCGAGATCGTCAGTCTGTTGTCGAGTCTCGTCCGGCGGTCGATGGTTGTCCGCGCCGAGGATCTCGCCGGCACCGCGCGGTATCGGCTGCTCGACACGCTGCGCGCCTATGGCCGTGAGATCCTGTCGGGCCGACCCGACGATCTCGCATGCCGTGAGGCGCACGCTCACCGGTTCGCCGAGCTGGCCGAGCCCGCCGGCGAGACACGGCCGAGCGATGGCGACGCCTGGCACCTCCCGATCGGTGTCGACTACCACAACATCCGGGCGGCGTTGGAGTACGCCGTCGAGCACGATCCCGAGCTGGGCGGTCAGATGGTGTTCGCACTGTCCCGCTACTGGGCACGGACCGATCGAGTGATCGAGGGCCTCCGATACGCCGAGCAGCTCCTCGACGTCAGCGCCCTCGAACCCGAGCCTCGGGCGAAGATCCTGTGCTGTGCGGCCGAGCTGCGCACCGAGCACGGCGAGGCGGTCATCGCGGCGCGAGAGGCAACCGAAGCGTCGGTCACGTTCGAGTTCCTCGGAAACGACTTGGCGGCGATGCGTGCGAAGTTCGCCAAGGGACGTGCGCTCGGCAACGGTGGCCGCTATGCCCTCGCCGTCGATCTGATGGAAGAGGCGCTGCGCTCGTTCGCCGTCGCCGACCCGACCCGTTGGGCCACAGGTGGTCTCTCGCTCGGCTCCGTCCGTCTCGCCCAGGGCGACCATGAGCTTGCCGAACAGGGCTTCGGAGAGGTTCTTCGGTGGGCGCGCCGGCACGCCATGGAGTTCACCGCCGCCAAGGCGCTGTGGCTGCTCGGGGTGACGGCTCGCCATCGGGGAGAGCTGGAGGACGCGCGCGATCGTTGTGAACGAGCGCTCGCCGAATTCGTCCGCCTCGCCGACCGGTCGGCGGTCGCCCACGTGCGGATGACGCTCGGCGACATCGCCCGGCTCGCAGACGACCCGCAGGCGGCCGGGTCGCTCTACACCGCGGCCTACGAGGCGCTCACCGACATCGGAGACCGACGATGCACCGCATCGGCGATGAAGAACCTGGCCGATCTGGCGCGCCGCGACGATGCGCACCATGCCTCGATCCTGTATCTGCAATGCCTCGACCGCCGTCACTCGCTCGGCGACCGTTCCGGCATGGCGGAAGCGCTGGAGGGGTTGGCCGGGACCCTGGCCGACACGAATCAAGGCGTCGCCGCCGCGACAGTGCTCGGCCGCGCCGACGCGATCCGATCCGAGACCGGGTCGATGGCGCCCGAGGTCGAGCGGGACAGCGTCGCCGAGATCCATCGGCAGCTCGCGGCGACACTCTCGCCCGCCGAGCTCGCTGATGCGTTGGCGGCCGGTGCGGCCATGACGCTCGACGACGCGGTCGACGCCGCCCACGATGCCGCCGCCATCGCCCCGGTGGCGCCGGCTCGCAACAACTGATCCCACGGCGTACGCCGGATTTACACCGCCTCGGAACCGGTCGGCGCGACAACCGAGACCGTGACCGACGAGTCAGCCTCACCGGTCGCATCACCCATGGACAGAAAGGCGAGAACATGACACTTCGCATCAACGACCAGGCCCCCGATTTCGTCGCCGACACGACGGAGGGCGAGATCCACTTCCACGAATGGCTCGGCGACAGCTGGGCGCTGTTCTTCTCCCATCCGAAGGACTTCACTCCGGTCTGCACCACCGAGCTCGGGGCCGTCGCCGCCCTGGCCGGCGAATTCGCCGACCGCAACTGCAAGATCATCGGGATCAGCGTCGACGGCGTGTCCGACCACGAGAGATGGTCGCGGGACATCGAGGCTGCGACCGGCCATGCCGTGGGCTACCCGCTCATCGGCGACCCGCGGCTCGAGGTCGTCAAGTTGTACGACATGCTGCCGGCCGACACCAACGACACCGCTGAGGGCCGCACGGCGGGCGACAACGCGACGGCGCGCTCGGTGTTCATCATCGGGCCGGACAAGCAGATCAAGGCGACGCTCACCTACCCGATGACGACGGGCCGCAACTTCGTCGAGCTGCTCCGGCTGCTCGACTCGTGCCAGCTCACGGTCAACGAGCAGGTGGCGACGCCGGCCAACTGGCGGCAGGGCGACGACGTGATCATCGTCCCGTCGGTGTCCGACGAGGTTGCGGCCGACAAGTTCCCGAACGGATGGGAGGCCCGCCTGCCGTATCTCCGGCTCGTGAAGCAGCCGGCCTGAGCGCGGCAGTCGATCCAGCGCATGTGACTCCAGGCCGACTCAGGATGCTTCGGGGGGCGACGAACCGCCGCCCCCCGAAGATCATCGATCGGCCATCAGGTCAGGAGTTCGGGAGGAAGTCCTGGTTCTGCGCCTGGAAGTTGCCCTTGCCCTTCACGCCGTTGATCGTCTCGGTGTTCATGCCGTAGCTGAGCACCGCGGCCGCAACGGCGTCGGAGTTGACCGAGAGCGCCTCGAGGCTGATGTTGTCGAAGGTGTCACACGCCAGGTGGTAGCACGGGTCGTACTGATCGCCTGCCGTGCCGCCCCAGATCGCAGCCTGCTCGGGAGTCTTGACCACCTCGGCACCGGTGAACAGCCCGCCCGCGGGGATGCCGACCGCGATGAAGGGCCCGTAATCGGACCGGCCGGAGAAGTCGGTGCCGAGGAACGGCAGGTCACGCGCCTCATAGAAGTTCTCGAAGAACTCCTCGATCTGGGCCGAGCCCTCGGGACCGGGGCCGGCACCAACGGCATCGGAGTCATCACCGTCGTAGATGAAGTAGACGAAGTTCGGCGAGCCGATCATGTCGAAGTTCAGGTACAGGGCGATGTCGTCGAGCTCTTCCGGGGTGCGATCGGCGACATATGCGGTGGAGCCGACGAGACCGAGCTCTTCTGCGCCCCACCAGGCGAACCGCACCGTGTTCACCGGCTTGACCTTCGCCATCTGCACGGCGGTTTCCAGAATGGCGGCGCTGCCCGACCCGTTGTCCTGGATGCCAGGGCCGGCCTGGACCGAGTCGAGGTGGGCGCCGGCCATGACGACGTTGTCGTCGTTCTTGCCCGGCAGTTCGGCGATGACGTTGTTGTTGATGCGGGTCTCGGGCGGGTCGACGTCGATGAACGCCAGGGAGCCCGGCTGCGCGAGCGCGACGCCCTGGTCGAAGCTGGCGCCGACGACCGGAATGGTCAGGTTGCTCGGGGAACCGTCGGGCAGCGTCGAGGCATTACCCACGATCAGGCCCAGACGGGTGGACGAGTTGCCCTGATTGAAGATGATCACTGCCTCGGCCCCTGCGGCTTCGGCATTGACCGCCTTGGTCGAGAAGAAGCACGTTCCCCGTTGGATGAGCGCGATGTCGGCCGGGCCGCTGAAGTCGAGTCCGGCGAAGTCGGTGGCCTCGCAGCCGCTCGTCGATGCTCGAGGAGGATCCAATGCCAGATCGACGGGGATCACCTGGCCGGTGAGTGTGCCGAACCCGCTACCGGTGAACGCGCCGGTTTCGTAGGTGCCCGCGATCGGCGCAATCTGCTGGAGGGTTGCCGGGGGAACGAAGGTGAACTCGAACGGATCGAGCTCGACGTCGTAGCCTGCGGCCTCCAACGTCTCCACCACGTAGGCGACGCTGGCGTCGTAGCCGGGGAAGCCGGCTGCCCGGATGCCCTCGTTGGCGTCGGCTGCGGCTTGCCACGCGGCCTGATGGCTGCGGACACCGTCGACGGTGACGCATTCGAGCAGTTTGTTGATCGTGTTGTTGTTGCGCTTCTCGCATGCGGTCTTGCCGGCAGATGCTCCGGGCGCGACCGCCACCAGCGTTGCCAACAAGACGCACACCACCAACGACGCGAGTACAGATCTCATGTTCGTTCTCCCCGAGTAAGTGAATGAACGGTGGCCCCACGAGCTGGAGCCCCCCTCCCCTGCCGAATTTCCTATCAGAAGGCGCCAGAGCGTGTCGAGGGTGGGCGGCTACAACGCGCTCATCGGCCTAGCGGGAGCGCCGGCGTCGCCGGGCTTCGAGCCGACGTTCGTGGCTCAGGTACTTCTCCAGGACGGCGTAGTAGATCGGATGCATGTTGTGCTCCTTTCGGGGTTTCCTGGGTGTACCGTAAGACTTCAAGTTAACTTGAAGTCAAGGGGTAGATCATGAACGGACCCTCGCCCAGGCTCGGCCGGCGGCTGTTGACGATCGGTGAGGTGGCCCGGCGGGCCGGTATCGCGACGTCGGCGCTGCGGTTCTACGAGGACGCCGGGCTGATCCGGTCGCAGCGAACCCCCGCCGGCCACCGCCGCTATCGAGCTGACGTGTTGCGCCGAGTGAGCTTCATCCGTACCGCGCAACGGGTAGGGCTGAGCCTCGACGAGATCGGCGCCGCGCTCGCGTCGCTGCCCGCCCAGCGCACGCCGACAGCGGCCGACTGGGCCCGCCTGGCCAGTTCATGGGGCCCTCGCCTCGACGATCAGATCGCGGTCCTCACCCGCCTGCGTGACCAGCTCGACAGCTGCATCGGCTGCGGTTGCCTGTCGCTCGAAACGTGTGGCATCTGGAATCCCGACGACGCCGCCGCGGCCCTCGGCCGCGGCGCCCGCTACCTGCTCAGCGACGAACGCCCGGTGGGGTTGGACGGTGTCGAGCAGGGATGAAGCGTCGCCACCAGGCATGACCCGTCCGCTGTGGGCAATGCTGGCGTGCTCGACCGAATCGCAGGAGACCGACGTGACGTTCTCGATCGTGGCCCACGACCCCACCACCGGGCAGTTGGGTCTGGCCGTGCAGAGCCGGGCCTTCGCCGTGGGCCGGGTGATCCACCACATCCATCCGGGGGTCGGAGCGGTGGCCACCCAGGCGTCGTTGCTGGCCGCCCACGGCGAACGCACGCTGGCGGCCATGCTCGGCGGTGCGGCACCGTCCGAAGCGTTGGCCGCGTCGCTCGAGCTCGACGACGAGCGTGAGCTGCGCCAGGTGATCGTCATCGATGCACGGGGGAGTGGTGTGGCTCACACCGGGTCGGAGTGCATTGCGTCGGCCGGCCATCACATCGGTGACGGGTTCGTGGTGGCAGGCAACATCCTGAGCAACGACACCGTGGTGCCGGCCATGGTCGAGGCCGCAGCCGACACCTCCCATCCGTCGCTCACGCGCCGGCTGCTGGCGGTGCTCACCGCCGCCCAGGTCGCGGGGGGCGACCTCCGGGGCCGGCAGTCGGCCTCGATGATCGTGGTCGGCCCCGACGACACCGGTGATCCGCTGGTCGACCGGCTGGTCGACGTGCGGATCGACGATCATGCCGACCCGATCGCCGAGCTCGGCCGTC